>NZ_JBIMEX010000013.1:0-113972 GCF_051262635.1 Oceanobacillus sp. CF4.6 | reverse complement strand
TTTTCGCGGGCGGCTGGTGAGCCCCTTCATGCTAACGCATTTCAGTGTGTCTCACCTATGCCTCTCTTCCCGTAGTCAACCATGTATCGCAAAATCAGCTATACACCACAGGGAATGAAAATTTTTTTATGTGTCTATACTAGTTCTTAATATAGTACGCCAGCTATATTTTATAAGAATTTTTAATTAGGCACTGTCTCTTTTTTTTTACAAATGAGCTGCGTCTACTTTATTATTGCCTTTTTTCCCTATTTCAGAGGTTTGTTTTCATGGTAGGAGTCTCCGTATATTTCCCAGAGCTAGTTAGAAGGTTGCTGATGATTACTACATTAACGGGGGGTATCTAAAATCGTCATACAGCCTTACCAGTCCGGGAGAGCGGCGGGCGGTGACTCCTGCGGGAACAGCACGTGTCCGAAGACCAGAAGAGTGGTTTTCTCTTCGGGGCTGAGGCCGTGCCCGCGGAAAGCATCCGCCCAGAGCGATCCCGGACGGCGAGATAGCAGTTACTTCGTAGTTTATCTCAACTCCGCAATGATTAAAAAACAATAAACATCATAAACAGCCTTATTTTCAACAGTGGAGTAAATGACGTAATAATTCAATACCTTTACATCTTCTTCTTAAACGATTATTCTTTTACTATTGAAGCGAAGTATAAGCAATTAGAGCGATGAGATATGCAAGGAGGAATTACCAATGACAATGAAAAAAACATTAACACTTGCCGGATCTGATTCGAGTGGTGGTGCGGGTATAGCAGCAGATCTTAAAACTTTTCAGGAATATGACGTCTACGGCATGACAGCCTTAACATCCATTGTAACAATGGATCCAAAGGGCTGGAGTCATCATGTGACTCCCATAGATGTTGATGTGGTTGAAAAACAGTTGGACACCATTTTATCTGTTGGCGTTGATGCAATGAAATCCGGAATGCTCGGTTCCGTGGATATCATTAAATTAGGGGCAAAGAAAATAGATGAATACAATATCGACAACTATGTACTGGATCCAGTAATGGTTTGTAAAGGCGATGATGAAGTACTGCAACCCGAAAACACGGATGCAATGCGCGATTATCTTTTGCCCCGATCATTAGTTACTACTCCAAACCTATTTGAGGCTGGACAATTAGCTCAGAATGGTCCACTTAAAACCATTGACGACATGAAAGAAGCTGCAGTTAAAATTCATGAACTTGGTGCTAAGAACGTAGTCATTAAGGGCGGAAAAGCTTTAGATCACGAAAAAGCTATCGATTTATTCTATGATGGACACGACTTCGAAATCTTGGAGAGAGATAAAATTGATACTACTTACAATCACGGAGCAGGTTGCACATTTGCAGCAGCAATTACAGCAAACTTAGCTCATGGCAAATCCGTTAAAGAATCGGTATTAGCAGCAAAAGATTTTGTTACAGCCGCAATCGCTAATGGTTGGAAATTGAATGAATATGTTGGACCAGTAATGCATGGAGCATATAATAAAGCAGCAAACTAAAGATTTTAATTAACCCCTCTATAGAAGCAGAGTACTCTGCTTCTATAGAGGGGTTTTTTATTTAAAAACGTATCTGTTTTTATCTTAAAGTAATTCTCTTACCCGTTTCTCTATCATTGAGGAAGAAACTAAGTATAAGCCCTACAATAGCTATTATCCCTGTGACAATAAATGATACATTCACGCCATGTATCATTCCTTGTATACCTTCTTCAGGAATTGCCGTTGTAGTCATTATCGTTATTGGCAATGCTGTTCCGATTGCACCGGAAACCTGACGTAATGTATTATTAACCGCTGTACCATGTGCCATTAATTCATTAGGCAGGACATTTAAACCTGCAGTAGTTACTGGCATCATCGCCATCGCTACACCCATCATTCTTAAGGCATGCACCAACGATATATAGATGAAGGACGTGTCCTTCGTCAGAAAAGCAAACATAAATGTTGTAATCACGATGAGACTTAATCCAACGATTGCCAAATACCTCGCTCCATATATATCAAACAGTTTTCCTGTTATCGGGTTCATAATCCCTTGTAACACTGCTCCTGTCAAAAGCGCAAGTCCGGACTCGAACGCAGAAAATCCTAACATGGTTTGCATATATAATGGCAGCACCACTGCTGCCCCAATCATCGCCATAAATGTAACCATACCTAAGACAGTTGAAATCGTAAATATCTTGTATTTAAACACTCTGAATTCAAGTATCGGTTGTTCCAGTTTGAACTGCCTTAAAACAAACCATAGGAGCGTCACTAAACCAACAATCATCGATATAATTACTTGTTGACTTGACCAACCTGCTGACCCAGCAATACTGAATCCATATAGTATTCCACCGAAGCCTAATGTAGATAAGATAATCGATAATACATCCAGTTTAGGGAATGTTCGCTTCGTTACATTTTTAAGTATAAAGTAAGCAATGATAATATCTATAATAGCTATTGGCAAAATCATGAAAAATAATGTTCGCCATGGAAAATTTTCTACAATATAGCCTGAAAGTGATGGGCCAATTGCTGGAGCAAAGGCTATTACTAAACCAAACATCCCCATCGCAGTTCCCCTTTTTTCAATAGGGAAAATCAACATTAAGATTGTCTGCATCAGGGGCATTATAATACCTGCACCCGCCGCCTGCAGAACTCTTCCTGATAATAAAATGGGGAAACTTGGCGCAATTGCACAGACTAATGTACCAATCGTAAATAACCCCATTGCTGTAAGAAACAAACTTCTAGTTGTAAATGTTCCAATCAAAAATGCAGTTACTGGTATCATAATTCCGTTTACTAGCATAAAAGCAGACTGCAGCCACTGGACGGTATTTGCATCCAAATTTAAATCATTCATAATATGTGGAAGCGCAGTTCCTAATAGTGTCTGGTTTAATATTGCTATAAAGGCCCCAGATATTAATACGATCATTATTGGCATTCTTTTTATTGGTTCTTCTGAATCTACACGATGATTTCCCATATTCATACCCTTCTTTCTAATCTCAGAAAAGAATTCCATATAAATAAAAATATTACGCTTCTAAAAGACTTAAATCAAGCAAAATCTTCCAATGTAATCGTTTCTTAAGATGAGAGCATTAAAGTATGTAATTAGTTTATTCCTCCATCCCTCTTTTTAAAAACAGAGGACTATTTTGGGCGGATCGCCTTCCAAATCACGACATAAGTTTACTTCTCATTATATGTGGCAATATTTCAGAGTATAGAACAACTTGGGGAGTGAACATATTGAAAAGGGGATTTTTAACCTTGTTAACTTTCTTTCTTCTGGCATAGGTGGCACCGAAAAAGAATATAAGCAGTAATCAGTCAGCTAGCCGATTTTATATAAAAACAGACCTTCTGTTCCATACGCAGAGGCCTGTTTTTTTCACCTATTTTATAAACAAAAATCTCTTTACTACTGTTCGTGCATCCCATCTTCAAACGGATAAATCTTCTGTTCCTTCGCTTCCTCGTAATGATTTGTAATTATTTCATCAAGAATTTCCTCTGAATCTTTATTATTCGTTTCCATTCCTAATTGTTCAGCAGATTTCATAACTTTCATTTCGCGAATTTCTTTCATTATGTCACGAGGGTTTTTTCCCTCGGTAGAAATGTCCCATTCTTCTGCTTTAGACTTTATATGTGTTTCCATGACTTCTTTCTTTAAATCCTTTATATCTTTCCCTTCTATTGGAATGCCTAAGTCTTCTGCCTTCTGTTTAATCATTGTTTCACGGAGTTCCTTAGCGATAGTCTTATCTTCTTTTCCTTCTGTTTCGATTCCCAATTCTTCTGCTTTATGAACGATTTTCGCATGATGAACTTCTTTTTCAAGTTCCTGTAAATCTTTACCTTCCGACGCAATTCCAAGCTTTATTGCAGCTTGTTTAATCACTTCTTCGTGCACTTCAGATGCTAAAGAATCCATCTCCTTGCCTTCTGTTTCAATCCCCAATTCCATCGCATGCAGTTTTAACAATGCATCACTTTCGAAGCGTCTCTCTTGAACGTCCCCGTTGTGAACTTCCTCCGAATTCCATCCTTGACTATCATGGAAATAAGCAGACACCAGGGAAGCCTGGGGCGAAAGAGAAAGCATGAGCACAGCTGCCATAAAAACAAATAAACTTTTTCTCATTTTAAAAACATCCTTCCTGTAGTAAAATACTTTTTTCACTCCTTAGCATCCCCGGAATGTATTAAAAAATGACTACGAGTTCTTTGATGCAAAAATCGCTTGAAAAGATAAGACAAAGACCGTCATTGTGGCATATGCCATAATGACGGTCTAAGGATATATACATTCATTTTAAAATTAGCTGTATACTTTAGCGTTTTCTGCCCAGTTAACAAAGTTAGTTACAACAGAATCAATAAATTCTACAGTTGATTCATCGTTTAAATTACCTTCTTCATCAAATTTTTCATGTACAGAACCGATGAATACTTCATTCCCTGGCAACGTTAGTGTTCCTACTCCAGGAGCATTTAATATTTGGCGAAGTTGCATCTGAGCTTTTACTGTTCCCAAAGACCCCATGGAAGCTCCGACAATCATAGCTGGTTTGCCTACCATTACGGTTTCCACTCGAGAGAACCAATCAATTGCATTCTTCAACATTCCAGAGATGGAAGCATTGTATTCAGGTGTAGCGAATAGAATACCATCACTTTCTTTGATTTTTCCTCTCAATTCTTTAACGATTGCTGGTGAATCCAATTCCTCATCCTGATTATAGAAAGGAAGTTGATTGATTGGCAAGATCTCGATGTCGACCTTTCCAGTGTATCTTTGTTTCATAAATCGAGTAAGTTTCATATTATAAGATTCTGAACGATTACTACCTACAAGTGCTACTATCTTCATTTTTTTATTCCTCCATTTTGTACTTTGATGATTGCAATACTTCTATTAATACCATAACTGAAAGCTTCACTTCAAGAAATGTGATTCGATTCACATAAAGATAGCGCTTACTTCTTTATATTCTCTTTCCTGACATAAATTAATGCGTAGCCGCAGTCAGGTGTTCCTTTTGATCATCGTTATAAAATCCGCTTCATGACTAGTGAACTCCATTTGTTTGACAAAACCAACTTTTTCATACAAAATAATTGCCCTTTGGTTAAATGTAGCTACTGTTAAGCGAATATCTTTTCCATTATGGTTTTCTTCTACAAAATGAAGAATATGCGAAAAAAATTCAAATCCTTTTCCCTTCCCTGTCAATTCAGGTTTCATTCCAAGTCCGATATCCACACAATCTTCATTGTAAACATGGAAAGAATCACCGGCAGGTACTTGAGCAGATCTTCCCGTACAGAAAAAGCCAATTAACTCATCACAGCCAGCAAGTACGGCATAGTATTTATTGCTCAATAATTCTAAGATTGCATTCGAAGTTAATATATTATTATAAAAGTCATATGGTTTTGTATACTTCCAGCACAAAGCATCGACAGCATAGTGCTGGTTCATCTTCTCAATTTGTAAAAGCATATCCATTCCCCATTTCTCTGTTGCTGTTACAAAATATAGCTATTTTACATTCTTATGTAAGTTTATTGTTTATCCATTGCTTTATTACATATTCTAGAATAATTGCGTTTCTCCTGCAATCGAAGGTTTATTAGAAAATTTGGCAAATCGGGCGAATGCCTTCGTTGTACTTATGCAAGTAAGAAAGTTTTATACTTTCTTACTTGTAAAACCAAAAAATGAAGCTGGTTTAGCCCAGCTTCATTCTTATTTATCTTCGAATGTTTTTTCCTTGCTTCCTTTTATTCAATAGCTTTCTGACAATCGGATAAACCAATGGCCCATACCTAATTAGCTTTCTTAATAAACGTCCCATTATTTCTCCTCCATTACAGCAGTACTTGATTATAGTTATATTCCCTTAAATGGGAAGTTTTTAAACAATAATTTTTCATTCCAGTCAACCTTCTCTAATCTTCTCAATCAATCTCCAGATCATGGATGAAATTCCTCTCACTTCATATTCATATTCCGTGGCTGTGGGGCTTTTTGATAACGACATCAATACACCTTCCAGCAAAAGAATTCTTGGCTTATTTCTACCCAGCTCTTCTTTTAAAAATTCAAGAAGATCCATTTTATCCGGATCCATTCTTCTTCCCCTTTCTATTTTGTTAATCAGCTTGCTCAATTGAATATTTGCCTGATTTTGGATGTCTGCTATATTTTCCCCTGAATCATTATTAAAAGCAGAGAAGGAACCCTTTTCGAAGATAACTTCACTTGATTCTTCTTGCGTGTTAATGATTGGTTTGATTCGGTTCAGCGCAAATGATATTACTTCTTCTGCTGTCAGATCTTTTTGTACCCACATCTTCCCTACGTAGAGAAAATGCTGGATAATCCCAAAGAAAATGATGGAATGATCCAGAGCATATCGCTCGGTTTCTGGACCGAAAATTTCTGTGAGCCGCTTTGCAACCCAATGTATTTCCGTTATATGATACTTAATCATAAAATTTTTTAAGTCTTCATCTTCCGTGAATGATACCGACGAAAAAAGGCCGATTAAATTATGCTTTTTATCGGTATTAAAACGTATAGCAATTTGGTCAATAAATAATTGCTCATTATCTTTTTTCTTACCAAACGCTATTTCCAATCTCTCCTGATCACTTTCTTGCCTAACATATTCCAGGATTGCCATTAAACATTCATTTTTAGAATTGAAATAATTATAAAAAGTTCCTTTCGCAATGTTGGCTTCATTTAAGATATCTTGTATGGAAGTTGTAGCAAATCCTTTTTCAATAAATAATTGATGTGCAGCATCGATGATTTTTTTCCTTTTTAGGTTCATAACTTCTCCTTATAGAACATTAGTCTACTTAAATTTTAGAATGAAAACATTAATATATCAATTATTTTCATAAAATCGTTTTACAATATTGATTTTCCTAGACTATCGGTATAATATTATAAAAGTGATTATATAGAAAAGAAAGTAGGGATCAACAATCATGGTGGAAACGAACTCGGTTCAAAAGAAACCGCCATATGGAATGATTGCAATTTTATTTATTGGGGCTTTTGTTGCAATCTTGAATGAAACATTATTAAATGTAGCTCTTCCATCCATTATGGTTGAATTTGATGTAAATGCAACAGCAGTTCAGTGGCTTTCTACTGGATATATGCTGATTAACGGGATTTTAATTCCGGCAAGTGCATTCTTTATACAGCGTTTTAAAAACAAAAGCTTGTTTATTACCGCGATGGGTCTATTTACGTTAGGTACGATCCTTGCAAGTATATCACCAACATTTGGTGTGCTCCTTTTCGCAAGAATGATTCAAGCTTCCGGCTCAGCAATTATGATGCCATTATTAATGAATGTCATGCTGACCGCTTTTCCGATTGAAAAAAGAGGGACAGCAATGGGAACATTCGGGCTTGTAATGATTGTTGCACCCGCAATCGGTCCGACCCTTTCCGGTTGGATTGTAGAACATTACAGTTGGAGAACACTCTTTGAGATAGTCATACCAATTGCGTTACTTACGCTTGTATTAGCAATATTTAAATTGAAGAATATAACTCCACAACGCGATATTAAACTGGATGTATTTTCCATCATTTTATCAAGTTTCGGGTTTGGTGGGCTTCTTTATGGCTTCAGTTCGGCTGGAGATAGAGGCTGGGACCACCCACTTGTTTATGGAACAATTATCATTGGGGTCATTTCTCTTGTCACATTAATTTTCCGTCAGTTGAAGATGGAAGATCCAATGCTTCAATTTCGAATTTTCAAGTACCCGATGTTCGCATTGTCATCTGCCATTTCTGTTGTTATTGCAATGGCAATGTTCTCAGGTATGATTCTAGTTCCCATTTATATCCAAACCGTTCGGGGAATATCTCCAATGGACTCGGGATTGCTAATGCTTCCCGGTGCATTGATTATGGGAATCATGTCTCCAATTACCGGAAGATTATTTGATAAATATGGTGCTAAAATCCTGGCAATTACCGGACTTACGATTATGATTGTCACAACCTATTTCTTCAGCCGTTTGGATATGCAGATTTCATATTTTAGTATTATGCTGTTATTCTCCATCCGCGCCTTAGGAATGTCCATGGTTATGATGCCGGTGATGACAAACGGCTTGAATCAGTTACCAATGAAAGATAATCCACATGGTACTGCGATGAATAATACATTGCAGCAGGTTTCAGGTGCAATTGGCGCGGCTCTTTTGATTACGGTGATGAATTCTCGTACGGGGGCAAGAGCAGAAGAACTCACTGCTTCTGCAATGGCTAGCATGGACTTAAACGTCACGATGTCTGACCAAGCAATGGCACAAATGCAGTCCCAAATAATGAATGAGGCAATGCTAAGTGGCATTAACTTATCATTTCTTGTTTCTACATTGATTATTGTTCTGGCACTTGTGTTGGCATTCTTCATTAAAAGAGTTGACACTTCTAGTGGAATTGTTAAGGAAGAACCTGTCGCAGATATAAAACAACCTGTAGTTCACAATAGTTAATTAAACATTGAAATCCCTTATGAAAAGCATTCTTTCATAAGGGATTTTAACTTTATTATACTTATTAGATTCGTCATCTGTAAGCACCAAGAGGTTTTAATTAAAGTATTGGGTCTATCTCTGAATAAGTATAAGTTTACTAACTTAGAAATAGAAAGGAGCTTGTCATTTTTGACAAGCTCCTCTAATTTATTATACTATAAATCGCCTTATTTCAACTTCATTGCCTCGGCGATTATTTTTGGTAAATCTGTATTGTCATAGAAGCCGACAAACGTATCTGCTTGTGGGCCATATGCATATACCGGAATATCTGCTCCCGTGTGGTTTGTGCTTGACCAACCAATAGTAGCACGATCACTGACGACTGTATTAATAGCAAAGGACGCATTATTTGCTTCCTGGATGTATTGTGTTTCTTCCTCTGTTAGGTCAAAACCAGTATAGGTATTCACTACTTCATTGACATTAGAGCGGTCTTCATTTAATTGTGCTGCCATATGGTCCCCTGTAGCTGTAACATTTTGTAGTAAAGCTGCATTCAGATCCATCTGTCCATTGGAGCCTGTCGTCATACCACCAGTATCATGGTCTCCTGCAACGACAACTAACGTATTACCATCTTCCTCGGCAAATTCAATCGCTTCCTCTACAGCTTCTTCAAATGCTGCAACATCACTCATAGCCCATGCTGCATCATTATCATGACCGGCCCAATCAATTTGACTTCCCTCGACAACAAGAAAGAATCCATCTTTATCTTCTTCAAGGACATCAATTGCACTTTCTGTCATTTCAGCAATGCTTGGTTCTTCTGTTTCACCACGGTGCAATTCTGGAGATAATGCATCCCCTGCAAAAAGACCGAGCAATTTCTCACCATTTTCAACATCAATGTCATTGACTGCTAGCAATGCATCACGAGTTTCAACAAATTCATAATCTTGCTCTGCTGCTTGTTCGATCAAATTAACCTCTTCTTGATTTCCGCCTTGTGATGCTGGTAAGAAATTATTTTTACCGCCACCAAGCATTACATCTACTTCGTTTGAAAGAAGCTGTCTAGCAATTTCGGTTTCATTATTACGACTTTCAACATGTGAAGCAAATGCTGCAGGTGTTGCATGTGAAATGGTTGAAGTAGCAACTAAACCAGAAGCTTTGCCTTCTTCTTGCGATGCTTCAAGAATCGTTTTGAGTTCATTGCCTTCTGTATCAAGACCGATCACACCATTATTCGTTTTCTCACCAGTCGCCATCGCAGTACCGGCAGCAGCAGAGTCTGTAATATCGGAATTAGCTGAATCTGTAGTAAACGCACCCTTCAAATGCTTATCCCAAATGGCCTCTTCTCCTTTATATACACGATAATTCGAGGCATAATCTGAACTGAATCCGTCTGGAATCATATAAATCACGTTTTCTACCTTTTGGTTTTCTTTCCCATTTCCATTATCTCCATTACCCTTCCCTGCCCAATCTGGTTTAGCAGCATCTACACTTCCAACGCTCAACCCAGAAAGGACCAGACCTGTACTTAAAGCAACAGCACCAATTTTACCAATCTTTTTCTTAACCATTCTAACCTCTCCTCTCAATTTCGAATCTATCATAAGCATAAATGATAGATATTGAAGGAGATTGAATAGACAGTAAATTAACTGTGAATTTTCCTCATGCGAAGTAACTACTACTTTCTGCACAGAAAAGGACAAAGGGAACTGGCAGTTCAAGGATGTTAGTTAGCCTGTAGATTTTGATATATTACCTGGAGCAATGTTATCTACAATTCAATCACTTGAAATCGAAGCACCTTCTTCTGGGGCTACTTTTTTCGCATCCGATCATTAATTATCATTCTTATCAATTAAGAAATATATTTTTTTATTTCTTCATATGTATTATTTTTACAAACAATTAATAAATTAGCGTCTTCATTAAGCTTTTCCTGTGATTTCGAAGAGATATTCAAATCGTTATCTACAGACAATAAGGTAGCTCCTTGTTTATATAGATCATTAAAAGCATCCAAATAAGTTGTCCAATCTTTATGAGGCTTAATCATAAACATATCTTCTCCATAATTTGATGAAGTGAGCTGTCTAAATACTTCACTGACACCTTTGTAAGAACCACTTTTAGCAATTAATCTGGCACTCGTATGATTCGGTGTAACGAATTCATCAATCCCACAATGGATGAAACTCGAAATATGTAGATCATTAATGATTTCAGCAATTGTATAAATTGGCGTACCTGTTTTTCTAGCATAGTCTTCTATCGCTGTTGCAATTAATAGTGTTTGACCGTCAGCGAAAGATGAATTAGGAATATTATCTGCTGAAAAAATCATGATGGAATCAGCTTTTGCGATATTTGCTTTGTTAAGAATAGTGATATCAGCTGGATCTCCGTTTACAAAATGAACTCTTTCACTGTCTAAAGGCGTTTTATCAATATCCTCAGCAACTAAAACAATATCTTTATCATCATGCATATGTAACAACTCAATTATTGTCTCCTTCGAACGTTTAGAATAATTGATAACTACGAAATGATTTTTCCCTTTATAGGTCAATTTCCCCTGCTCCTTTCTTTGCTTATATTCCACATAAACATCTATGATGTAACCGATAGCAACACCCATTAAACCAATCCCAAAAATATAAACGACAATCATAGCAAATAGTTGGCCACCGAATGTAACAGGTGAAACATCTCCATACCCAACTGTTGTCACCGTAGTCATTACCCACCATAAAGCACTAAAGTATGAAGGAAACGTTTCCGGTTCAATCAGTTGAATCATTCTGGTTGAAAATAAAATGAATGCTATTAAACCAATAAATATGGTTACTTTAGCATCCATTTTAATGGCTTTATTAATAATTCGGAAAAACATTTCTTTCCCTCCCCTTCTTCTTTCACATTATAACAGTTTTTATTGGCTCATAAAAATACAGGCGATTTTTTATGATTTATTCAGCTTTTTCAATTCCTTCATCGAATGAATCGCACCTATCAGTAAAAAAATCAAAACTGGGATCAGACCAACATAAAAGAAAGTTAAATTACTTGTAGTTACATACATAAGAAGAAAAAGGAAAGGAATAACAACAACAAAAAAAAGAGAGACCATTAACACTAACTTAGGATTACTTCTCATTTTATTCAACCTCCATTCTCTAATTACTCAGATTTCCATTCCTTCTTTTACTTTCAAAACCATCCTTACTGTCTTTAACATATGTCCATCAAAATTGTCTTCAAATTCGGATTTTACTTCAAAGCCTTTTGCATGGTAAAAAGTTGTACCGATTGTATTATTTTTCTCTACGTTCAAATGAATCTCACTCGCACCCAATCTTTCAATTCCCAACTGCAAAAGTGCTGTACCCATTCCATTGCCTTGATATTCGGGATATAAATAAATAGCTCCAAGCTCTACCGATCCATCTACAGAAACAGGAGAATAGTTAGCAAAACCAACAATCTTTCCGCCAACTTCTGAAACAAAAATAGTTGAGTGCTTTAACCGTCTTTTCATATTTACAACACTATATGCTGAATTCAGAAATTTATCCTGGATTTCCAGAGGAATAATACCTTCGTATGTTGAATGCCAACTCGTTTTCGCTACGTGTTGAACTTGGGAGATATCCCTTTTTTTCATTTTACGAATTAAATAATCCATCTTAACCATCCCTTTATAATTATTAATGAATTCTAATATTTTGTAACATTATATCATTGTTTTAATGGAAAATGGCTCTTACTTCTTATAATTTACATATAAAAAAGCATCGCTTCATTTGCAATACTTTTCTGTGATTATTTTTTAGTTTCTTTGTTTTTTCATCATGCCTTACACAAGGTACTATGGATACAAATCTCTGCTTAATACTAAGTTATTTATCGTAAAACATTAAGTCAGGGGAAATTAATACGTCCCCTGACTTATTTAATATTGAAATTTAACATCTACCTTTGCCATGATTATAATCTCTCCTGGTTCAATTGGAGTAGTAAGGCTGTCCACAGAAGCAACAAATGTTTGATAGGTGATTGGATCATCTGTTACTTCCTCCACAATTCTAATTGGTGTAGGATCCAGATTCAGTTGCATTGTTTGAGCAATCGTTTGAGCTTTTACACGGGCATCCTCGAGTGCAGATACAAGTGCTTCCTGATAAATACGTTGTCTGTCTTGAACCGTAAACTGGATATTTGAGACATGATTGACCCCATTCTCTACAGCAACATCAATGATTGTACCAGTTTGTTCAATCATGGAAACCTCAACCGTTATTTCATTTCTAACCTCATATCCCCTGAATACTTGCTGACCGTCTACATAATCATATCTTGGAAGGATATTGTAAGCAGTTGTTTGGATATTTTCCCGTGATATACCTAATGCAACAAGTGACTCTATGACCTGATTCATTGTTTGTGCATTCTCCTGCTGCGTCTGACGGAGTGATTCACCCTCCGTAACAACTCCAAGCTGAATTCTAGCAATATCCGGTTGAACGGATACAGTACCTTTACCAGTAACTGTTATCGTGCGGATTCGTTGTTGTGAATCAGGTTGCCGATAATGTGGGACATATGGATAATACATATTTTTACCGCCTTTCTTCATGCTTCTTTAAATAATATGCAAGCCTAGGCGAAAAAATTATATTTTGTTAGCATCAGGTCTTCTTTCATACCCAATAATCCGGATCTGCCATCTTTATTTCTTCGACTGCATCGTCCAAATCTGCCGGTGTAATAATAAATATAGGATAATCCTTATTCGTTGTTTTTGCTGCTTCATAAAGGAAACGGTTACTGCCAGGAAATTCATCATCCATAAGGAGAAGACAGCCATCACTTTTATCAACAAACCACTTATTTTTAGCTTTGAATTGGTAAGGACCTTTATAATCGCCTTGATAGAGTGGTTTGTAAAAATCAGCAACCATCTGAAGTTCTTCATATTTCTCCTTTAGGTTGTCCGGCCAACGGTTGTCCTGGTTTTCAAATGGTGGGAATACGCCGATTTTAATATCATAGGTTTCCTGTAGATCTAGGACAATATCTGCTGTCCACATCTCTACACCCATTTGTCCGGAAATGATTACCCATTCCATTCCCTCTTCGATAAAACCGATCAACCTTTTTTCAATCGCTGCTTTGATAAATGTAATACGAGGATCATTTTCTTTAAATATACTCAGTTCCATCGATTTATAACCAGATACAGTTAAAATTTTCATGTTTTTACCACCTTACGATAAAGAAAAGCCGGCAATTTATTTGCCAGCTCTTTTCTTTAAGTTAACACCATTTATTCGGTTTTTTCCAGTGATTAGGTCCTGCTCCGTATCCTGGTTGCATCGTTCCTGCTACGTGACTTGGATTATATCCTGGTTTCTTCCCATAACCTGGTTGCATTGCTCCTGCTACTTGATTTGGGCCATAACCTGGTTGCGTTGCTCCTGCTACTTGATTTGGACCATAACCTGGTTGCATTGCTCCTGCTACTTGACCTGGGCCATAACCTGGTTGCATTGCTCCTGCTACTTGACCTGGACCATATCCCGGTGACATTGCTCCCGCTACTTGAGCACCTGGTCCTGTAGCTGGTACATTAAACGATCCACCATACTGATCCACACTCTTCGTTACATTCTGTACAGATGTTGAATGCGGGTATACATGTTTATTTTTGACTGTATGATGATTCATAACTGTCGTATGTGAAGGATACACATGGTTAACTTCACTTTCCGAGTACTGGTTCACACAATTATGCTTTGTCGGATATACAATTGTTTTACAAGCATGACAGCGACAATGACGTCCATGACGTTGTCTCATAACTAATCCCCTTTCTGTTATAGGTTCACTTATAACCTATGTCAGTTGCCATGGGAATGTATGAGACAGGTACCTATTTTGCGAATAATTTCTAAGTAAACATCCTAATCTTGTGTAAGTAACCGTCTTTGTCAAAAGGAGAAAGTAAAAAATGCACCATCTGACATTAATTCCGTTACCTATTGCAAACATAAAAAAGAGAATTAAACTTGCTTTGATTTTAGGAGTAGTGTTGTTTATTGTTTTAATTATAATTGATTACTTCCAATATAATGAATTAACATTTTGGTAACTCCTATCAGCTTATTGAGCTAAAGGAGCAGTTAGGAGAAATAATTCAAAAAAAGCTTATTTTAGTAACTCTTAAGCTCAACAAATAAGGAAAGTATTCTGTTTTAACACAGAACACTTTCCTATTAGAGAGTTGGTATAATCAACCAAATAAGTGCTTTTATCAATTATTAGACTTTTGGTTTTTCTTTTCCCATAGAGTCAAATAATTGTGTAGATGATAAGGCATTGAATGGCATCGATACATTTTGTTTAATCCCTTGATTGTAAGAAGCGATTAAGTCTTTAAGTAGAACGGCCAAGGCAGTGTCTGCAGTCCATTCAGAAACAACATCGTTCCAATTTCTAACTACCCAACTATCACCAGTACTTACTTGTAATAGGTTTAATATTTCTTCTTGAGGTAAGTTATAATGATCCCCTAATTTAAGTCCTTCAGCCACTGCATTCATGTTAATACCTAGAACAAGGTTATTAACTAATTTTGCTACTTGGCTGTTGCCTGGTTCCTCGCCATAGTAGAATGTATTGGATCCGATTGCATCAAAGTAGTCCTTAAAAGATTCCACGATTGTCTGGGAACCGGATGTCATAATCGATAATGTTCCAGCTTGAGCACCTGAAGCACCACCGCTTACCGCAGCGCTAATTAAGCTCAAATCACTTTCTTCTTCGACTTTTTTGCCTAATTCATTCATTGTTTCAGGGTCAAGTGTACTCATGACAATAATTGTTTTATCTTTCGGCCCGGCAGATAATAGACCATTCTCACCAAAAGTAATGTCAACATTTTGAGCATAGTCACGAACCATGGAAATAATCGCATCGTCCGCTTGTTCAGCTACTTCTTTTAAGGTTTCTACCATGGTGAATCCTGCAGCTTCCGCCTTCTCGTAAACACCTTTAAAAGCATCATAACCGATTACTTCAAAACCAGCTTTCTTTAAATTAACAGCCATTGGGAAGCCCATTGTTCCTAATCCTACAAATCCAATTTTTTTACTCATGATAAATTCCTCCTATTTTGTGTTTAATTTATTACAAAAAGTACTTTAGAATAAAGTGCTTCATGTTACGTTCTAGTTGAATCATTCATAACACTTGCTACAGTTAAGCTTAAGCTATACCTAAGAGGGTCATGATAACGACAACAGCCATTGCGATCCAGTGGGTAACACTGATACTGATAAATCCTTTAGCGAAGGTGTCTTTCATCGTTAATCCCGTTAAATTATTAAATATAATCAAGAATCCAGAGTAAGGAACAATGGAAAGTGCTCCAGAACCGATGGTGATTGCACGGTGAACCGTTTCCGGATCTAATCCCATGTCCAAATAAATAGGGGCAAAATTCGCAACAGAAATACCAATCGCTCCAACAGCAGAAGCAGTAATACCGCCTATAAGGCCTGTACCAATCATTAATGAGAGTACGGGAGGTCCAGGAATGGATTGTATAGCTTGAAATACACCCTTAAACGCCGGAACACTTGTCGCAATGCTACCAAATGCAATTGTACTACCCGTTGTGATCGTTGATGATAACGATTCCGTTGCACCTTGATTTAATACCTCTCTTTGCTCTGCGATTTGTTTACGGAAAAGAATTGCACTCAATACAATCGCAACAATCAAAGCAACAATGATAATATTGTTTACCGAGCTAAATAGTAATATGATACCTAATAACACAAGGATAGGCAGTAAACTGATAATAAAGGATGGTAGCTTACGTTCTGAAATCACAGCACTACTTTCAACCTTCTCATCCACATTAAATGTCTCGTTCTTTTTCAAGCTTTTGTTCAACGATAATTTCATAAATACGAGTATAAAGACAATTGCTACGATAGAAGTGACGATTCCGATAAGCGGCGCAGCTGTTAATGTCGTTCCCAAAGCCGTTGAAGGCACAATATTGTGTAAGGAAGGTGCCCCAGGCAACATCGTCATCGTGAACGTTGACGTCCCACCAAACACCGGAATGACAACTAATTTCCACGAAATATTAAGTTTTCTAAAGAGCGGTTTAGCCATGGGAATTATTGCGAATATGACCACGAATACATTAATACCACCGTATGTAAGAATGGCAGAAATAATAAATAATGCTACTAATGCGTTGTACGGATTCTTGGTTCCTACTACCGACAATACTTTATCTGCAATGGAAATGGTTGCTCCACTTTTATCCATATATTTCGCAAGTATAGAACCCAATAAGAATATAGCGAAATTTGCTGCAATAAACCCAGCAAGTGCCGTCATATAAGAATTTTCTTGGCCAAATAAGGTCTCTAGTATAGGTACCCCGCTAAATAGCAATACGACAATCGTAGCTATCGGTGCAGCAACGATGATACTGAACTTTTTAATAATAAAGAGAATGATTGTTAATATACCTAACAATATCCCTACTATACCTAATATATCCATTCTGATTTTCCCCTTTATTCTCTTGGTGCTTTGCAATTTCACTTACTATCTTTAGTTTTAAAACAACTAGAGATCATGATCATTTATGAATCCTATTATTCCACCTCACATTCATCTACTTTATAAGTAGTAAATCGCCCAGCAAAATACTAATAATTATACGAACCTGAGTTGTTTGATCAAAAAACTCACCTATATAGTATAACTAGCCTTTAACTATAAGTAAAATGAATATAATTTATAAAAACTATTCCTTTTTTCTATAGTTCCTAAAGAGTTAGCTTCTCCTTTTACTGCGATCCGAAAGATGAGGGGTTGGGGTTATTCGAAGCCAGCCGGTGTACTATAGCTTAAATTATAGTTAAAATAGAATAATACATGATGTGTTCATGAAAGAACTCTTTAAGGAAGTGAAACAGTGGATACAAAGCAACTCTATTATTTTATACAAGTGGCAAAGCTAAAAAGCTTTACAGGAGCAGCAGAAGTCCTGCACTTATCTCAACCGACAATCAGTAAAACGGTAAGAAATCTAGAAAATGAGTTACACGTTGAACTTATTGATCGTTCGGCCAAGAAAATTGAGCTAACTGTTGCAGGAGAAATTGTATTTGAGGAAGGAAAAAAGATTTTAGGAATGCTTGATGACTTATCTTCCCTATCATTCGATATGATGAATTTGGAAAAAGGAAAGCTAAAAATAGGAATTCCCCCTCTCATTGGCTATTTGTTTTTCCCACAAATACTTAAAGGGTTTCGAGATTTATATCCCAATATTTCGATTCAATTAGCAGAAGATAATGTCATTAGAATGAAGCAAGCTGTTCATGAGGAAGTACTCGATTTGGGTATCGCTGCATTACCTGTTGAGGATGAATTTGATGTTATCCCTTTTGTTGAGGAGGAGTTTATGTTGTTTGTTCATTCATCCCATCCACTCGCAGCTAGGAAGAGTGTTTCTTTAATTGAGTTAAAAGATGAATCCTTTGTGCTTTTTCAAGATAATTCTACTCTTTACCAGCAATTTGTGCAGGAATGTATCAAAGCAGGATTTCAACCTAAAGTTTCGTATCAAAGTGTCTACTGGGATTTTATTGCAGGGATGGTGGGACAGAATCTTGGCATCTCGATTTTCCCACAATCGGTTGCAAAGAAAGTAGATCAACATCTCATTAAAACCATTCCTATCGTTAATCCCCCTATCATCTGGAAGTTGGGAATTATTTTAAAGAAAAATAAGTATGTTTCATATGCAGCTAGAGAAATGGTGTCCTATATTCGTTCCTCAATAAAACAAGACCGATAGCGTTTGGCATTAGTTATAGAAGATAACATGAAAACAGCCTCGTTCCTTATGAGCGAGGCTGTTTTATTTAGGATAACAAATTGCACCGCTTTTTCGGAGGTAACGGAACCCATTAATATGCCACGCAGCTTGTTTGCTTAATTCATTTTGTTTTTCTCTTTTAATAAATCTCTGATCTCTATCAGCAATTGTTCCTGGGCATCCAACTCTTCCACCACTTCTTCAACTGCTTCTTCTTTGCGTTTAAACTTACTTAGAAAACGAATTGCCATAAAAATTGCAAATGCAATAATTAGAAAATCAATAAGTGACTGAATAAAATTACCATATAAGACCTCTGCATTTCCTACTTGGATACTCAATTTGGTAAAATCAATACCACCTGCGATCATTCCTATTAATGGTGTGATGA
This sequence comes from Oceanobacillus sp. CF4.6, assembly GCF_051262635.1. NCBI lineage: Bacteria > Bacillati > Bacillota > Bacilli > Caryophanales > Bacillaceae > Oceanobacillus > Oceanobacillus sp. CF4.6. The sequence continues at coordinate 95,097 of NZ_JBIMEX010000013.1, read as the reverse complement.
TGTTTTCTACAAACGATGTCACAATTGCACCAAATGCTGCACCAATTACAACAGCTACAGCTAAATCGACGATATTTCCTTTAAAAGCAAATTCTTTAAAATCATTCCACATTAACGTCATCTCCTCGCCATCAAGTATACCAAATGATATACGTTGGAGGTGAATTAATAAAAGGAGCAATAACCACAAGTGATTGTGCTCCTCCTGATAAATTAGATGAAACCTACATATCGTGATGCGGATTGTGATTTTGTCGTGAATGGTTCGCATTTTTCACTTTCTTTGAACCACTTAATGGTTCTCCATAGGATTGTGCTGGGCTTTTGGGTAAATTCACCTTTTGCTGCTGTTTTGGTCCTTTTGGTTTTCCTGACATACCGAATCCCTCCCTTCCATCTACTTAGTGTTTTCAATTTGGAAGACAAATTATTCATGATCCGGTATCCTGAATTGAAACGATTAACACATAAAATACGTTTAAAAGTGTGATTTCGTAATTCACCTGTCCTTATTTATAAATTTTTTGATAGCTAAAAATATTGATATAACAAGGTTTAAAAGTATAACAAAGGTTGTTTTGAAATTTTTTTTAAAAAAGGTGGATATTTTTTGATTGTATATGTTATACTATAATTAATTATTGATGTTCGTTAGAAATACAGGATACGAAAGTAGTAACTCTAATAGTGATTTCGTCTTGATTTGTAATCTTGAACAAAAATAGTAATAAAAAGTGCCAAATGCACATGGAGGTTTTTTCTATGAATACAGGTTCAGTAAAATGGTTTAACGCAGACAAAGGTTTCGGTTTCATCGAGGTTGAAGGTGGAGATGACGTATTCGTTCATTTCTCAGCAATCCAAGGCGAAGGTTTCAAAACTTTAGAAGAAGGTCAACAAGTAACTTTCGATATCGAAGAAGGTAACCGTGGACCACAAGCTACTAACGTTAACAAAGCGTAAGTCAAGCTTACTATAGAAAAGGACTTCCCAGAAGGGAAGTCCTTTTTACTTCGTTTATTTTTTATTTAAAAAAGCGTTCCTGCTATTTGCAGGAACGCTTTTCTTTTACCTATTTTAAAAATTCATCCGTAAGAACTGTTACGATTTGTTTTTTACGGGATACTACCCCTTTGAGAAGTGCTCTATTGTTACTGTCCAGTGTTACTCCAAAACCTGATTCCACTTTTCCTGTACCTTTACCAACTGCTAAAACTTCTGAATCATTATTTAAGATATCTGTTGCAACGAATAAAAACAGATCCAATCCATTTGCTGATACTCTTTCGGAAATTTCATTAACAAGTTCATTCTGCTGCTTATAAATTTCACTCGTATCAACCGCATTTACTTGTGCGATTTCGACTTTCGCATTTCCCATAGAAAATTCTTTCGCATCCATGGTAATTAAGTCCGTCACTGTTTTATCACTAAGATCTGCACCTGCCTGAAGCAATTTTAAGCCATATGTCTCCAGATTCACTTCTGCAATTTCTGCAAGCTCATGTGCCGCATCCACATCTTCGTCCGTACACGTTGGGGATTTCAATAATAATGAATCGGAGATAATTGCTGATAGTAGAAGACCTGCAATTTCTTTAGAAACAGCAATCCCCTTCTCTTTATACATTTTATTTATAATCGTAGCTGTACAACCAACTGGCTCTGCCCGGAAATAAAGTGGTTCTCTTGTTTCAAAGTTCGAGATCCGATGATGGTCAATAACTTCAATAATACGTGCATTCACAATATTTTCAGCACTTTGCTGAAACTCATTATGATCCACCAAAATAACATCTGCACCATCTTCAACTTTTTCAATTAACTTGGGAGAATCCACACTAAAATGGTCTAAAGCATATTGCGTTTCTTTACTAACGTTTCCCAATCGTGCAGGTTCTGCCTCTGTACCTGTCTTCGTTTTTAAATCTGCGTATGCCAATGCCGAACAGATTGTGTCTGTATCGGGATTCTTATGTCCAAAAATCAACGTTTTAACCATGTTCATTCTCCTCCTCTATGTATTATTTCTATTTATAGATTACCATACTTTTCTCCTGATGGAGTATCATTTTAACTTATTCAATATTCTTTAAGCTTTCCGTAACTTTCCACATTCTATCATAAGAAGTATAGTCATTCAATGCGATATCCAGGTCATGAAAATACCTGTGTAAATTCCGTACATCCTTAGAATTCTCCTCTTCAAGCGTGCTTTGTGCCAGTGATCGGATGGATTCCAAGTCAGCAAGTAACCGTTCATCTGTAATCTCCGGTGTCAGTTCCTCTATCGAATTGATAACCTGTTGCGATTGGTCTTTTTGTTCTTCCCAATCCAAATTATTAATTCCACCATAACCGGTTGTCTTGTTATAGAATTCATGCGTAGTTGATACAAACTGTCCTACTTTGGTATTTTCCTGTCCTACGGTAGAACGCACCTTCTCTAATTCCTCTTTTCCCTTATCTGTAATATCATTTTCATCGATCGCATCTGACGTATCCTCACCATCAAATACCGTTTCTAAATCTAGTTGAAACACATTAAAAAAGAATAAGCCCGAAGCAATAATGGTGACGGTAACCACACTAACCATTGTCCATCCAAACCATCCCATTTTCGATTTTCGCTTTTCTTTATCCAAAAAGACAACTCCTTATGTATTGTTTTAATAATCGTAGCATACCAAACTTTATATACAAACTTATGTACACCCTTCTACTACATGAGTTGTATTTTTATTTTTCATCGAGAAAAGAAAGTAGTTGTTTTTTTATTACTGGATCATGAACCTCTCTAGCGCCCACATCATTAATATCAACTATTTTTTGAAAGGATTTTAATGGTCCATTAAAATCCTGTAATGTGACGATACAGTAACCTTTCTTATGAGACGGGATTATTTCCAAAATTGCTTTATCCGAATATAGTTCATGAATCTTTACTTTTTCGGATTCAGTCAATGTCCAGTTATCTATGTGCGGTTCTTCTCTTCCCTTTTCAAGGATTACTGGTTGAAAATCTTCTGAAGCCATACGAACGGTACTAAAATTATAATTCAATGTATTTAGAAGGCGAATGACTTCCGATAAGGCGATTATGGTTACTCCACTAATCAGGTGTTGAATAAACGACATGAGAAAATAGCGCCATTCAAATTCCATCCGCTCTATTCCGTTATGATCATATTGCATCATTTGGGCATTTAATATTGCTTGAATAAATCCTAAAACAATAACCGCAATTCCAAAATAGAATAAGATTCTCCCGAGTATATTTTTCTGTTTCACGATGTATTCCCTCCTCTCTTTACTATTCTATATTCGCTTCATTTTTTCCTTCATCTACTTCTAATTACTGTTAAAATGACTTCATATCCATTATAATCAATACTACTGGAGGGATTTACATGTCAAGAAAACTATTTAATTTAACAAGAACTTCCTTAATTACATTTGTAAAAGAGTTGGATGAGGAAACTGTCGATATTACGTCCACCTATTTCAATAATACCATTCGCTGGCATATTGGACATGTCCTTGCAACGAATGAAAAATTTTTATTTATGTATCCAAAAAAATCAACCAACATTCCAGCAGACTATGCTGACCTTTTTGGTTCAGGTACGAAACCTGCTGATTGGACTACAGAGCCACCACAGCTTGACGTACTTATAAGTGCGTTGGAAGAACAACAGAATCGCATCAATGAATTTAGTGATTTATTCTGGAAATCAAATGTGTCCTTTAAAGTACCGTTCGGAAGTATCGAAACGCATCGAGATCTTTTAATCATGCTTGCATACCATGAAGCAGAACATCTTGGGAAAATGAAGGCGATGCAGCAAGTGGTGAAAAGTCAGTAATATGAATAAGAAATATATTATCATCGGTGCTGGCATATTGGGTGCAAGCACCGCCTACCACCTCTCTAAAAAAGGCGCAGAAGTCCTGATTATTGATCGTAAAGAAGAAGGACAGGCAACGGATGCTGCTGCAGGTATTGTTTGTCCATGGTTGTCACAACGCAGAAATAAGGCATGGTATCGATTAGCTAGAAACGGTGCACGAATATACCATGAATTGATAGAGGACTTGGCAAAAGTAGGCGAGACAGATACTGGATACTCCCGTGTAGGGGCGATCAGCATACATACCGATGAGTTTAAGCTTATAGCCATGCGGGATCGTGCTATAAAACGGCGGGAGGATGCGCCTGAAATTGGCGAGGTCATCCTACAGAACACGGCACAAACGAAATCCATGTTTCCCCTTTTATCTGACGAATATCGTTCTTTATATGTTAGTGGCGCTGCCAGAGTGGATGGACGTAAATTGCGAAACGCACTACTTCGCGCAGCCAAAAAACGTGGAGCTCAAGTAATCGAGGGAGATGCCACTCTCTTATATGAAGAAACGAACATTACCGGTGTAACAGTTCAAGATAAAGAGTACCATGCAGACGGTGTAATTGCTGCTACTGGTGCATGGATGAATGAGCTTATGCAGCCATTGGGAATAGCGTTTGATGTCACACCCCAGCGGGCACAAATCATGCATTTGCAAATTCCAGACATGGATACGTCGCAGTGGCCAGTTGTTATGCCGCCAGCTGACCAATATATGCTTGCATTTGATAACAATCGAATTGTAATTGGAGCAACACATGAAAATGATGTAGGTTTTGATTACCGGGTTACTGCAGGAGGCTTACATGAAGTATTATCGAAAGCAATCGCGGTCGCTCCTGGTTTAAGTAATAGTACGGTGTTGGAAACAAGGGTGGGATTCCGTCCATTTACACCAGGATTTTTGCCTGTAATAGGGCGTCTCCCCGGCTATAATGGTTTGCTGCTCGCCAATGGGCTTGGCTCATCTGGGTTAACCATGGGACCTTACATTGGTTTGCAATTAGCGAAACTTGCAGTTGGAGAAGCGCTTGATCTTGATCTAGACGATTATGATGTTGCAGGTGCAGTAAAATAGGATGAACATGAAGTTCATTCTATTTTCATTTACAGTTTCATATGTTTTTTGATAATCTATTTGTAGGAAATGAAAGAGGTGGATAGACTTGAATGGCAAGGCAGTTATTCTAATAATTATCATCGGTACGCTGGTGGCACTTTTATTAACCTGGTTCTGGATGCAGAATGTCATTGAAGATTATGATGTCGACCGTAAAGCACTAACAGACAGGATCGAATATCTTATTTCATGATGAAAACCGGGGAGTTTAATTATTCCTTGGCTTTTTTTCATAACGTAAAACGCCATTTTTCATAAACTGTTTTCGCAAAAATACAATTCTTACTTTGTCTGTTGCAATACGATGAAGAATATCCTCCGCTTCATTCCTTTTACTTTCTACTGATCTGTTTTCTGACACTAATTTCATCGTTCGTCACTCCCAAATAATTTTATTAATAAGCATTCTAGCATACTAACAAAATTACTGCAGAAGACAAAAATCAATAATAGCTATTAAAACAACCTGAAAAATAGAATTTTCCCCATAGTAAAATTATCTTTTCCACTAAAAATACTGCTTTATTTTGTATTTTTGGGTAAAAAAAATAGACAAGCAATGCCTGTCTATTTTCATGCGCCACGTTCGCTCGTTCGCTTATTCGTATAATCCTTTCGAAGCACATACTTGCCAAATCTCAAATATGTAAATTGAAAGATCGGACTTTGTATGAAAGTGAAAATGAATGTAAAGACGAATACCGGCCCACCAATAAGTAGACCAAGAAGAAGGACAAGACTCTCTGTAATAATCCGTACCCTTCCAACAGGCGCACCTAATTTATCAGCGAGCGAAAGCATAAATCCATCCCTTGGCCCTGACCCAACTCCAGCAGCATTATACATGCCCCCACCAAAGCCCATAACAATAATTCCTAGAATCATTAAAGGAATATCCACCCATGAATTGGTCGCAACCGGAAGAAAATCCAGCCACATATAGAAATCCACAAATGCTCCGACCATAAGTGCATTAGCAAATGTACCTATTTTAATATATCTTTTATCGAAAAACCACGAAACGATAATTAACAAGAACGAAATAATAATATTCCAGGATCCAATGGATAAACCAAATTTCTCAAAAAATGCGACATTCAAAACATCCCACGGGTGAATCCCTAAATGCTGCATATTTATCGTCATCGTAATACCCATACTGAAGATCATGATACCTACCATATAAAAAGACCAGCGAAACTTATAATTCAATCGTAACAACCTCTTTCTCGATATTCGTAACCAACTTGGCCAAAGCCTAGTTGGTTGATTTCCCGCCAATAATTGACACTATCTTTCGTTTTATTGCTACTGATAATTATAACATAGGCAACTGATTGCGGGGTCCACTGGGGGGCCACGGGGACAGGTTCATCGGTCCAGTAATTGAATTAAAAACTATTTGGGATAAGAAACCTGTTCCCCGCGGTCCAGAATTCGGTATGTATAAGAGGATGGTTGCAGAATATAACGGATGAGGTGAAATAAATGACGATTGTACGTCTTGGTTATGTCGCAATGAGTATGGAACTTAAAAATGCATCCCCGTCGCAAAAAATGACGTTTACCCAATTCAATAAAATTGCTAATCGAGAAGCAGCCATTCATAAATTAGAACGTATTGCACTATCGAATTTGCACAATACACTCAGACTGTTAAAACATAATGCAGGGTCTGGTATTCATTTTTACCGGCTAACCTCTCATCTTATTCCTTTAGCAAACCATGAGGAGCTGCTTGATTGGAATTATATGAAGCCTTTAAAAGAATCGCTTCGTGAAATTGGAGACTTCGCAAAAAATCAGAAGATAAGAATTGATTTTCACCCAGACCATTTTGTTCTGATTAATTCAAAAGAGAAGCATATCTTGAAAAATTCAATACGTACGTTAAAGCTACATTACTTATTATTAAAGGGAATGGGAATACACCCAACTCACCGCTGTGTCATGCATGTTGGTGGCAATTATAAAGATACCGAAATGTCACTGGAACGTTTTGTTGACAATTGGATGGACGTCCCAAAAGTGATCCAAAAAATGATCATGCTTGAAAACGATGATAAATCGTTTACTTTAAAAGACACGCTTTATTTATGTGAAAAACTAGATATTCCCCTCGTTTTCGATTACCATCATCATCTTGCTCATCACCAAGATCCAAATTGGGAAATCAACTGGGATAAAGTTGTTCAGACATGGAAACATTCTCCGCTCCCATTAAAAATGCATATATCCAGTCCAAAGAGTGATGAAGCATTTCGTCATCATTCCGATTATATAGACATTGATATGTTTTTTAGATTTCTTAAAGGAATAAACGGTAGTGTTCCACAAATTGACTGTATGATTGAGGCGAAGAGAAAAGATGAGGCTCTATTTAAATTAATGGATGAAGTAAGAGAAAGGAACGATATTGAAATTATTGATGGCTCTTCTTTTTATTTAAAGTAAGGAAAGAAGGAATAAATTGTGGTACTGTGTCAGCCCCCTATTTTTCTATAGCGTTAATACTTTAATTCACTGAGGGGCAACATCTTTCCTAAACATTGAGAAGGAAACCCTCTGTGCTTGTGGTTTTCCCTCTTAGTAATTAGATTTTTATCTTGAATTCAAAAATTTGATAATAGAACTTTTCAATATTATAAATGATCTTTGCCAATAACAATTTCATACCAGCAAAAATATTCATTAATTTTAATAATTATTGCAACCATTAATTTCATAATCACTAAATAATTGTTAAAATTTATATGTTTATTGTTCCAGCCTAGCCTACCGTGAGTATGTTTATTTCTCAATTGAGGACCATTTTGGAACTTAACATTATTTAAATAATAATCAAATAAATCTCGTTCGCTTTTATAGAATAAAGATGATTTAAAATTAACTAGTTCTTCTTGGATCATCACATTAATCTCTGATTGTATGTTACTCGGCATCCTATAAAAACTAACATATTTATCGAATAACAATTCCGTATTTGGTGGATCGCTTATTAACACCTGTCTTATAAGCGAGGCATAATCTAGAATTAACGTTTTTTGATAAAAAATTTGTCTAATTGAAAAGTACTTGTTTTCTAAAAATCTAGCGAATGTATCTTCATCTAATTTGTCAGTTAATTTAAACTTACTGAATAGGGTTAAAAAATCTTCCTTGTAATTTCTTTCTAGATTTTATATTGTTCATTCACATTATGTTTGTCCTGTAAAGCGTTCACTAAGTAAGTTCGGGCTGTTTCAAAGCGACAAGAGGTTAAATTTTCTGTCCTTGATTTGGTGTAATAAAAAAACTTATTATGAACGCTAGTATGGTGAATCCTATAGATATCCACAAACCGGTGATATACCCGCTAATAGTACCCTGGCTAACAAAGGTAGCCACGACTGTAATACCTACACTTGCCCCGATACTAAATGCAGCTCCGTTAAATGCTGGCAAGGCCGAGGGTGCATCATTTGGTGATAGTAAAACCCCCAACCCATTTATAGTAGTTAGTAATAATCCGTTATAGGTTATACCTAAAACGGCCACAGAAGCAAACACAATCCACTGGCTTTGTGTAAATAACGAGATTACAATAAGAACAGCAATGGTGGCAACGAGCCCGATGCGCAACAATCTAATCCAGCCCCATTTCCCTGCAAGCCAACCGGATATAGGTGCACTGAACACACCAATAAAAGCAGGTGGCAAAAGAAACAATAGCCCCGTCATAGTAGCGCTTAGTCCAAAACCAACTTCGTGATCCTGGCTGAGCATAACTATAGTGAAGAAAATAACAGCAAAAGGACCGCACAGTGTTAGAAATGTAGTAACAATTAACGGCCACACCTGACGAGAACGAAGATGTTGCACCGCTATTAAAGGGGTTGAACTCTTCTTCTCGATTAACCAGAAGGCGATCATTGAAACAACTATTCCTGTAAGGTAAATTAACGTAACTAGTGAAAACCAACCAACCGAGGAACCTGTGTCAATAAAAAACGTCATAAAGATTAACGTAATCGAAATTGCCACTGCACCCCACCAGTCCATCCTACCAGTAACTTTAGTACTTCTGCCTTTGGGAATAGAATATATGACACCTATTAAACTAATCAGAACAAAAATAAAAATAACACCGAAAATCGACCGAAAACCGAAATTGTCACTAAGGAAGCCACCAGCATAAGCATCAATACCACCAATCCCTCCATTCGCAGCCGTGATGATGCCAAGCACAGTTCCAAATTGTTTTGCACTAATGTTTTCCCTTAAAGTTACGTAACAAAGTTGGAAAGATGCGCCTGCGACACCTTGAAGAACTCGTCCTATCAACAGGACTGTGAAAGTTGGGGCTAACATACATATAAGAGTTCCCACTCCCATTGAGATTAGGAGAATAAAAAGAGCGGGACGTCGACCAATAAAATCACTCCACCGGGCTAACACAACACTGACAACAGATGCAGTAAGTAAGACCAAAGATGAAACTTGCGAAACTTTATCAACACTAACATGCAAAGTATTTGCGATGTTAGGAAGCGCAGGGTTAACCATAGTTAAAGACAGTTGATAACTCAATACGCAGAAAAAAAGGGTAACTACCAAACCTACGATACCGCTTTTTTGGTCAGGTTCGTTAATTTTTTGTTTTTCCACCAAAGCTTCCATAAGGATAACCCCCTTTATCTATCATTTTTTGAATTTAATGGGACTGGACCTATTTTTAAAGTACCCGCTAGACAGGACTTTGTCACTTTAAAACCGAGACAGAATCCCTATTCCCTAGACTAATAGGACTTCTAACCTTAAAGAACAATTCTGGAGCATAGTTTTTACTACTATATTCACGGAAGTGGTCATCCTCTTATAGATACCGTATCACCAACATTTTCATATTCACTGAAATCACCTTTCGATAGCGCCTTCATCATTTTGAAAAACTCAGCATTATCAGCTCTTAGTCACCGAGGATTATGTTTGAAAATTACAGAGTGGTGCAGATACTGAAAGGCACTCCATAGGAAGAGAGGATTGATGACTAAACAATAATCAATAGATTATTGAGGGTAATAACTAGCTTAAGTGTGGTTAGAAAAGCAACAAAAGAGGTCTAGGATTAACTGTTAATTAGTGCATGGCCGCTACCAATCAAAAAGCAGGGGTACATTCACTGAAAATCCAAACAACTATAAACTATATATTTTTCAAAATCACGCTAGAATAATCATAGAGTTACAGTCTATTTCGTAACTCCCATGCAATTTGTGCACTTTCTTCCATTTCTTCCAAAGCAAAAAATGCATTCATCAAATCTTTCCCCGGTACAACTGGACCATGATTACTTAAAAGCCAACCATCACTATAGGCTACTCGATTATCAAATACATCAAAAAGTTCCTGGCTTCCTGGTTGTTCGTATGGAATTAAACCAACCATTCCCAACTGCATTTTTAAATATGGAGTGTGATTAGGAATACAATCAACTTCATTTAACCCAGGTACACAACTCCATAGTACGCTGTATGTACTATGCACATGAATTACCGCACCCACTTCTGGTTTATTTTTGAATACTGATAAATGCAATGGTAATTCCTTACTCGGTTTTAATTTATCATGCCGGTTTCCTTCCATATCTACAATAGCGAAATCGCTTCGTTTCAACCTCCCAAAACATGTGCCACTGGCAGTAATATAAACCTTGTCTTTATGTAAAAAACTTAAATTCGCAACACTTCCAGTAGCTTTTCCACGTTCGAACAAGCTATGGGCAATCCACATAGCATCATCAAGCTTGTTTTCTAATGTTTTATCCATAGTCTTATCCCTCCCTTCCATTATATTGAAGATAATGCTCGAATAAAAAAGTCAGATTCTCCAAAATTCCCACTTTTAAGTACGATTCGTGTTTGGATATCGTGTGTAGGAATCATAATAGGAACTCCCGGGGCAATACTCTCCCCAATATGATATCCGGAGTAGCCGAGCCTTTTCGTAACTGCTCCGCTCGTTTCTCCCCCGGCAACAATTATTCGATTATATCCGGAATTCACAGCCCGTTCGGCCAAGTCAGCAGTTGCATTTTCCAATTTTTCAGCAACTGATTCGATACCTTGCTCCTGAATTTTTTTAACGTTTTTCGGTGTATCACTGCTATATACTAAAATAGACTTACCTTTGTTTTCTTTAATTACATTCCATATATTCTCTACCGAATCTTCGCCTGATAATAATTTATTCGGGTCCATAAAATAACTTTCACCACCAGATAGTTGATATTCTAAAATCTGGTTTCGGGTTGCTTCACTGCAACTTCCTGCTAATATTAACGCCGGGGATTTGGACTTTCCAGATATACCAGTTTGCACACTTTCATTGTGCATTTTAGCCAATGGTTCCGCTAAACCACTACCACCAGTAATCAGCTTCAAATCCCCAAACAACTGTATAATTTTTTCCGCATCTTTATCTTTATCATGGTCAGGTACGAGATAAAAATGTGAAGCATCTGTTTCTTTTGTAACATTTTCGATATAGTTCTCTAATTCTTCTTTGTTAATGGATCTAGATAATTTCATACTAGGGAACGTACTTTGTGTACCCATTAACTCCACGATATCACTATCCCACATCGGTGTAAGTGGGTGATTTTTCATTGGACTTTCATGTAATGGAACACCATTTACATATAGATTCCCACTTTTTACTGTTCGCCCATTGACCGGAAGCGCTGGACATAAAATTGTATAAGGAACATCAAGTACCTTCATTACAGCATCGCAGATTGGTCCGATATTCCCTTCAGGTGTAGAATCGAATGTTGAACAATATTTTACATAAAATTGTTGTGCACCTTTTTTTTTCAACCAGCTTATTGCTTCAAGAGAATCTTTGACTGCTGTTTTTGTTTCCTGAGTACGGGTTTTTAAGGCAATGACACATACATCCGCTTTTGGATCCTCATTAGCTTCTGGTACTCCATTGTACAAAACTGTACTAAGTCCTCCTTTTACAAAAAAAGAAGCTATGTCACTACCACCAGTAAAATCGTCTGCAATGCAACCAAAACGCACGATGATTGTCCTCCTAATATATTAGATTATTTATAATTTCTTCATAGAAACTAGTAAACTTTTATTCGTAACCTTCTTTACGAACCTTTACATCTAACAAATCTTCATAGAAGCGAATCATTGCATGTTTATAGAAATCACGCTGTCCACCTCGTAATGCAAGTTGATAAGATTGCATTGTCCCATTCAACGTTGGTAGTGGAATCTCTTCTTTCACTAATACTTCATACATACTCTCCATATCTTTATATGCTCTCTCCAATGACATTCCATGTTCAAAGTTTCCTTCCAATACTTTAGGAACTAACGCTTTTGAAGCAAAACTTGAACCAGTTGCCGTCATTAATACGTCTCCAAGTTTTTCGGGATCCAGGCCAAGCTTAACACCAACAGGCATAAGTTCCGAAAAGCTTGCAACACAGATGTTCAGTGCACAGTTATTAATCATTTTCGTGAGCTGGCCAGCACCATTACCGCCCATGTAAATAACCTGCGATCCCATCCTATCTAGCATAGGCTTTATAATATTAAATATTTCTTCTTTACCACCACACATGATACTAAGTGTTCCATCGAGACTCTTTTTTTCTTGACCTGAAATCGGACAATCCAGAAAATCTATTCCTTTCGATTGACATTCTTCTGCAATTTCTGTGGCCCCTATATAACTAATTGTGCTAAAGTCAACAATAACTTGTCCTGGTTTCAAATGTTTGAGAAGCCCGTTTTCTCCTAATACAACCTCTCTTACAATCTCCAAATTTGGTAGGCAAAGAAATATATAATCACTATCTGTTGTATCTTCAATGTTTGTAGTTGTGTTAAACCCCTTTTCTTTAAACTGGTTCAATGGTCCGGGGTGTGCATCACATGCAAGAAACTCGTACTCATCTTCTTGCTCACCTTTTGCAAGGTTTAATCCCATTCCCAATCCCATTACGCCTAAACCAATATAACTTAATTTCATTATAAATTCCTCCTTTGATATTGTTGTGTAAAATTTTTAACAGAGATACTTTATAAAAATATTTACTCTATCTAATTCATAAATAAAGAATTTTAAATTCTTTATTTTTACTCTTGTATTATATTTAATACCGCTTTAACGCTTCGTTCGGACTTGTTAATACCGGAAGACCTAATGATGCTACTTCCTTCTCAGCGGATGCTTGGTAATCTGGGCAAGTATGATTACATCGCAACCTCTTTAATTTTTAGCTGCTAGACGGTTCAGACGATTATGTTCTGTTTCATTTCCAGCTTTTAATTCAGTCATTGCTTGTGTATTGTAGGATTTTAACTTCTTTACTTTTTTGCTCTTGTATTATATTCAATACCGTTTTAACCGCTTCGTTCGGGCTTGTTAATACCGGAAGACCTAATGATGCTACTTCCTTCTCAGCGGATGCTTGTGTAATTTGGGCAAGTATGATTACATCGCAACCTCTTTTTTTCAATTTTTCAGCTGCTAGACGGTTCAGACGATTATGTTCTATTTCATTACCAGCTTTTAATTCAGTCATTGCCTGTGTATCGACTTGTGTATCAATCTCTATTTTTTTACCTAACTCTTTTGCAAGTTTTTCGAGTTGATTTTTCGTAGCTGGTGCTGTTGGTGCATTCGTGGCAACGATACCTATTTTGTAATAGTTATTAATGGCTTTTTCTAACATAGGGTAGTCAACTGCTAAAATTGGTACTTTTACAAATGGCTTTATAGAATCTACAATAGGTGTCAGTACAGTACATGCAACGATAATCACATCCACCCCTGCTTCTTGCGCTGTATTAGTAATATTGAAAAAATCTCGATGTGTTTTATCATCTATACCTCTAATTTGATTTGCATAATACTGAATATTTTCATCAACGAAATTTAGAACAGTTACGTCTGGTGCTAAACTTTTGAATACTGCGTTTAAAGGTGGTACAGCGTTACAGGTCGCATGAATAATACCAATTTTCATATCTATTCTCCTCATATCTTTTAGTAGTAAGCTAGTTTCATAAAATCTACCTAATTAATCTGTACAGCCAGCTTTATCCAGGAATTCTGCCTTCCACCTGGTGATGAACTGAGGGATGACCCCATATTCTGAGAGGCTCTCTTCAGCAGAGATTCTTCCCTGAGCACTTATAAACTTGATTTTATTTTTCCAATACCCTGAGGACAGTTTACTTGGCGTTTATGTTACAACACCGATAATAGTTGTTATTTTCAGGAACTTTAATATTATCTAATATCTTTACTTTGTCCTCATGCATTCATAAGTACACATAATTCATCACCTAAGATTTCAATGATTATTATGGAGGAAACCGTCTTGGCGTCCTGCATTCCATCAAATGTTAGCAACATCCCTTATTAGAGTATTTCCAGATTGATCCTCTGTAACTTTATATTTTTTCAAGATGTCAATCATTTGATCAATATCTAATATTCTGTCTTTGAAGTTTAGTGTATTACTTAATCTACTGATATGGGGCTGTTTTAGCATCGCTTCTTTTAAAATGTCAAAATCCCAAAATACTTCTTGCTTATTACTATCCGAGATTACTCTCTTATTTGCCATCACTATGACACGTTCAAAATTCTGAACGACAAACTCCATATCATGTGTTATTGTAATAATGGTTTTCCCTTCTTGAACTAATGAATCCATTATGAAACCCAACTTTTTAATTGCTATAGAATCTTGACCAGCTGTTGGCTCATCTAAGATAATAGTCTCTGTACCCATTGCAATCACCGAGGCAATTGTGACAAATTTTTTCAAGGAATAAGGCAAATGATACGGATGTATATCTAAAAAAGGCACAATTCCTGTCAATTCTGCGGCTTTCATTACATTTTCATCAATTTCCTTCTCCGAAAATCCAAGGTTTTTAGGACCAAAACTTATTTCGCTTTTTACATTATCATGAAAAATTTGATCATCAGGATTTTGAAACACATATCCTACCTTTCTAGATATCTGCGCTGTTGTATAATCTTTTGTATTTAATCCATCAATAATGACATCACCTTGTGTCGGCTTTAATAATCCATTCATCATTTTCACTGTAGTTGTTTTACCGGCTCCATTTTGTCCAATTATGGCTACCAATTCACCTTTTTCAAAAGACATGCTGACATTTTCAACAGCTGTAAAACCATTAGGATAACTATAAGTAACGTTATTTAAAGTTAAAAAACTCATGGTTTCACCCCTTGTAATATAAATTTTTTTATCGTTTCAATAGAGTCCTTTTCAGTAATTGGAATTCTATCCGTATTCATATTGTGTTTACGCATTTCTATGTTTAATTGTGTATACTGAGTTAACTCCATACCATATTGCTCTGCATTTTCGTCAGATAGCACCTCTTCGGTTCTTCCTTGTTTCATAATCTGTCCATCCTGAAGAACAATAACAAAGTCTGCATACTCAGCAATTAACTCCATTTTATGCTCTACTAAAATAATTGTTTTCCCCTTTTTCTTCATAATATCTATTGCTTTAAATATTTCCTCTGTACCCTGTGGATCCAATTGTGATGTCGGTTCATCAATAACTAGAATATCTGGCTCCATAACCAAGATAGATGCTAGAGCCACTCTTTGTTTTTGTCCGCCTGAGAGTTCATTCGGATTTTTGTGTTGCATATACTCAATGCCAAACAACTTAATTATGTCTTGAACTTTCTCTTTAATAATACTAACTTCAACACCTAAGTTCTCAAGTCCAAAAGCAATCTCATTAAAAACAGTTTCTTTTACGCCACTTATTTGAGTAAAAGGATTCTGGAAGACAAAACCCACCTTTTGCGCAAGTTCACTTGGATCCCAAGTACGAATATCTTTACCGTCTATCAACACTTCACCACTTAAATCTCCCTTATGAAAATGTGGAATAAATCCTCGAATTACGTTACAAAGTGTGGTCTTTCCCCCACCATTGATACCAACTAAGGCATACAGCTTTCCGCTCTCAATATCAAGATTGATATGATGCAAAACCTCATCGCTACCAGTAGGGTATTGGTATGATAGATTTCTTATCTTTATTCCACTCATAAGGAAAACCTCCAAATTATGATAGAAACTAATAAAATCAATAGTATAGCCCTAACGAATTTATCACTCTTAGTCTTTTCCAATTGTTGTAAACTTGTCTTTTTGGTCTGAGCAGTAAAAGCCCTTGACTCTAATGTTATAGCTTTTTCCTCTGTGCTTGAAAATGACGATAAAATCAAAGGAGTTAATGCAGGTATAAAGGCTTTCATTCGTACCCTAAGCTTACCTTCTGTTTCCACACCGCGAGATTTTTGTGCATCCATAATTCTTATCATATCCTGTCTCATCTCAGGAATAATATTAAATGAAGAGACAAGCACAAAGGTTGCTTTTGGCGAAACTCCTAATATTTCTATAGAACGAGCTAGATCATTTATTTTTGTAATCTGGAAAAATAAAATTAATACTGATCCTATTGCCACAATTTTGGACGTTAATTGTAAACTGAAAATAATTCCTTCTTCTTTAATTGAGAATGTACCCCATGACCATAATATTGTATCTCCCGGATAGAAGAATGATTGTAAAAGAAAAATCATTATAACTATAGGAAACAATCCCTTGAAAACAAAGTTTGCAAAGAACTTTGCTTTACCAGCTAACATAGCAATGAATAAGCAGACCAAGGGGATCAAATATGAATATAAATATCCTGGTAAAAGAAACGGAATTATGCATACAAATAGTGTGCAAAAAAGTTTCGTAGTTGGATATAGATTTAGAATAAAGGATCTGAGTTTTTCCATAGGTGTACCTCCCTTTATATTTTTTGGACTGGAGGGGGAAATTGGATGACAATATCCTCAATCACTAATTGCTATAATATATGTGGATAAAACTCTCCCCCTCGCACATTTTAAATCCACACATCAATTTTCCCTACTTCAATTTTTTTTAAATAGGCTTAATTTTTTTGACCTATAATGCATTAATATATTCTTTCAACCTACCTTCTTGTTATTCTTGTTATTCTTGTTATTAATATATAAATATCCATAGTTTTGTTTAGAAAGGTATTGTTCTGACATCTTTCGAACTACAAAATAAGCAATAAATATGGAAAGTATTTTGTCAAAACTTTCGACGAATATTTTTTGAGTAACGACGGCAGTCCATATTTCACGCCCCGAAGCTAAAATAACGGCAGTGAAAGCATCTGATCCAGTTCCGGATGCTCCTCCAAATACCATAATAGTTATCGGCGTCGCAATTAGTATCGCAACAATAGCCACGATAAAACCAGTAACCGTAACTTTCCAAATTTTTGTTGTCATACCCTTCTTAGCTAGGAGACCTACTACAATCCCTGAAGCCATGGAAACCGGCATAAACGCTAACTGTGTAGGATCAAATACCCCAAAAAACAGTTTTGAAATCCCTCCTGTTGCCGCTCCAACCCATGGGCCAGCTAACATCGCGACAATCATTGTGCCTATTTGATTTAAGAAGATAGGTACCTTCAACAAATGGACCAATTCTCCAGCAACTACATTTACTGCAACACCAATGGGAATAAGCAAAATTGCCATAAGGGTAAAATCCTTTTTTATACCTTTCATACCTTTCCCTCCTCTAAATTATGATGGAATTTATAATACATTTTGGAAAAATGTGGTTCGCATTCCTCGGCCAACTGAAGGCTAGATTGACTTTTTTCAATAAGGGAGTCATATTTATCTTTAACTGATTGTAAAATCTCCTTTTCATCAAATGATATTATTTTGCGATTTTTAAGAACCCATTCTCCCCTGACCATTACTGATTCTACCGAATTTCCGCTCTCATAATAAACAATCTGAGATATAATATCTGCATCTACAGCAAAGGTAGGTGATTTCCTGGTTAATAAAACTATATCCGCTTCATAACCTTGTTTAATTTTCCCACGCTGTTTCTCTTCGCCTAGTAAATAGGCACCGCCAATTGTAGCCATTTTAAAAACATCTATAGGCTTCAGCCATTCTTTGAAATTGGATTGTTCCTGTCGACTATGCATAACTGCTAATCTCATTGCTTCAAACAGGTTATGAGTAATTCCACAATTGGAGGAGTCCGTTCCCAAAGCCAAGTTAATCCCGGCATGTAAATATAATGAAATATCTGCTCTCCCACTTCCAAGCATCATATTACTAACAGGATTATGAATAAGGGAAACGCCATGCTTTGCTAAAATATCCACCTCATCATCTTCAAGCCAGATAGAATGGGCCGCGGACAACTGTCTTGAAAGCAATTGCTGTTCCTGTAGTCTGCCTATTATTCCACCAGGAAACTTAACATCCCCTATATCCTTTTGAATTCTCGTTTCCAAGAGATGTGTATGAATAAATGCCCCTTCTTGTTCACTTAAATGCTTGCATAATGCAAGCATTTCCTTCGAACATCGCTGTGGCGCATTTGGTCCCAATAAAATTTTGATTTTATCATTTTTTTGATGCCAATTGTTAAGAAGAGACGTATAGAGCGCTTTCATTTCTTTGACTGTAACTGGAGAAATATCATCAAGTTTTCTCTTTAAACTTAGGGGTAATTCAACAGGGAGAAAATGATGATCTGGTATATCGTGCATCATTGGTGCAAATCCGACTCTAATAGATGAATCTTCATACGCTTTCAAAGCAGCTTCTGATCTTTTAACATGAGGAAAATGGTCAATACAACTGGTAACACCACTTTTAATCATGTCTATTACACCTAATAGCACTGCATTATATATATCATCATCATCAAGAGAATGTCCATATGCCGTTGTATACAGCGACCATATTTCTAACGGTAAATGGCTGGTAGTCCCTTTTAACATATTTGAATAGGAATGATAATGGGCGTTTGTCATACCAGGCATTACTATCATTTCGGATCCATCGATTGTTTCCTTGGCACGAATTGGTGGTTCACTCCCGGGATAATGTGGGATAACCTCTTTTATGATTCCATTATCCACCAAAACACTGCCTTGAATAGTACCTACTTTATCATCCATTGTGATAATAGTCGCATTTTTAATTAGTATTGACATCACGCCACCCCTTTATCGACTAAATATATTAATAGAAAAGAGACGACTAAAAATACTGTTTTCCATTCTTTTCTTTAATTGATTCCGAATCGCCTGTATTTTATCATCCTGTTTAGTTCCAAAAGGATAAAGTTTTCTGTTTAAATTTCACTAGGGGCATCTAGCCTCTGTGGAACAAGATGAAAGATTCACGCTTTGAATACCAAAAGTCGCATTCTGGTTCTTTTTCTGGTGGGCCTATCGAGCTAGAGCTTTGAATGTAGAAATCCGATCGGCAAAACGGTTTGCCACTCTCTCCCCATCAACTCCCATAAGAATCGAGGTATTGGGGTCGGGATTACCCCACTGTCCCGTAAATTCTGTTACGGTCTGACCCGATGTCAGCAAACCCGACGTCTCAATTGACACAAAAGCCGGCTGCACCTCAAAGAGTTCAGGCCAAAGTGCATAAGCTACGGCAGGGACGTCGTTGTAAAAAACGCCTGACTCCGCTTCTTCGACTTGTAGCGAGGTGATGTATGCCTTCCGACGGAATTTGGTAGCTCCTAGAAGGAAATCTCCGGGGCGAGTACTCGATGCCTTAATACGATCAAGGTTTTCGTTCGAAATCTTCACCTTTGAACAAACATCGAGACCCACCTGAACGATTGGCGCCCCCGACTCGTACACCACGCGTGCGGCTTCCGGATCATTGGCTATATTAGCTGACGCCACAGGGGTAACATTTCCACCAACACGGAC
The DNA here is from genome assembly GCF_051262635.1 of Oceanobacillus sp. CF4.6. Classification (NCBI taxonomy): domain Bacteria; kingdom Bacillati; phylum Bacillota; class Bacilli; order Caryophanales; family Bacillaceae; genus Oceanobacillus; species Oceanobacillus sp. CF4.6. The sequence continues at coordinate 75,188 of NZ_JBIMEX010000013.1, read as the reverse complement.
TGCGCCGCCCATGACAATAATTCTTTTCACCTTCTGTGCGAGACCTGGGTCGATGGATAGTGCGAGCGCCACGTTGGTTACAGGTCCTAATGCTATAATGGTGATTTCGTTAGGTGCCTCGTTACAACGCCTCAAGATCTCCAATGCAGCATTTTTCTTCGACTCTGAAACAGTAGGCTTAGGGCGCTCAACGCCACCAAGGCCGTTGTCTCCATGAATGTGTTTGGCAAAGTTTGGTTGACGTACAAGGGGTTTGCCAGCCCCTCGGTAGACGGGAATATCAGTTCTTTCAGCCACTTCAAGTAAAGAAAGAGCATTGTATGTCGAAGTTTCCACCTCTATATTCCCAAATACTGTCGTCAAAGCTTCGATATGGATTTCCGGGGACGTGAGCGCAAGGTAGATTGCTGCAAGATCGTCAGTACCAGGATCAGTGTCAATAATTACTCGTTCCACCATATTAATTTCCCCCTATATAAGTAAATTTATTGTCGGTTCTACAAAATATAAAAGCATCATCATGATACACAAAAAAAACCACAAATGCCACCAAATTAAATATTTTTAGATATTTAATTTCATTGTTCTTTTAATACCAGCTCTTCTTTTAGTAAAGGTTTTAACTTATATAAGGGGGCAAAATTAGCCCCTTATATAAATCTTGTTTAAACTGTGACTTTGTTGCTATTTTGTCTTTCCCTGTCCACCCCTTCACAGAAGCGACGCGTTTTATCCTCATCAACTGGATTTGTCATTATATCGTCAATCTTGGAACCATATCCAAAAACTGCCCCATCAGCATATTTAAGAAGATTTGCGGTCTCGACTTTCATTCCACTTCCAATAATGATAGGCACATCAGGTACTGCTTCTCTAACTGCCTTTAAGTTTTCTACTGTGGGAGGATCTGCCGACTCCTCTCCGGCCAAGATTAGTGCGTCAGCCATCCCACGATAAGCTGTATCTCGTGCCAAAACCCCCAAAGGTCGAGGCGCTATTGGAGCAGCATGTTTTGTTTGAATATCTGCGAAGACCTTGACATGTTCCAGACCAAGATGTTTTCGATACCTCATTACTAAGTGTGCTTCAGCGTTGATAAATCCTTGGTCAGTTATATACGCATCAGTAAGGATATTAAGCCTAATAAACTCTGCTCCAACCACCCCAGCTACCGCTAATGCAGCTTTCCAAGAATTTCTTAGTATATTAATACCCATAGGGAGATCGACTTCCTTACGAATTTCGTGAGCTATCATTGTCAGCGATGCCACAGTTTCAGGTTCCATCGTATCAGGGTAAAAAGGATAGTCATTGAAGTTTTCTATTATAACGGCATTGGCCCCACTCTTTTTTAGACTTCGTGCATCCCGTAGAGCAGATTCCAAAACTTTATCTAGATTCCCATTGTAAAGAGGTGAACCAGGTAGTGCTTCTAAATGAACCATACCTAATACTGGTTTTTCTACACCAAAAACATCATTTAATACTGTCAAAATAAACTCCTCCTTATTATTCGTTGACTTGTTGTCATACAATTCACATCACTATCATCTAATCGATAACCTTTGGCTACCCCTTGGAATCCGCCCAACTTAGCAATAAGGTTCAGTAGTTCGCAAGGTCGTATTAATTTTCGTGGAGTTTCCCCGCTAGCCAGCCGAAGCTTTAATCGTTAGAACAGTGCGCTCGGTAGGGAGCATCACCTATGTTCTTACGAAATAGATCCCATCAATAACATGGCTTATACATGATTCCTAATCTTTTTTTCAAACTGATTGATGGGCAGTGCAACATCCGCATCCAAAATGGGTGGTCGGAGTTGCGCTGTGAGTCCCCCATCAACGACTAGGACTTGACCCGTGATATATGAAGCTTCCTGTGAAGCTAAGAAGCGAACGGAATGAGCCACATCTTGAGGAATACCGAGCCTTCCAAGTGGGATGAGATCTTCAGGTGAGGACTCTCCCCCGACAGCAGTTCGGTTTTCAACCAAGAAGACACCCGGCATCACAGCATTAACCCTAATTTGTCGCGGAGCAAGGTCGAGTGCCATTGCTCGAGTAGCAGCCTCAATCGCACCTTTAGTTGTGTCATAAGCAACACGATTTCGATGTGCCCGTGTAGCCCCTCCAGAGCTCATATTGATGATGGATCCTCCATCACCTTGGTGAACCATGGCTTTGGCAGCAAACTGACTGCAGAGATAAAGTCCACGAAGATGCACGTTCATAAGGTTATCCCACATATCGGGGTCTGTTTCGAGAAAGTGTCGTTCCGAGTGTGGTCCGTGGGCGATTCCCGCATTGTTAACCAGCACGTCAATACCGCCTTGGAAATTATGTGCTTGCTCAAAAAGGCTTTCTACATCTTCTTTTGACGAGACATCCGTATATACGAAAAGGCCTTCTCCCCCCGCGTCGGCGATTTCACGTACACATCGCTCGCCGGCGTCGGCGTCAACGTCCGCGATGACTACCGAAGCACCTATTTCGGCGAAGCCTAGGGCAATACCTCTGCCGAGTCCTTTTGCACCACCAGTCACGATAACTCGTTTCCGTAGTATATCACTCAATATATTCACACTCCATTTGATTTCATTTATTAATGTGTTTGGTAAAGTAATCTCTAATCTAATTGTGGCTGCTAATCTACGAATTCACGAGTTTTTATGTAAGCCTTTTCAATATCCCTGTTAGAAAATTTCAATAGTCAAATTTTCTGGGGTTTTTAATTCCCCTTGAATATAAGGCTTAGTCAATTCAAACTCAGTTTCTCTTTCATTTGGATACAGCGAAAGTCCACTTGTTCTTTCAATCTATTATTTAAATTGATTTACACCATTTGTCTCACCCCCCTTATATCCTTATACACTGGTTATTCTAGTTTCCATATACAATGAATATTGTTCCCTACTCCAATGTTATAGTAGTGTAATCGTCCACCGTATCAGAAAACCAACATTGTAAATCAGCTTCCCTTTTATGGAGATAGAATGGCTTCTCGTTAATAAGTTTCATGGGGATATCGTGTCCAGGTACCAAAATACTGCCTGTCTTTCTATTCCACAAACTCCATAAGTAATCAATTGAATTTTGACTTTCTGACAAATTTAACGTCATGTCTACATTGCCTGATAAAAGTTCACTCCTATTTTTAGCTGCATCCCCACTAAATAACAAATCATGTTCACCATTATCTACACTGTATGCCATGTGACCTGGTGTATGGCCTTTAGTTTGATGAGCAACAATACCAGGAACAACTTCTTCAAGATGGTCGACTAACCTTATTTGAGGAGAACGATTTAATTCCTTAACATACAGTTCAGGTACGTCCGATTCTCCGATTGGTTCATTTAGTGCCCAATTCATATCCACTCGACTCACTACAATGGTTGCGTTAGGAAACAAAGTCCAATTTACACAATGATCCCAATGCGTATGGGTCAATAAAACCATTGTTATGTCATTTGGAGATAAGCCTTTGTCATGTAGTCTTCTTAATAAAGGTTTCCTAACACCAAAACTGCCTACATCAACAATAATATTTTGGTCATTTTGAGACAACAAGGCTATCGTACTCCATCCAAGTCCTCCGTGAGTTGGGGACTTTCCGGGAAATCCTTGGACAAATATGTTGTAGTCAAACATTACTAACCCTCCTTTCACCTTAGCACTAAAAAATTCACACCTTGAAATACAGTCAAAAGAAATTTAAATGCATTTCATGAGGTTTCGATTAATTAGCACTCTTAATATTAATTGTTTTCTGAATAAATTAAATTCATTGTTTTTTCTTATTATATCAAAAAATAATTAAATTACAACACTTTTATAAACATTTGTTTTTAAAATAATAAAATGTTTATAAAGGTGTTGCTTGGTATGGTACAATCTATTGCAATATAGTGTGATAATATTTAAGGTAGTTGTTCTCGCTGGCTATTGGAAATTTTTAAATAAGGAAGTGGATATCACATGGATAAGGGAAAGCAAATTATAGACCTGATTCGGCTAAATCCATTTATTTCACAGCAGGAATTGGCGAATAAGGTTGGGTTATCAAGGCCGGCAGTCGCTAATTATATAGCGAATTTGACAAAACGCGGCCTGATTCAGGGACGCGCCTACATCTTGCAAGAGGAATCATCGATTATTTGTATCGGCGGAGCCAACATCGACCGCAAAGCACGTACAAGCCAAAAGGTTCGTTTTTATTCATCAAATCCGGTAATAGTTACAGAAGTTTGTGGTGGTGTAGCACGTAATTTTGCGGAAAATTTAAGCCAGCTCGGCATTAGTACATCACTTATAACATCTGTTGCTGACGATAAAGAAGGATTCTGGCTATTGAATGAAACAAAAAGTCAAGGGGTAGATGTTAGTCAAGTATCGGTGTTCCCAACCGAACGAACTGGCACATACACCACCTTACTGGATATTACTGGAAAGAGTGTTGTCTCTATGGCCGATATGAATATCTATGATCAATTAAAACCTGCCGTGTTGGAAGAAAAATGGTCGCAAATTATTGCGGCAAAAGCTGTTTTTCTGGACACGAACTTACCAGAAGAAAGTATCGAATACATGATAAAACGACTGAAAGATCAAAAAACGCCAATATTCATTGATCCAGTATCACCTGCCAAAGCCCGAAAACTGCCATATTGTCTAGAAGGTGTCGTATTGTTAAACCCTACAAGGGAAGAGGCAGAGGTGCTTTCAGAAATGACCATTGCCACTATTGATGATTGTCAGGAAGCTTGTGAACGAATAGTTAAACGTGGTGTGCAAAATGTTATTATTACTTTAGAAGATGAGGGAATTTATTATTTTTCCGGAAAAGAATTCGGACATCTTTCTCTGTATCGAACAGATGTAGTTGACGATACGTTAGCTAAAGATGCGTTTGCTTCCTGTGTCATTTACGAATTGACGAATGATGAACCGTTGCTGAACGCATGCAAATTTGGGCTTGCCGGTTCTTATTTAACATTAAAAACAGGAAAATCCAATTCCTCCTATTTGGAACCAGATAAAATTCATGAGATAGTGAAGGAATTTTCTTAGAATGAGGAGTAGATTCCTGCTTGGTGATACAATACCGGGGCAGGAAAGGTGAGAATCAGGCTGTGGCAGCGGCACGACTTGTTTCAGAAGTGCAAATAATAGCGTATATAACGATTAATAGTATAAAGATATGAAAATAAATATTGGTTAGATTGATTTATTACAATTTATAATATAAATATTCAAATGAGTGAATTAGAATTTATAAGGGATAGTAAAGCCCGTGATATAAAATACCGTGATGCTACAATAGGCGGTGACCATAAAACAAAGAAAATAACAGGGTAGAATGCATAGTCAAAAATCAACATGGAGAATCCTATATCGGTGAAGATGCATTTACATACATAAAAAAATACTCTGGCATTGATATTAAAAAATTTCTGAATGGAAATCGGGAGTGTTAAACTAAACTGTGTAAGTAAGAGAGCGCACGGATCTTACTTCGCAGTTTAGTTTTTTTATTGGTAGAATAAAAATATAACGATTGGGAGGTTGTTCTACTGGCTAAATCAAAGCGAAATCAAAAATCAGCTGTATTAGCGAGCCAAATTCTAGAAAACTACCAATCAGAGACTGTAGAAGACATGCAGAATGCACTCAAAGATATAATTGGGCCTATGTTTGAAACCATGTTGAAGGGTGAAATGAATAATCTTTTAGGCTATGATTCGAACGATAAAGAGGAAAAAGAGACAGAAAACGTGGTTATGGAAGTCCATCCGTAAAGTAATGTACACCAAGAATGCGGTTGAGAGCATCCACGCCAGCTTCAGAAAGGTAACTAAAAAAGGAACATTCCCCAAGGAGAACGCCCTTTTGAAATTAGTATTTTTACGTGTGAAAGACCAACAATAACATAATATTACTAACATTATTCAAAAAGGAAGTCAATCAAATTATGATTCCCTTGTTTTACTCTCGCACCAGTTAATGAAAATATATAATGCACTTTCTGCTATTGCAACTGCCTTTCCATCTCCGTCGAGGATAATATTATGAAGACCTACATACGGTAATTCCTCATTATCCAATTCATATAATGTATAATTGGATGCTGTTGCTGTTTTTGTTCCGTCTCACACTAATTTTGCAAGTTCATCAGCCATTTCTTTTGAATCACCAAATGCCCAAGCTTCATATTCTTTCGGTGCGTTGGGATTATTTTTTCGATAATCATCCCACATTTTAATAATCGAATCATTATTCATATAGATCAACCTACTTTAATTTTATTTACTCATCTGAAGTACCTAGTGTCATTCCACCGTCTACAACAATTTCTGTACCCGTACAGTACGAGCTTTCATCTGATGCAAGGAACGCTACAGCTCGAGCAATTTCAATTGGTTGTCCAATACGTCCTAAAGGTACTGAATCGTAGTAAGCAGGAACCTGTTTGCCTTCAGTAGCCATTGCTGTTTCGACGCCACCTGGATGTACCATATTTACTCGAATTCCTTTTGGTCCTAATTCTATAGCTGCAGCTTTGGACATTGCAACCACAGATGCTTTTGTCGCAGCATAGATAGAGGATTGGCTAATTGGAGCAAATGCAGAAATCGATACATTGTTAATTATGGAACCTTTTTGCTGCTTTTCCATTTGTGGAATAACTGCTTGCATCCCCATAAAAACACCAAGTTGATTGATATTAATAAGCTGTTGATAATCATCTAAGGTTGTCTCTGTAAATGGTTTCCGTATTAGAGCTCCAGCATTATTCACTAACACATCAAGCTTACCAAATTTATTTATGACCTCATCAACCGCTGATTTCCACTCTAATTCTTTTGTGACATCTAACTGAACTGGAATAGCTTGGTCTTCTCCAATCATCCCAGCCACTACTTTAGCCTCATCATAATTTCGAGCACCAATCGCTACTCTAGCCCCCAAAGTGGCGAGGTGCTGAGCAATAGCTTTTCCCTGTCCTCGATTAGCCCCAGTGACAAGAATCACATGGTTGTTTAAACACGACATATCTTCACTCCTTTTTTTAATCATCATAAAGCTCTGATTTCACCATAATATCAGCCTAAATAAAGCATATGCTTACATTGTACCTCAAACGAATACGGAACCACTTATCTCATCTGCTGTTGTATTCCCACAATTTCAAAACTGAAAGAGAATGAAAAAATAAGTATAAAACCGATATTTAGCTCTTATAATAAATAAAAAATCCATTTTGAACAATAGATTGATCAAAATGGATTCATATTCAGGAACTTGAAAGTAGTTTTCATTAGTCTTTACATATTGATAAAGAAATAACTGTCGGTACATCTAATTCTGCATCTGCTTAAGTGAAAATCCATACACTTTCCAACTCATAAATAAAGAGAAAGTTTAAAATTAAGCAGTAACAGCAATTTCTAATAGACGATTTGCTGAAGCTTTCACTTCTTCCATACCTGCAGTAATGATTTCTTGTGCTTTATCAGGCATCGCATTGTGACCTTCGATGATCACCTCATCGATAATTTCCATACCGAATACTCCACCGAATACGTTGCGCATGTAGTTAACAGCCATTTCCATTGGAGCTGCTTCTGGTACGGAGTAAACTCCGCCACGAGCGTTAAGGAACATAGCTTTTTTATCGGTCATTAATTGAATCATGTTGCCTTCAGCATCATATTTAAATGCAAATCCTGCAGCATATACATAATCGATGAACGTTTGTAATTTAGCTGGGATGGTTAAGTTCCATAATGGGAATGCGAATACGACTACATCTGCAGCTGTGATTGCATCCATTGCTTTTTGTTTTGCAGCTAAAAGGCGTGATTCCACGTCAGTTAAATCTCCACCATTTTGTACTTTTCCGAAAGCGTTAAAGGCATCTTGACCGAAGTAAGGTGTGTCTTCTTCATACACATCGTAAGTTGTTACGTTTACGTCTTTACCTTCTAATTCTGCTATAAACGTTTCGTACATTTTGCTAGAGATAGCTTCTGTTGAAGGGCGGTTATTTGCTTTTACTACTAAAATATTCATACTTAAAGAACTCTCCTCTTATAACTATTTGCTTTATCTTTGCCAACTTATTATAAATGAATAAAATGAATTTTGTAAGTACGCACTTAAAAGTGGCATAGTATACAAAAAGATACTATTGGAAAAAAACGATCATTTAGATGGCCGCCTTATTGAACTCTTACACCATTTCATTGATTAACGAGAAATTAAAATTTCTTTTCAAAGGATGTTACGGATAACTGTTCACTTACTATGACTTCTTTAATCTTTTGAAAACCATTCTTATTATAAAAACTAACTGCTGGGATATTTTTGGACGCTGTTCCTACTTTTATTGTTCCAACCACGAACTTACTTTCAATGTAATTTAAAAGCATCTGCGCAATCCCTTTTTTAAAATAGTTTGGGTGTACGATTAACCTATATATATCTATTTCATCATTTTCTACTTTTATCGATATTGCCCCGCATAGTTCGTCCTCTAAATAATATCCAAAGAAATTTTCTCCGCATTGCTGCAATTTATCAATTGAATCTTTTAATGGGGGTATTTTATAAGAACCAATTATTTCAGCCTCTACCATGTATGATGGTATTTGAATGTTAAAAACTTGCTCAGCGTTTTTTCTGTTACTGATATCGATTTTTTTAATCAATTTAATCCCTCATTCAATTTTTTCTTGTTCCACAAACATGCCTGCCATACCGACGATCTCCTTATTGTGTTACTTCTCGTTTTTTCACTCTCTTCCACGGTCTAGCTAATTGGAAAAATCCCAAGAGTTAGAATGTAGCTCTAACTCTTGGGATAAGTGTCCTATTCTTTTACTCTCATCAGTCGCAAACTATTTAATGCTACCAAAATAGTAGCTCCCATATCTGAAAGAATAGCAATCCAAAGCGTTAACCAGCCTGGTATAACTAATAGTAAAGCAATTAATTTAATTCCAATAGCAAACGTGATGTTAGCTTTGATTATATTTAAAGATTTTCGACTGAGTCTCACAGCGAATGGAAGTTTGCTTAAATCATCTCCCATTAAGGCAATATCAGCCGTTTCAATTGCAGAGTCCGTACCAGCACTGCCCATTGCAATTCCAACAGTGGATGCTGCCAAAGCTGGAGCATCATTCACCCCATCGCCAATCATGGCTACATTCCCATACTCTTCTTTCATTTTTTTAATATAGTCTAATTTATCCTGTGGCATTAATTCCGATTGAATATCAGAAACACCTACATGTGCACCGATTGCACCTGCAGTACCTTTATTATCACCTGTCAGCATAATCGTTTTCTGGATTCCTAACTGGTGAAGTTTTTGAATCACATCTTTACTTGTTTCACGGACTTCATCTGCTACGGCAATAACGGCAAGGATATTTTGTTCCGTCCCAATAATCATGGCAGTTTTTCCTTCGTTTTGGAGGGTTTTTACTTTACCTTCGAACTCTTGGCTAAAATCGGAAACATGTAATTCCTTAAAAAGCCTTGGACTACCTATATAATAGGTCGTTCCGTTTACATTCCCTTCTATACCTCTGCCCGTAATAGAAGAGAATTCTTCCACTCGTACATCCAAATAGGAGATATTCTCTTGCTCTGCCTTCTTCATAATGGCTGAAGCAAGGGGATGTTGTGAACGATACTCTAAAGCTGTAACGATGGATAACAGCTCTTTTTCTTCCACCTGGTCATTTAGTACTTGAAAGTCTGTTACCATCGGCATCCCTTTTGTCAGTGTACCCGTCTTATCAAATGCGATTGCCTTGATGGCACCCAATTCTTCCAGATAGACACCGCCTTTGATCAATACACCTTTTTTCGCGGCATTCCCAATTGCCGAAACAATCGAAATTGGAGTAGAAATAACTAATGCACAAGGACAACCAACTACAAGTACTGCTAATCCTTGGTAAACCCATGTATCCCAACTTCCACCAAAGAATAAAGGTGGAACGACTGCAACCAAGGCTGCAATAACCATAATGATTGGAGTGTAATATTTTGCAAACTTATCTACGAATGCTTGGGCTGGAGCACGCTCCCCTTGTGCTTCCTCAACAAGATGAATAATCTTGGCGATGGTTGTGTCTTCTACATATTTAGTTATTTTTACTTCTAACAGACCCTCTTCGTTAAGCGTACCTGCAAATACTTCATCATCTACTGTTTTGGCAACAGGGACTGATTCTCCTGTTATAGCTGCCTGATTGACAGCCGACAAGCCATTCACAACTAGCCCATCCATGGCAATTTTTTGTCCTGGTTTGACAATCATAATATCGCCTACAACAATTTCATCTACATGGATCATTATTTCCTGACCATTTCGTCTAACAAGTGCTTCTTTTGGGGCGATATCCATCAATGAACGAATGGACTGTCTTGCTCTGTCCATAGAGAAACGTTCAAGTGCTTCACTGATTGCAAAGAGAATGACAACAATGGAAGCCTCTGCCCATTCACCGATGAGTGCGGCTCCAATAACGGCAACTGTCATAAGCGTTTTCATGTCAAAATCAAAGTGTATCAGGTTTTGAAAACCAATTTTAAATAGTGAAAATCCTCCAATGACAATCGATGCTACAAATAACAAGGATGTTACAAGGTTATCTTCTCCATTCACAAATTGAGAAAGGTAACCAAAGACAATTAGTAATGAGGCAAATAATAATGTACTGTGTTTTTTATAAAATGGCAGCTTTTCTTTTGTTTGAGCATTTTTGTCCTCTTTGGCTTCTTGTATCGATTGATTCGCCAGTTTTTCAGGGATTACGTTAAGATTTTCGAAGGCACCTGCTTTTTCAAGTTCTTCCACTGATGCACTTCCATAAACATCAATTTTTGAAGCTCCAAAGTTTACTTTGGCATCTTGAACTCCTGATATTTGATTTACATTTTTTTCAAACTTTCCAGCGCAGTTTGCACAGGAAAATCCCTCAACACGGTAAACATTTTTATCTTCCATTACAACAGGTTCGACCCGTCTTCTAGTTTTCTCTGGTGCCACTTTAAGATTCTCAAAAGCACCAGCCTTTTCCAGCTCTTCAATGCTTGCACTGCCGAAGACATCAATTTTGGAAGCACCGAAATTGACTTTCGCATCCTGGACCCCTTGTATTTGTTTTACGTTCTTCTCAAATTTTCCAGCACAGTTTGCGCAGGAGAAACCTTCTACACGATAAACATGTTTATCTTCTGGTAAGTTTTTTGTTGTACTATCCAAGTTTCATTACCTCCTTCTGATGTTCGAAGGCTGTTTGAATGAGGTGCTTAACATGCTCATCATCTAATGAATAATAGACCAACTTACCTTCTTTTCGGTATTTTGCTATGCCTAGATGATTCAATAATCTTAAATGGTGAGATGCCGTAGCATTTGAAGATTCTATAATATTTGCCACATCACAAACACATAACTCTCCTTCTAAAGACAGGACATAAGCAATTTTAACCCTTGTATCATCTGACAGAGCCTTAAAAACTTTAGCTACTTCCATTGGATTCTGTTTCGCTAGGTCATTTTTAGCTCGATTTACTTTCTCTTCGTTAATACAGGTAACTTCACAAATATCTTTAGCCATTATGATCCTCCTTTTATTCAAATGCTTATTTGTATATTGTAATTACTTATAATATATTCCAGTTTAAACAAATGGTCACATGATTGTTTGAATATATAACAAATTTTTTAAAAATGTAATACATCAGACTAAAAGTATCATTTACCTAAAATATTGATAAATCGAAAATCTAGTTGTAGGCGCATTATTATTCAAATGTTCTTTTGAATAATAATTTCACTTCTTATGGTACGACTTAATAAATAAATAGTCAAATGATTGTTTGAATGATTTATATCAATATAACAATAAAAAAGGTTAGTTTCTAATGTTTAGAAACTAACCTTTTTGGAGATTTTAACCATCAAGGAAAAATACCTCTCCACACGGTCCACTTGCAAAGGATTACCTTAGCGTCGTAGGAGACCGATCCTTTATTCCCTTTTTAGCAAAAAGCTTCTTTTTTATCTTTAAGTAATTTTCTATTTCATAGATTAAATAAAATAAATTCGCTCTTATTTCGAATTCGTCTCTCGTTGTTGGCAGTTCCGTTACACGAATTTCTGCTTTACATTCTTCTAACTTTTCCAAGGAAATCTCCGTTGTATCTTTTGCATGGACATTTTCACTTAAATACGCTAAGAAGTTTGCAAACATTTCCTTCTGTTCAACATGAATTTCGAATGAAGACACATTAGCGACAACTTGTGTCATTTGTTGTAGTCGTTCCAGTTGGTTCTCTCGCATTTCCAGATAATAATAATCTTTATTTTGTTTTCTTAGTAGATGATTTTCTACATCTTGAATGGCAACGCTCTTGGACTCATTAATGATCTCTCCTGCCTCGAGTATCTCTTTCCCGTCCCACTCTCGCTCTCTATCTCTTAAAAACGCAGAGAATTCGTAGAGAATAATTGAAAATTTTTGTTCAATATGCTTTTTATGTGTTTCAATATCTTTCTTAAAATTAGGCATGAAACTGTTAACGATTAAAGCAATACCCATTCCTATGACGATAATATAAAACTCATTTAAAAAGATTTCCCCGTTGACATCTTTTACCGTATAAATATGTAAAACGACTACCATACTCGTGATAAAACCACCCTGGATATGTAGTTTTACAAGGATTGGTACAAACAGTACAATAAAAATGGAAAATACGAATGGATTATAACCAAATAGTTCAAAAATCAAACCACCTAGAAACATAGATAAAATAGAGGCGAAAAACTTTTTTTGAATCGTATGTAATGTCTTTTTCTTCGTCTTCTCAATACACATGATGACGATAATAGCCGCAAATGTAGCAAATCCCAAATTCATTAAACTCGCAATCCAAATTGCCAGCCCTGCTCCTATAGCAGTTTTCAGTGTCCGCTGCCCCATACCAACCATACCAGCACCATCCATCTTATGTTTTTATTATTAATCGTTGCATATTTCTATGTAAACTGCAAGGCGCGCAGTTAACCTAAAATTATGAGGTCCACGGGGACAGGTTCCTTGGCCCATACTTAACCTAAATACTTTGGAACAAGGAACCTCTTCCAACTGTCACATGAATGATCAAAATGAAGTAAATAAAAAGGAACGGTATTATTAACCGTTCCTGAAACTTACCTCGGAAGCCACTCCCCATATCGCTTCATACTAACATTTTCCGTATATTCATCCAAATCCCTCAATTGTTTCACAACAGTAGCCACATTTAATCCTTCAACAATTTCATTGATTGTGCAATACCAGATTTAGCATAGGCTTTACGTCCATCGCCGTTTTCAGTAGTGGTGTATATAAGTGGTATGAAGGTCCATGGTTCCTGTCCCCATGGACCTACCCATGGACCTACCCATGGACCTAATGTAAAATATACTTGACTTCATGTAAGTTTCATTTTACAATATGTATATAAAAGTTAACTTTTAAAAATCAGGGAGGGAAAAGATGACTTATCAAGTGAAAAAGCATATTGTTTCATTGGTAAGCACCATTATTATTTTCGGGTTGTATAGTATGTTCGTATTTCAAGCGTATCAGGAAAAAATGATGGATTCGGCAGAGTTGTTCGTATTTTTTGCTACAGCGATTGTCATTTTAATTCCAATTAGCATCGTGGTAACCATTATTATTGATATTTTGTTTAATATCATTAATAGAATGGCTGCAAACGAGAAAGAGCCAGCTTTTGCCGATGAACTTGATAAACTGATTGAATTAAAGGCTATGAGGAATGGGCATTATATTTTCATCATTGGGTTTGTGGTCGCGATGTTAGCAGTTGTGTTAGGATCGCCACCAACGATGATGTTTGTGATTCTTTATATATCTGGATTTATCTCGGATGTCTTCGAGAAGATCACATCAATATATCTTTATTTGAGAGGGATTTAATATGCAGAAATGTCATATTCACAATAATATACGAAGCTTACGGTTTAATCATAATGAAATTACCCAGCAACAGTTAGCAGACGAGGTGGGTGTGACACGTCAGACGATTTTATCCCTTGAAAAAGGAAATTATTCACCATCTTTGGAATTAGCTTTTCGTATTGCTCGTCACTTTGATTTAGCGATTGAAGAAGTCTTTACGTTTGAAGAAAAATAATCGGTTATAATTAAAATTTTCCTATTGGGGGAATATGGATGAAAGCAATTGTTCAGGCTCAGTATGGTTCACCGGAAGTGCTTCAGTTAAAAGATGTAGAAAAACCAACACCATTAGCGAATCAAGTGCTTGTTAACGTACGCGCTTCATCGTTAAACAAAGGAAATGTAGTCTTACTGCGAGGCAAACCATTTCTAGTACGTTTAGCATTTGGTTTAACAAAGCCCAAATTCACAGTGCCAGGTGGCGATGTGGCTGGAGTTATTGAGGCAATTGGTAAGGATGTTCAGAAATTCAAGGTTGGGGATGAAGTATTTGCTGATTTGTCGGCAAGTGGCTGGGGTGCTTTTGCTGAATATGTATCGGTTCCAGAGAATGAAGTGGTCGTGAAACCAGCAAACCTCTCCTTTGAAGAAGCCGCAGCCGTTCCGATGGCAGGATTAACGGCATTACAGGGGCTAAAGAAAGGAAACATCAAGCGAGGAGACAAAGTCCTTATTAACGGAGCGTCAGGCGGTGTTGGAACGTTCGCCGTACAAATTGCCAAAGCCTATGGTGCCTTTGTTACTGCGATATGTAGTACAAGAAATGTAGATTTGGTGCATTCACTAGGGGCTGATGAGGTCATTGATTACACCGGGGAGGATATTACCGATCACGAAGAGCAGTATGACTTAATTATTGCGGTGAACGGCTATTATCCACTATCTGTCTATAAACGTGCGTTACGTCCGAATGGAAGATACGTGATGATTGGAGGATCTGATAATCAGTTAAACAAAGCGATGCTTTTTGCACTTTTTGCACCATTGCACTCGATGGCAGGGAAGAAGAAAATGACAAATCTGATGCAGAAGGCTAGTCAAGCAGATTTAGAGGAGTTAAGAAAGCTGATTGAAGTGGAAAAGGTAAAACCGATAATTGATGCGAGCTATAAGCTTAGTGATATTCAAAATGCTTTTCACTATTTGGAAGAAGGGCATGCGATGGGCAAGGTTGTTATTTCGGTGTGAAATACGTCTTTGGGAGGGTTGCTGGCACTCCCCATAGCTTCTTTTGAAATGACATTAACAGTATGCCTCATTGTGAAAGGGGTTAATGAAAAAATACTTCCTACTGTAGAAGCTACATGAACAGACTCTTCATTGAACTTAACTTATGTATTAATTGAGAAGGAAAATGGTGAGTATCTAAATAATACAAAAGATAGAGGTGTAAATCACATGATGATTTGCACCTCTATTTTATAATAGTATTTATTTAGTCCTATTCCTATAATTTCGAGAACCCTCATAATTTTCCCACTTGAAATTCATGTCGAATGCCACTAAAAGATTAGAACCCATTTTCCACTAACCATTTCATCAAGATTTCTTCTCTTACCTTTATGTCGCGATCCTGCTCGTCGTATTTACGCATTTTCTTCTGTGCCACAATATCCCCATCTACCATAAATAATACTCTTTCCGTTTTTGCTGCCACCTTTGCATCATGCGTAACAATCATGATTGTTGTGCCTTGTTTATTAATCTCTGCAAGAATGGACATTACCTCTCCTGATGCCTTGGAATCCAATGCTCCGGTCGGTTCGTCGCCAAATATGATATCCGGATCATTGATCAATGCTCTACAGATGGCGACTCTCTGCAGCTGACCGCCAGAAGCTTGCGTGATATTATGATCCGCAAGCTTTTCAATATCAATCATTTCCAACAATTTTTTTGCTTTTTGATGTACCGCATCTTTATCCGCATCTTTTGATACAAGCGCAGGAAACATTACATTGTCTATTAGTGAGAGATTCTTTAAAAGATTAATATCCTGAAAGATAAATCCCATGTGACTCAGCCGAATCTTCGCCAGTTCTTCTTCTTTTAGTGTGCTGATTTCACTGCCTTTAAATTTCACACTGCCAGAAGTCATTCGATCCATGCCGCTCACATTATACAGAAGTGTTGATTTCCCGCTTCCGGATGGTCCCATGACCGATACGAATTCCCCTTCTTCAATTTCCAGGTTGACATCTTTTAAAATATGAAGCTCATGATTTTTTACTAATTCTACTTTTTTGTTCATACTTCTTGCTTCTAAGATATTGCTCAAAAATATCCCTCCAATCGCATCTATTTATTCATTGTCTATATCTGAAGAGCCACCTGTCCAGACTTTTTCAGCAAGTTCTAACTCTTTAAATCAACAGATAAATCATCTTTGACTGATACCCTGCAACATACAGATATCGTAAAACCAACTACTGTAATTAGCGCTAATGGACATAGTAGCCATGTCTGCCATGCAACATTCACTAATTCAATTTTTGCTACTCCCATACTGGACATGGCCATACTGATAAGAAACTCTCCTAAATAATTCGAAACCAGCACGCCAAGTATGATTCCCATTACAAGGACCATCACCGTTCCTGCCATATATTGATTACTAATTTGCTTTGAAGTTAATCCCAAACTCCGCATAATGGCAATCTGAGACACATCCTTTGTTAATAACATTCGAAGGAATAATGCCGTAATTAATACAGCAATGATTAATGCAATGGCAATTCCGCCTATTACAATCGTGCTCATCCTATCAATGATATTTCCAAGCGTCTGCTTTGTATATTCTTTGATGTCATTTACCTGGGCAGAATCTAAAGATTTCTGATATTCGTCCATTTTCTCTTGAAGATCAACGCTCCCAGCGACATCCATGTACAAAATATACCAGAGTACCGCATCTTCATTTACTCCAAGACTAGTATCCGCCTTTGCTGTTTTGCCGCCATTTGTAATATCTTGATAAATACCGCTTACTGTCAACGTCAATTCTTGCCCGTCAGCCTTTACGGTTACTTCATCTCCAACTTTCTTGTTTAATGCGTCTTCCTGCGCATTGGCAAAGGAAAGTGAGATTTCTCCTTCGTCCTCCGGTGCTCTCCCTTCTAAATAATTTAATGGAAATACGGAAAAATCTCCGGTTTCAATATTCATATAATCCCAGGCATTTTCTGCATTTTTGACTTGGTAGGAACTGGTAATGTAAGCCGCATACTTTTCAATATCTGAATCATACTGCAGTTCTTCCTGCAGCTTCTGAAAGTCTTCAGTAATCGTATCTGTCCTCCTGAGATCGATTCTCATGTCGGATTTACCGATTCCCATATAGGTGGAAAATTCCGGTGAATGCATCGTGTTATACATATTTAATGGAAGAATTATAATAAACGTACATACGGCAAAAATAAATAGCAGCAATCTGTATAATTTAAAGCGCATCCCTACATCCCTAAGTCCCATATAGATATTGCTGCTGAAAAACTTATTCTTCACAAGCGGATAACGGTATTTTTGGTTCTTTCCACGTTCGTTAAAATCTCTCCGCAATGCTTCGACGGCAGAAATTTTATCAATTCGTTTCAGTACCTTCTTGCAGTACATAACAATCATGAAATAGATAAGGAATGGAGCAATAAGTGATAATATATATTTTAAGTTTCCGGATAAATCTGATGATAGATAAAGTCTCATATTCCCGTTAAACAGATCGATTACTGCAAAGGAAATCAGATAACCGATGATACCGGCTGCTACTGCCAGGACTCTGTATTTGTTAAGATATACCTTCTTGATATCTTTTCTGGATATTCCGATTGCTTTCATTACACCGATTTCTCTTAAATCTTCATCAATCGTTGCCAGAAAAGTCAGTCTGATACAGAGCGAAGCGATAATAATCAGCAGAACACTAATCAGTATAATGACCATTGCAACGGTCGCATCGGACATGGCATTAAACAACCGGAATACCTTTCCTCCAATTAAAGGACCGTTTGCTGGAAGATCTGCTTCGATATAGGCCGTCTGAAGTCCTTGAGGATCCGCGTTTTCATTCAGTTTGAATTCAATCAGATATTCCAGCTCCCCTGCCTTTATTGAAAGCATGTCATCATAGTCCGCTGGATGAATCACAAACCGTTTTGATGAGGTAAGCGAAGCGTTCATTTCATAATCTCTTGCATAATCTGAGATGACAAACTCTTTCTCATACCCTCCGCTGTTCACCGTAATTACATCACCTATTTTGAGGTTATAAAGTTCCATGAAATAGATGGGAACAGCAACGAAACCTTCCTTTACATCCAGCTTCTCATTATCCAGATCCAGGATAAAATCAAATTTCTTATTCTGAACAACAAATGAAATATCCTGTATCGTTCCAGCCATCGATTGATTATTGCCAAAATGAATATGACGTCCATCCATATTCAGAAGAACCATCGTCTCCTGCATTGCTATGTTCTCTCGTTGCTCTTCAGTAAATTGATCGATTGCTTCTTGGTCATATTCACCGGAATGCATCTGCGTAATATCAGCAGGTACTGCACTTTCCTCAAGATCAGACAGTGACTGCATCAGATTGGCAATGATATTTGTTCCACTAGCTGCCAAAATAACTGCTAAAGTTATAAAGACAAATACGGATATTGTTGAAATTTTATTCCTGAGAAGATCGTTCTTTACCATTTTAAAAAACAAACTTTTACCTCCTTTCTTCATCGATAATTTTACATGCTGGTTTCTTAACAGACTGACCTGAATGATTATTGAACTTACTAAAGTAATCATATAAATTAGTATCTATTAGGTAAACCTGCTTGAGTCTAATTATTTACTAAGCCCTCAGCCCTATTTTTCTAATATTATAAAATATATAAATAGAAATGGATCAAGAGGAAGTGGATAAGTAAAAATTGCTTCAACTGCAACTGACAATCAAGAGTTAATGAAAAATGATGTCGGCCCCTAATTGCTAAAAACTAATTGGGACAAGAAACCTGTCCCCACGGTCCACATGAGGAAGATGACTAACCTGTGCTCCAATAAATGGTTAAAAAAATTGCTGGTGATTTCTCACCATAAAAAATACCCGATAATGATGGTTAGTCATTATTGGGTATTTTTTGGACTTTACACCGATTATTTAACTTTTATTACAATTTTCCCTTTGGCATGATGTGTCTCACTTAATTCATGTGCTTTTTGTAACGCTTCTGCTGAAAAATCAAATACACTACCCACTTGAGGCTTAAGTATTCTTTTCTCAAGTAATTCGCCTATTTCACCTAGCTGTTTACCATTTGGCGTTAACCAATAGGAGCTTGCTGTTACTTGATGCTTTTCTATTAATGCTGGATCGGGTTGTCCGGCAATAGTTACTAGTCTGCCACCAGGCTTTAATATTTGGAAGCTTTTATTTAAAATGTCGCCGCCCATTGTATCAATGACTACATCATAATCACTTAATTCTTCTTCAAATTGTTGTATGCGGTAATTAATGAATTCATCTGCACCTAGCTCTTTTACATATGCTTCATTTTTTTCACTCGCTGTTGTAGCGACATAGGCACCCAAATGTTTTGCCATTTGAATGGCCAAACTTCCTACACCACCAGCTCCAGCATGGATGAGTACTTTATCTCCTTGCTTGACTTTTGTATTATCCACTAAACACTGCCAAGCGGTTAAACCTGCTAATGGAATAGAGGCAGCTTCTTCAAATGTCAGGTTGCTAGGCTTTTTCGCAAGCAATTCCTCATCCACAGTCGTAAATTCCGCATAAGTACCTTCAGCGGTAGTATCCGGTCGTGCAAAAACTTCATCCCCGACCTGAAAATACGTCACTTCACTTCCAACTTCAACGATCTTACCAGCAACATCCCAGCCAAGGATAATTGGGAATGTCCAATCAAGCATCTGCTTTAAGTAACCCGCACGAAGCTTCCAATCAATCGGATTAATGGAAGTTGCATAAACCTCAACAAGTACTTGGTTTGCTTTTATTTCTGGTTTCGGTAGCTCCTGCTCCACCAACACATTTTTA
This sequence comes from Oceanobacillus sp. CF4.6, assembly GCF_051262635.1. Lineage (NCBI taxonomy): Bacteria > Bacillati > Bacillota > Bacilli > Caryophanales > Bacillaceae > Oceanobacillus > Oceanobacillus sp. CF4.6. The sequence goes on along the minus strand of NZ_JBIMEX010000013.1, from coordinate 55,077 downwards.
CTACCATATTCATTGATGACAACTGCACGCATGAATAGCACTCCCTTTTACGAAATATATTTGCAAGCTCTAGTATTAGTTTCTTCCTAAGAAGTCATTCCTTCTCTCCAGAGCTTGATAAAAACTCTAACATAAGATTTTCACTTCCATGTATCTAATTGATACACAATATATCTTAGCTTCTAATAACTTGAAATCAAAATAAATTGCTTAGAAGGTGGTAGATTATGGATCAAATCACCTTCTCTTTAATAGGGTAGCGTCAGGAAAATGCGGATTTACACAACGTTAAGCAGATTACAACATAGAAATCGGTTCCTAACACGATAGGAACCGATTTTTTGATTTGTGTTAAGCTAATGCACCAGTTAGTGATTACTCAGCTTCTTTTAAGAAAGAAAATATACTTAACTAATCCGATTGCCTAAAAAGTACCATAGGGATGCTTTCAATCATTTACTAGTAACAATATCTCTTCATAAGGACCATACACTTCTATTTCGTACTCTTCTTGAAGCAAAGTACACCGTTAGTACAAAATAGAGGTTTACTTTAAAATAATAAGCTCCAATATTTAATATCAATTAAAAATTGCTATCTGATTTCTACCGTTTTCTTTTGCTTTTTATAACGCATTATCGGTCTTTTCGATAAACGTTTCTACTTCCTCTCCACTGTAAGAAGATACTCCAATGCTGATTGTAAAATGGATGCGTTCGTTGTTATAAGTAAAATCCGATTTTTCTATAGACTCACGTATACGTTCTGCTAGGATTAGTCCTTCTTCAGCGTCGGTGTTTGGCATAATAACTGCGAATTCTTCCCCTCCAAAACGAACAAAAGCATCTGAGTTTCTTACATTACTTCCAATCATATTTGAAATATGCTTAAGTGCTTCGTCCCCACATTGATGACCGTAATGATCATTAACTTTCTTGAAATGGTCTATATCTAACAACAAAAAAATTAGAGGATTGTTATTCTTTTTACTAAAAGGAATCGTTTTTTCCATAAAAAAATCAAAATACCTTCGATTATAAATTCCAGTTAACGCATCGGTAATAGTCAATTCTTCCACTTCTTTTAACAAGTTGGAAGATTTAATTATGAAATACCCAACAAATACAGTGACGGACCAATTAATCATTGAACCAAAGATAAGTTCGATCATCAGATTTGTCTCGATGCTAGTTCTCTGCGTAACCTCTGTTGTGAACTTCAAAGCAGTGTAAAAGATGCTAGCTCCTATAATTACTTTCCATTTCGGATACATATAAACTATCATGATAGTCGGAATTAGAAAGAGATTCCAAGTCCTAGGATAATGTCTATTCGCTTCATCCGTTAAAATCGTGTCTATGACAACAGGGGAAAACGTAAATAAAATAATTATTAAGTAGTAAAAACCTTTTCTTTTCAATTTCTTTCGTTACTCCTTTCGGTAATCCAGCCATCGTTGCTTAATGCTTTAGATCTGTGATTTTGCGTCATTACCTTTCGATAATTTTGCCTTTTTCAATAGAGTTGCTAAGTAAATAAGTATACAACATTAGATGCGATGCTTCCAAGGTTTTACTAAATAATCTGATTTTCATCTGTATCCATTGTCTAATATTGAACTACTACACATTAGTCAAAGAGCTTCTCTACTTATTGTAGAAACGCACCAGTTTGATGAATAAGGTCTTATACGTTGTCATAAAGTATCAGTAACAGCATTGCTAAGGAGAGTAGGCAAATGGTTAGATTTTAAAAGTAAAAAAGTTGTCTTAGTAACTTTGATTAGTGGATTAGTTCTATTCCTAATCGTTAATTTTAATGGAAAGTCGTTGGATGAAGATAATAAAAGTAATGGAGGAAGCAATCTTACATTTGAACAGCAAATTAAAAATTTTGGAGAAAAACAAACGAGTAAAGTCCCCAAAGATTACACACCAGAAGAAGCAATGGAGAATGGCGATATCACTCCAACTAACAGGCAACATCCTTACAAATAAGAAAAAACGTGTTTCAATTAATCAGTTGTCATTGCTTTTTAGCAATCCTCCTATTTCGTGCATTTTCTTATAATAAAACGCACACTAAATTGCGCAATCATTTGTAACAAAAAATGACTACCAAATCAGCATACAATTTGATAGTCACTTTCACTTATATTTTTAATGTTTGCGCTAGGTAACGGAACCCGTTCGTATTATTTACGGTCCCTGAAACTTACCTCGGAAGCCACTCCCCATATCGCTTCATACTAACATTTTGCGTATATTCATCCAATTCCCTCAATTGCTTCACAACAGTAACCATATCTAACCCCTCAACAATTTCATTGATCGCTGCGACACCAGATTTGGCATAGCCTTCACGTTCATCTGCCGTTTTCAATAATGGTGTATATAAGTGGTCGGAAGCATGGTCAAAATAATAGCCAACCGCACCGGATTGTAGTGCATATTTTCCAAGGGGCGATGCTGGATGGTCCGCATTTGCTTTCATTACTTTTTCCACATCATAGCTAACAGATTTGGACTCTGGTACGTTAAGTGGAACATCTTCCAATCTACCTAAGATGTCATAGGCACCTATCGCCATATCATTGAATTTCTCAAAGAAGTTAAACGATAAGTCTTTCACGGTTCCAATCGTCACCATTAAGTCCATATAAAGAATAGGTGCTTTGGTACGGTCAAAAAAGTCGCGGATCATTGGACCAACTGTTAAATATGCTGGTCCATGTAAAGTAACATAAACTTGTCTTCTGAATCCTTGATGAAGTAGTGACTGTGCAATTCTATCTAAGTATGCTGCACCGTCTTTTGTTGTCATTTGTACTGTTCCACGTCCAGTAGGAGTTGCTCCTGCAAAGAAATATGGGAGATTATGAAGAACCAGTCCATCCGCAGCCTCCGCCATTTTCAATGCAAACGCTTCTGCCAAAACCGTTTCTGAATCTAGTGGCAATGCACCATGTGTTTCTGTTACGCCGACTGGAATAAAGATAAGATCATTTTTATCTAGATACGCTTCTACTTCCCCGTTTGTTAGTTTCGATAAAAATCTTGTACGCATGTTTATCTCTCCTATCTATTTATTGCTATAGGAATTCTACTAATAGATTCCTATAGAGTAAATGAATTATGATGATTTTCTTCTTAATTCTAGCTCCTCATACATCGCATTTGTCTTCTTACCGTTTAAGTTAAAGATGAACAATAGACCAATCAACATGAGTGTAAACGCGATAATTGGCAAGCCATTGTACATACGAAGAACACCTTCTGCCACTTCTTGTGATTGCGAAGTAGATCCAGTAGCATATCCTACCCAACCAAGGGAATAACTACCTAATGCAGATCCAACCCCCATACCGACTTTACGGGAAAAGGAATAAATCGAATAAAGCGTTCCGTCATATCGTTTTCCAGTTTGCATTTCTGTATAATCCAAAGCATCTGCTACAAGTGCCCAAACAATCATAACAAAAACACTATTCGCTAGCATGCCGATATTATAAACCGTAATATAAAGATAAACGTTTTCAATTGTTAACAAGGTTAGGAATGCCATTGCAATGATACTAAAAGTAGATGTTGCAATCACTAGATTACGCTTTCCAAATAATTTCACTAATTTTGGTAGGAAAAGGAACAAAATTAACATAATCCCTATTTGTACAAAGGAGTTAATCGTAAAGGCACTTGGACTACCGAAGTACTCTGCAAATACAATTGGGGCTAATTGGGTTACCCCATTGATAACAATTAACGAACCAACAGAAGCAACCATCATCCCGACTAATTGTCTATTTTTCAATGCTGCTGTTAAAGCATCTTTAAATTTATAGTCTATTTTCTTACCAACTGGATTGTCATCTCTTACACGTTCCGTTGAAAGCTTCACCAGACCTGTGTAAGCAAGCAATGAACAAACCGCAAAGACAATCGAGATAATAAAGAATGCATCTGGAATAATTGCACCATTACTATCATAGATAAACATTGGTACGAAAGAAAGTGCCCCAATTCCAACAATCAATCCACCAACCGCACGTGCACGCGATAATTTTGTACGTTCAATTGGATCTTGCGTAATAACCGCTGCAAGTGACCCATAAGGAATCGAATCCGCAGTATAAGCGATGCCGTAAAATAAGTACACAAAGACTACCCAAACATGAGTCGCCGCTGTACCCCAACTTGATACATCTGCAAACGCCAACAATACTGCTGCAGCTAAGAACCATTTGGATATACTAATATATGGTAAGAACTTGTCCCCACTTTTTCCGATTTTCCATCGGTCTGGAATGCTTCCCATAATAACATCGGTGAACGCGTCAAAGATTCTGGAAACTAAAAATAAGGTCCCCATGAAGTATGGGCTTACTCCTAATACGGAGGTTACAAATAATAGAAAGAAACCTCCGATATATAAATTAACAAAGCTACCTCCAATATCTCCTAAAGCATAGCCAAACTGGTCTCGCACACCAAACTTTCTCTGTTTCATCTTGAACCCTCCCGTTAATAGTTAATTTTTCTATCTAGGCGTGTTTATTACTTTGTTTTGTATATAAAGTAATAAATAATTGATATGAAAGCGCTTAAAACCTATAAGACTATTATATTGTAAATGCTTACATTAGTTTTAATCTAAAATCACCTGTTTTTATACTAATATTGCATTTTATATATGAAAAGGAAATCAAGACGCAAAACAAACTATTCCTCCAAACTGTTTAAATGTGCTTTCCTGAAGGTTTTTGGCGTAACTCCTTCTTCTTTCTTAAATATCTTAGAAAAATACTGAGGGTTATTAAATCCAACCATGATGGCAATATCTGTCATCGAAAGATTTGAATGAATAAGAAGTTCTTTTGCTTCTTTTATTCGCTTTTGATTACGCCAATGGCTAATCGTAGTCCCCTTCTCTTTCTTAAACGCACGCATAAGGTGGGATGGGTGGACGTGTAAATCATGCGCCATCTCTTCTATCAAAAACTCTTCAGCAAAGTTGGTTTCTATATAATGAATAGCTTTATCCGCAATACTAGGATTTGTGATTTTGTCGTAACGAATGGAGGGATCTGCATATTCATCAATCATGTTCAGATGAATCGTATCAAGTTTAGAAATTTGCTCGGTATGCTCAATCATTATTGCATACTTTTCCGAGATAAAGTGGGATTGCGCAGCGTTGAGTCCCCCTTTTTCAGCACTATAACTATAAAGGGAATTATGTGACAGCAGGAAATTCTTATAAGAACGAAGCATGTTCCCAGGTACGCGTTTAAAAATATTCAAGGAATCCTCTTTCAAGACCTTCAATATTTCCTGCTTATAGTAGTCCATTTGCTTTGTATTGCAAGTTAGGATTGCTTGAAGAAATGCTTCTCTACTTTGATGATCTTGTTCAATTCTTTGATTCATGGGGCTGCTATTCACTTCCATAGATGGATTCTCCCTGCTATATCGTTGTTTAAATAAAACGATTTTTAATTCTCTATATTCATATTATAGTTAAGAAACTAAAAAAAGAAATGATTCCCGATCATTATGAGGCATCATTTCTCTTTAGATAAAGGGTAAAGGTATTCATCAGAGCTCTCTTTATACTGATTGTAAAAAATAATGATCGCCATTTAAAGATTCCAAACTTTAATAATCTTTGTAATCCCTCCTCTTAGCTATTATTGTGACTGGTATACTTAGTAGTTTCTTCAAAGAAATCAATATCTAATTTCTTAGTGACAAATACCTCTTCATTTGTTACCCCCACATCTACATCATATTTAAGTCAATTGTTGGCCATCAATTAAAATAACTCATTTATCAATTGAACCTGCATACTCATTCATATGCGTGCATTGAAAATTTCGCTGTTGTTATATATTCCATTTGAAGCATATTATGGTTCTCAATAATAAGCTCTAATGGTGTCTGTTGATCATCCTCAGTTGGTTGTTTTATTATTGTCGTTTCATTATTTTTTTTATTAATGAATTGATTAAAGCTATCATAACGTGTTAAAAAACTTCTGTTGATGTAGTTCACTTTTGGATCATTTAATATGTTTAAACCTTCATTTGTGATGTAAATACCGCTCTTCTTACTACTTTAATAAGTCCGACTTTATTTAGGTAAGTTCTCGTTCACCCTATCCTATTTACTAACACAATTTGTTTTCCAATTGCAATGTTTCTTCAATTTCTTCTTCCATTAATTTGAAATAAACCGCAAGTTCTTTATACAAATCTTTTAGTCGATGTTCCTTTCCGTCTTTTAAAATTTGAAGAAAAGGATACATAAAATCTTGAAAACCTGAAATAGCCATAAAACCGCCCCTAACTGTTTTTATATCATTTGCTTGCTTTAGAATGTTTAGTAGTAGGTCTACGGGGACAGATTCATCGTCCCGTAGACCTAAAAACTGATTGGGACAAGGAACCTGTCCCCCACGGTCCTCTTGAATGGGTTCACTTTCATAATTGGCTATTCAATCTTTATTTTAATAATTTTAATACGATAGGCAACAATAGAATTGATTTTCCCTAAAGAAAGAAAAGAGGTGAATTGGTGAATGTTGTTAAAGTATAAAAACTTTTTTTCAGTTCTAGTTCTATGGATTATCCTTGGAAGCATAATTGGTATAGTTGTCGGCTCGACAACCAATTTTCTTTTAGAGACAAACGATTTTCTAGGAGATGATATACGATCAAAAAGAGATTGGCTTATCTTCTTTCTCCCCTTTGGAGGAATTATCATAGGATACATATATATGAACTACGGAAAGGTATTTTTGAATAATACGTTGAATGACACTGCTGAACTAAATAATTTGGTAATAGATTCAGTTCATGGAAAAAAAGAGGTTCCGCGGAGAATGGGACCTATCGTCTATTTCGCAACTTTTGTTACAGTCCTTTTTGGAGGTTCAACTGGAAGAGAAGGTGCAGCTGTCCAAATGGGAGGAAGTGTAGCTGCAACGGTCAATAAATTTTTTAAGGTAAGCAGATTAGACAAGAAAATTTTTATAATGAGCGGTATAAGTGCAGGTTTTGGTGCTGCCTTTGGAGCACCTATAACAGGTGCTGTTTTTGGGATGGAGATGACTGCTTTAGGAAAGCTGAAATTTGAAGCACTTGTTCCTTGTCTTACGGCAAGCTTTGTTGGTCACTATGTAACTACAGCAGCTTGGGGACATAAACACGAAGAATTTATCATACAAACCGTACCGGAAATATCTATTAGTACATTTATAATAGTCATTCTTCTATCAGTCATTTTTAGCCTAATAAGTGTTTTATACTGTCAGTTGAGACATGGGATAGAAAAATTCTCTGAGAAAGTTTTCAAAAAAAACCATATGAAAAGAGCATTTTTTGGAGGTATTATCATTGTAGCATTAACTTTAATCGTTGGTTCACAGGATTACAATGGCCGAGGATTACAGATGTTAGAACAATCTTTTATAGAAGACGTTCCAACCTTTGCTTTCCTGGCCAAGCTAATATTTACAGCAGTAACGCTTGGTACCGGCTTTGTTGGCGGTGAAGCTATACCTTTATTTTTCATTGGAGCAACATTAGGCAATACCTTACACACATTCATCGATTTACCTATGTCATTTCTCGCTGCATTAGGATTAATCGCTGTTTTTAGTGGAGGGGCTAATACCCCTATAGCAGCTTTTCTGCTGGCAATGGAGATGTTCGATGGAAAAGGGTTAGAGTACTTTTTTGTTGCTTGTTTAGTCAGCTATCTGTTCTCAGGACATCATGGACTATGGCCTTCTCAAAAAATATATGAGCCGAAGAGCAGGTTATATAATATTCTTCGCGCGGAAACTATTGAAAACGTTGAAAAAAAGAAAAAACGTTAGAAAATTAGACGTAAACAGCAAAATGCTGCCGTTTTATTGCTCTAGTTATATAAAGACACTTCACTAAAGAATAAATTAAATGTTTTCATCCACAATAAACAATAGATATTAAACCAGACAGAGGCAACTGTAAATATATTTTTAGCAACATTTGAAAAGAGGAGATATTTTTGGATTTACACTTCATATGGAAAGCTATTGTCGTTGTGATCGGAGGCGTTCTGATTTTACGGTTAGCTGGAAGAAAATCAATCTCACAGCTTACTGTTGCTCAGACTGTCATGATGATAGCTGTTGGGTCATTAATTATTCAACCTGTTGGCGATAGGAACATTTGGATTACAATGTTGATTACATTTTTAATGGTAGCTACACTTCTCTTTATTGAATATATCGTTTTGAAATCGAATGCGTTTGAAACTTTAATTTATGGGAAAGGACTTGTAGTAGTTGAAAATGGCCAAATTAATGAAAGCAATTTAAAGAAGTTGCGGTTAACAGTTGATATGCTAGAAGTACGAATGAGACAACAAAACATTCAGCATTTTACTGATTTACAATGGGCTACAATAGAAGCGAACGGTCAATTAGGATATATGTTAAAATCTGATAAACAATACGCTACTAAAGAGGATATTCAAATGCTGAGATCGCTGATTGAATCAAATCAATCGAACCCTCCAAATGAAACATCAAAAACTGAAACAAGTGTGTCAGATAACATATTTACTGAGGTTAAAAATAGAAAGCATAAAGAAAAACCTAAAGAGAATTTGGATTAACAGTAATGATAAAGGATTCCAACGAAGCATGATGATTTACGTTCTTGATCAAGGAACATTCTTTAGAAGAATTACTAGTTCGGCTGCATCTTTCCTCTGGAGACAAACAAGAAAACGGAATCTCTTGTTTTCCTTTGGGTGCCTGTGGTCAAGCCCCAAAAAAATAGACATTTTTAAAATACGACAAATCAACTAAGTTTCTTATAATTCAGAACGTATTGCTTTGGAGAGATGAATCCGAGTTTAGCTTGAATTCGTCTCTCATTGTAATATCGAATATTGCTGTAAATCCTTCCGATAAGATAATCTTGTAATATCCGGATAATAAAGTGGCTATTCTACTTTCAACTGTGAGAAAAAACTTTCTATAACCGTGTTATCCCAACAGTTTGCTTAGCGGGACATACGTGGTGTGAATTTATATCTCTGGTTAAACTGTGATAAACAAGATCTCTGAAGTAAAACGCTGGTAAACAGAATTATTCGTGTAACTAACATATACTAAGAAATGTGCGAGAGTCTGGACATAATTTCAAAATCAGTTGTATCAACCAATTCAGTTAATTCGGATATCGACATTACTTTGCAAGCCATGGTAAAAAAATATAAATAGTAGGTTATATTTCATTTATTCCATTATCATGATTGTTTCGATCGAATGCAGAAAACGAAACGAATTTTCCCTTTCTAAATAAAAATTGAGGCTTACTAGAATTATTTGAAGCTAACTTCATTCAAATCGTAAGGATCAATCTTCCTTCTAATCAGTTCCTCTTTTAATAATTCTAAGAAATCCTTATCTAACTTCTGTTCTTTTGCTTTTTTATATGCATCGATTAACATACGATTGCTTAAGTACTGCATTTTTTATTTCTCCCATCCTCTCAGTTGCGAAGCTTGCCTCAAAAGATTCCTGAAATTGTTAACCCGTATACAAATCATCTTCTGAATAGTAGTGTTAAATCTACCTTTTGTATTTTTTCTTAATGATTAGTGCATCTAATTGAAGTTACACTATTCTACCTATACTACATTCACAAAATCAAGATGCATTTAAAAATGTGTCGAATAGACACAAATGCGTAAAACTGTATTGTATTTAAAAGTTAAGTCTTTACCCAGACTATTTCCTTATTTTAGAATACTAGTTGATAAGGTTTTACTTTAATCCTCCCATTCTGCCATAGTATATTGAATGAGATAAGATTCACCATATTACTTGATTTTGTGGCTGATTTCATGCTTGCTATAATAAAATAGTCTATCTTTTAGATTGTAACCTTGTTGAAAAATAAAAAAGTTCTTATTATCCATTATTTAACACAATGAACCAAATTACAGTTGACAATATCTATGTTTTAATCAATAAATATCCTTTAAAAGATAGGAAACTTTATCGAACAGGAAATATGAATAGTTAGTGAGGTCAAGCTATGAAGAGAAAGTGGTTGATCCAATATCGCAAGTCTAAGAATTTAACTCAAGAACATGTTGCATCAGCTGCTTTTATTGATAGAGCATATTATTCACTAGTTGAAAACGGCAAACGTAATCCAGGATTAAGTGTTGCTCATAACATTGGAAGTGTATTAAATTTTGACCCGATGATGTTTTTTCAAGAGCATCTTCAGGACAATAATTCATCTCAAAATACCAATTTAAGTTTTGAAATATCCGAAAAACTCAAACGTATGGAACGTGGGGAGATATTATACCTGTATAATAGTTTAGAAATGCATGATCACCATATTATTACGTTCTTTTTAAACGGGATAGAAAAAGGGAGTAAATGTTTAATTATAGATAATAAAAATAAATTCAACCAGATTAAGCGAAGGCTAGAGAAATTATTTGCGGAGAGTGAACTAGAAGATCATATTTATTTTATCAGTAAAGAAGAGCTTCATTCCTATTATCCGAAAGATGTAGCTAATAAATTTAAAATTTTACAAAAGGAATTTAGAACTATTAAGTCTATACGAATTTGGTTCTCAGATAGTCAAAAGCATCCAAATGAGTGGCTATTAGATCTTAAAAAGTATTTTAATATAAAGGATATAAAGCAAAGTGATAAGGATATTTTATTTATCCATACCTACAATGCTTCGGTAATTTCAGCAGGAGAGCATATACAAATGATGAGAGGATATCCATATCTTATGACGGATACAGAAATAGTACGGTCTCCATTTTATAATGGTAGTAATAAAATCTCATACATATTACCTTCATTATTTATTCAAGATAATATGTAAGTAAAGGACTTTTTGATGATTACTATTGTTCTAGAAAATAGACTAACAACATGGAAGGAAGTGGCTACATTGACAAAAATGATTCCTTTGACTAAATTTTTAGAGGTTTCCAGTGCATCACACATTTTATATGTTTTTGAAGATAAGCGTTACTATATTGAGAATCTGATATCTTATATTAAAGCAGGGATTGAAAGAGACCATCACCTTCTCATCATAGAGAATCCCACTATTTACAATGAAGCAGAACGGATGATATCAGAATTATTTTCAAATGAACAACAAAAGCGTATTCACTATGTCGATAATCGTTCATTTTATGGTTACCACAGAGATTTTCACGTTCACAGTATTGTTGAACATTTTGATAAAATATTAGAACCATTTTTTAAAGATAACAACATTATTCGTACCTGGGCACATGTTGAATGGAAGAAGCAGGATGGAATATCAAGCAAAATTGAGGAATTTGAAAATTTGGCAGATTGTTCCGTTGATGAAATGGGTATTATGTCGGTGTGTGCATACACAGCCTCAGATATCACTGCATCTCTTCAAAATACTTTGATGCGAAGCCATGAATACCTTATGACAGATAAAGAGTTTGTTCGTTCCACCTTTTATGGTATTCCTCTCCATAATAAACCTTTTATGTCCTAATTTTTTTGAGATTCTTCGCCATTTTAATTTAATAGTTTTTCTTAGTATCGACAGCCTTATCAAAACTTAAAACTAAATACTAAACCAATTCCCTAACGTTTAATACTTTGAAGCAATTGGGACTAGCACTTGAAACCCTTGTCGATATTTCTCAGGAAATGAAATATTTGAAAAAGAGCTTTGGATTCCACACCTTAGCTCTCTTTTCAATCATTTCATTTTTCCTGGCAACGCATGAATCGATTCAATCAATTGATTCAGCTTTCCCTCGACACGGTGAAGCAAGTAAAATGTAACCGCGATTGGAAAGCCGACTTCAGTCATGAATGGTATCCAGGTTTCCATGTGAATTCCCTCCTTACCAAAACATGACCAGAGGCAATGCCACTAGTCATGTTTTTCTATAATGAAGCCCCATAATCTTAATTAACCTAATTCAATATCTTCCACAATACGCTCAACCAAACGAGCGCTCTTCTTCGCAATTAGATCGCCGCCAGTTGAAGTAAATGCATTCTGTGCAATGATCTCATCCATCGCTGCATGTATCGAAGCGACATTGACAGGTTCAATAGGCTTGTCCAATGAATACGTAACAATTTTGCCATCCTGATTCGTAAACTTCATTTCTAATTTTTTCATGGTTACAACTCCTTTCTATTTAATAGATTTCAAATTACTACGCCTCTCGAATATCCGCCGTGTCCTTACGATTAATGTTGTAAAGCGGACGCTCCTGGAGTTCTACTAGAGCTGTTGCAACTGCATATAGTTGATCTGCTGTTGCATCTGTTTTTACATTGTTGAAGCTTTTGGACTTAAAAATAGGTGAACCAGATTGGGAATCAATCCCATCTTGAAGTACCAACTGCAATGTGGATTTTGTGATATCTGCTACTGCCATGTTTTCTCACCTCCCTTTCACAATTACAATCGAAGTGAAATTGGATGAGGGGGTGTGAAGTAGAGAATCTTTTCAAATTATTTATTTCCACTTTAATTGGATATATTTCAGAAAATTGATGCATATCCTCCACCACTACTTTAATACTTTAAAGCGACGGGAGCTGGCACTAACCAAAACGAAATTTCCCCAACAAATGGAATCGTGCTGTCACTAAAATTTAATTGTAAATTAACTCCAATTGGATGGATCCACCTTTAGTTGGGTAATTACTTTTTTGGCTCTATTGGAAAACAGACTAAAACTGAAAATTATGAATCTATTTATATAACGCTAGCTATATTTGTGATACTATTTATTATGATAGGTAGTACTAACTAATGTTCAAGAGGTGAAAAGATGGTTGAAGTAAAAAGAGGAAAACGAGGAAAATCCGCTTTCTAGATGGTTATTCTCTAACACGAACTCGGCATGGATTTGGCTTATTTTACGATTTTACATAGGCTATACTTGGTTAACAGCAGGGTTTGGTAAAGTGACGAATGATGCTTGTACAGGGAAAAATGCTGGGGCAGCACTCGGAGGCTATATGTCTGGAGTAATGGAAACAGCTGCAGATGGTGTTGTTGCCGGCTGGTACGCCACATTTTTAGAAAGTGTAATTATTCCTAATGCTGTTATATTCTCTTATATGGTTGCTTGGGGAGAATTATTGATTGGACTTGGTTTAATCGTTGGATTATTAACTGGTATTGCTGCGTTTTTTGGTGCACTTATGAATATGTCGTTTTTACTCGCAGGAACAGTTAGTTCGAACCCTGTCATGTTAGTAGTTTTAGGTTGGAAAGTTGGTAATGTCTAATCCTCTTTCATCATAGCAAAGAAATACGTCATCAACATTCGTCATCAACATTGAGTTTGATCAACGTTTCGCAAAGCAATCGTTTTTACACCCAAATTCCCAAGAATAAAGAGTTATTCCTTTCGTTACTCTTCAACTATCTAAAAATATTTTCTAAAAACCTCCTGCCTTCGTCTTCCACTTAATTGAGTATAAATTCGTGTTGGTCAAGCTTTTAAAAGGGTGAGGATAAGACCATTAGGGCAGTCCCCCACTGCTTTATAAATTAAAGTGTGGGGGACTGCACCTGAAGCTGTTGTCGATATTTCCCAGGAAATGAAAAATATATTACCGCTACTTGTCTAAATTTGGTGAAGCCTTGAGCTTACTAGTTAAAATGAGTCCAATTTCCGGGGACATGGTCCATGGGTGGTCCATGGGGACAGGAAACGTGGACCATTTTTAATTCTGGAATATTGAAGAAGGTTGAGATTACATTTTTATAGTTTTAAATGATTATTCCACTAGCTCAGAATAAGTAATCGTAGAAGTTGATGCACATAAAGTTGCTAAACGGCTAAACCATTCACCTTTGAATTTTCTTCGATTAAATCGATTACAAAATTCATCTAAATAGGATTGGAGATGCTTTGAATCCAGCCCGTGAAATGTACCAGCAACAAACGCTTTTGCATTCGAAAGAACGGTATGCAACCAGTGTAAATGATCTGGAGTTTCTTTGGCATTATAGACTTGATACTCTTGCTTAAAACCAGCTTCATCTAGAGGAAAAACACTACTCTGCAAACGAAATCAATACCCAAATATACGAAGCAATCATCACAAAAAAATATGAAAAAGTGAAAACAATCTTGCAAGACTATACAGCATACAATCGAGAACGGTTCATTACGAATGGAAGATTGTAAGGAAAGGGACAGACACATTTGTCCAAATACAAGAAAGCGCAACCACTCCTTGCTCTGATTGCTAACACTTAACTCTGTTAGTCTAATGATAAATTACATTTCCTCAAATTAAATTTAAAGCACCAAAAATTGGTGCTGGCACTTGAATTCTTGGTCCTTCAGTTTTAGCAATGGCCCGGGGTTCCTGTCCCCATGGGTCCACAACCACATCTAAAAACCTCTACCCATTTTTTGGCAGAGGTTTTCTAGATATAGAATTATACATTCACATAATCGGAAGCGATCTTTTTACATTGTTTCATTTTCTCTTCAATAGTAGCTTTTACGCTGATAGCTAGTGATATTCTATGTGCGGATGGAACCAATAAAGCTTATTTTGGGGCAACACAAAAATGGAATCACTAGCCCATTAAGCTTTTTAGAGCTGGCCCGGGGTTCCTGTCCCCATGGTCCTGTATTACTGTCGGGGCTAGCCCAATAGTAGTTTTTCTAGGTCCAGTGGTTGAACATATTCCCCATCTTTATAAACTCTCATATTCCCACCAGATATTTCATCAATTAAGATAATTTGATTATCGGCATTTCTACCAAATTCCAACTTTATATCATACAGTTCCATTCCCTTTTTTTCCAACTCATCTTTCACAATATGGGAAATCTCTTTCGTAAGATTCTTTAGAATGGAATACTCTTCTTTTGGTAAAATTCCTAGCATATGCAATGCATCACTGCCGATTGGTGGATCCTGCCGTTCGTCATCTTTTAAAGTTACTTCAACAAATGCATCCAGTCGTTGGCCCTCTTCTGCATATTTTCCATATCTTCTCAAGAAGCTCCCTACCGCACGGAAACGGCAAATTACTTCTAAGCCTTGGCCAAATACTGTTGCCGGCACCACTTTCATTTCTTGTTTCTCGACATCTGCATCAACAAAATGTGTTGGTATATTTTGCTCTTTTAACTTCTCAAAGAAAAACTGAGTTAGTTTTAATCCAGCTTTGCCGGCACCTTCAATGGAAAGCCCAACTGTATTTGCACCTGGATCAAATACACCGTCTTCACCGGTCACATCATCCTTAAATTTTAATAAATAGTTTCCATCTTCTAATTCATATACATTTTTTGTTTTACCAGAATATAAAAGCTTCATTTCATGCACCTCTTGGAAGAATTTATTAGAAAGACTTTCACCCATAGTATATCAGCCTATGAGTTAAATTTATACTTGGGAAATTATTAAAAATTCACCTCGTGTAAAAAAGTATTTACAATCTATTCAGTTATTATTACATATTCTATTAGGACTGTCACTGGTATTTTTCGAATTATTTATATTTATCACATTCGCTTTAAACCCATTCCTTACTATTAGGATTGTGTCCTTTCAAGCTCACCTTTAACTTCATCTTCTAAGTTCCCGGGTAATCTCACCAAATACTAGATCCCTTCGATCACGTTGAGTTACAGCAGGTGCAATTAATTGGAGATAGTCGATGATTATAAATTGATTTTCTATTGGTTATTCGTGTATTTGTTTCTTTATTTCAGCACGAATTTCGGCAATCGTGTTGAAAGGGTCAGTGACCCTTTTTACCTGGTTTCATTTTCTCTTCAATAGTAGCTTTTACGCTGATAGCTTAGAAGTGGTGTTATATGTGCGGATGGAACCAATAAGGCTGATTTTTGGGCAACACAAAAATGGAATCACTAGCCCATTAAGCTTTCTAGAGCTGGCCCGGGGTTCCTGTCCCCATGGTCCTTTTAGTCGCCATGCCTGGCGCACAAGATAAAACAATCCCCTGTAAGAACATACAGGGGATTGTTAATGTAACCTTACTTTTACTGCGAATGTTCAGTTAGCCATTCTTCGATTAAAGGGTAGGTGCGTTTGACAGCACCTTTGCCCACGGTCACGGAGACATGGCCAGCAGATACAAGTTTAAATGTTTTATCTTCACTTGTAATCTTATCCATTAATTTCTCGGTCTGTTTAGGAATGGCAATGTGATCGCGATCTGCTGCAATGTTTAAAACGTTTGCTTTAATGTTGCTTAATTTAACTTGTTGCCCTCGAATATATAATTCATCGTTAATTAACTTATTTTTTTGGTAAAATTCACCGATCCATTGTCTATATGCTTCCCCAGGGAATGGTACGCCGTCATTTACCCACTTCTGCAGAAGGCTCCAGTTTTCAACAAAATCTTTATCATCTGCTCGATCGGCGAGTGCAACATAGGGGCCGACATAATTGGCGAGGGGCTTTAATAATTTATTCCCAAAGTCGATGGTATCCGCTGGAATGTTTCCCAAAGTATCGACCATAAGATCTAAATTAAAATATCGTTCGTCCACCCAATTTGTAAATAACCCTGCATCACTAAAATCAAACGGACTCGTCAGAAATATAGCATTACGGATAGGCAAGTTAGGATGAAGTGCCATGAATATTGATGTCAATGTTCCACCAATACAATAGCCAAGTAAGGTGATTTCATCCGCTTCGGACGTACGAAGCACCTTTTTGACTGCACGAGGGATATACTCTAGCACATAGTCATCTAATTTCATATGTCGGTCTTCATGGCCTGGGGTTCCCCAATCTAATAAGTAAACATCATGGCCTTTATCTGTTAAGTATTCTATTAAACTGCTTCCGGGTGTTAAATCTAGAATATACGGTTTATTAATTAATGCATAAATCATTAAAATCGGTACTTTGTTTGTCTTTTTTTTGGTTGACTGATACCTGTATAGCTTTGCCTTATTTTTTGTCCAGATAACTTCTTTCGGTGTTTGACCTACTAACGGCTCCGGTTCTTTCGTTAGGACATCCATTACCCGTTTAAAACGTTTATGTTCTTTTTGATAGTCCTCAGGCATTGATTTTATGAATGTTTCCATAGTCTTGGTACTAGTAAAATCCATTAACCATCCTCCTCATAATCCACCTTTAGTTACATGTATGCTCCACCATTTATATTAATACATTGGCCTGTAATATAACTGTTATTAAGTAAAAAAAGCACAGCATCGGCAATTTCAGATGTTGTTCCTAAGCGTTGCATCGGAATTTTAGAAATGATTTTTTCTTTTGCCTTTTCTGGTATTTGCTGAACCATTTCAGTTGCAACATATCCAGGGCAAACCGCATTTACTGTTACTCCGTTTCTTGCTGTTTCTAAAGCAAGAGATTTTGTGAAACCAATCATTCCAGCTTTAGAGGCAGAGTAATTCGTTTGTCCAAATCCACCAGCTTGACCGATTATCGAACTAATATTGATAATACGACCGTATTCTTGTTCAATCATCAGATTGATTGCTGCTGAAGTTGTATGATAAATACTATTTAAGTTTACATCAATGACCTCGGTCCATTCTTTTTCGCTAAGCTTTCGAAAGGTACGATCTCTTGTAATTCCAGCATTATTAATAAGTATGTCTACTTTACCAAAGTATTCTTGTGTTTTTTCCACCAAGGAAAGGGACTCTTCATAGTTAGATACGTCCGCTTGAATAGAAATTGCCGTTCCACCAAATTCTTCAATTTCATAAATTACTTCATCCGCAGCCTCTTTGCTGGAATTGTAGTTAACCACAACCTCAGCACCCCTTTTTGCCATTTCTTTAGCAATAGTTGAGCCAATACCACGAGAACCCCCTGTTATAATTGCTACTTTTCCTACTAAGCTTGAAGTGTCGCTCTTTTTTTGAGCCGATTCATTTAAAATAATTGACATTATAATTCCCTCCGGTTTTCTTAATTTCAGAATATTTTAGTAGTTAAGTAGGACTTTCAACAGAAGATGATTAATTATCCTTTGAAGTAGTAGTTGTAGAAGATGGATTATTATCATTTGCCAAGGCCTCTATGACTTGATTCATCTTCTTATCTAACCTAGAGATACTAGTTTTTAATTTATTTATTTCTGAAGATACTGTCTCATTCAATAGTTTGTCATCAATTTTTTCATCAAGACTCTCTACTTTTTCCTCTAAATTAATAATAAGTGATGCGACACTTGAAATTTCTTCACGTGTAGGCACATTGATTTGCTTTAAATAACTATCAGTTGTACTTTGAATCAATTGTTGATATTGAAGGAACCCGTTTTGTACTTGTCCCAACAATTCAGCATATTCCTCCTTTTTTAGTGTTTCATTAATCACTTCACTCAAATTTGATTCTGTTTGTTCATACATACTTTTCCATAAAGAAAATGGGTCTAACATACTCTGGTTTGTCATCAGCCTAACTCCTAACATTATTTTTTATAACTGTATACATACATGGTAAAGCAAATTGGGCTGGTTTTGGTAAAAAGAAGTTCGTAAATTAACTACAATTTTCAACAAAATCAGATAATTATAGCGTATTTTTTAAAAGGAAATGCTAATTTTTTGATGATTTATGTCGATGAATAAAAGTTGACTTTATTTACCTATAGGTGTAAATTACATATATAGACTATTAATTGAATTTAGAAGGTGATAGTATGACCACCAGTCGTAATGGCAAAGATAAAACGAAAAAAGAGCATGGAACCAGTGCACCAAAAAATCTTATTATTCCAGTGCTTTTGTTGCATTTAAAGGATTGGAATGCACATGGATATGAATTAATGCAAAAACTCACCCTATTTGGATTTCAGTCTGTAGATCATGGAAACTTCTATCGTATCCTCCGACAACTTGAAAAGGATGAGTTAGTCATTTCTGAATGGGATACGACATCATCAGGACCTGCAAAACGAATTTATTCCATTACCTCAGAGGGTGAAAAATACTTAGACCTCTGGGCAAATTCACTAGGGCAATATCAGAAGATGCTTGATCAATTCTTTAGCATCTACAGTAATTTTTTCAACCCACCCAGAAGCACATCGAAGAAAGTTGATAAGAAAGATGAATAGAGGAAACTTCAAAGACCAGTCACCAAAACAATTTTAGTAACATAATCAATGTTTTGACATTGTTTATGTTGTTGATAATACCAAGGTCAGAATTAGGCTGAGGTAAAAATAAATTTATTCTATGGAGGGTTTTAGATGGTGGCAAAGAAGGAAAGTAACAAGACTACAAATGGAAATGTAATGGACTTTTTTTTAAACGATTGGTGGAACCAATTTACCTCTTTTGAAAAAATGGAACAACAATCCATTCAGGGCATTGAAAGTCAAAAAGAATGGATTGACGGAACACGTGAACAATTATGTCAGCTTGAAGAGAATTCAAAAAAACTGACAACGGAGTGGAAAACCAGTGCTCAAAGTTTATTTGAAAACAGTAATAATCAGGAACTTAGTGGGCAAGATTACCAAGAATGGTTAAATAAGGTTGAAGAAATTGGACATAAGTCGCAAACAATTGCTTTTCTTCCTGGAAAGACTTCTCTTGAAATTCTATCAAAATCAACTGCTCAATTTGAAGGCACATTTGTCAAAACGGTGGAACAAAACCAAAAAATACGTGATGAAACGACGAAAGCATTTGATGGTGTATTTGAACAAATGAAACAAACACAAAAGAGTATGTTTCAATTTTTTGATTTCAAACCAGGCATTGCAAAATAACTAGATGAATGAATAGGGAAGGACTCAAGAGCAGAAGAAGAAATCTTTCATTGTTTTTGGGTTTTTCTTTCTTTTCACTTTTTTATAATATCTTTCTAGACCGAAACTTTTTAGTATTGATAAATTTTGTAAACGTTTTCCACTATGAAGAAGTACCTATATTCTTGTTCATTTTTTTGTTTTGGCTATTTTCGTTGCTTTTTAGCGGGCACGGCCTCAGCCTCCTCGAGAAAACCACTCTGCGAGGTCTTCGGACACGCGCTATTCCTGTTGTGTCAACGGTCCTCCGCTCCAATCAACTGCCATAATAGTGGGGATTCATGTTTTAACCAATAAAGTGATCACTATCGTTCCATTATTGGACATCACATTTCCGTAGCGGTATATTACGTCGCATTATATTCTATTCTCTCAAAAGCAACATCTTTACGAATACAGCCGTTGTTTTTATAAGTGGTTGAGGTTGATAATGGATCATATGTTACTTTTTATCTGGGTAAATAACTTATTAGTAAAGGGGAAATGAAAATGAGATTAAAAGGAAAAGTCGCGATTGTTACAGGTGCAGCTAGCGGGATAGGGGAAGCGACTGCAAAGAAATTCGCCTTGGAAGGTGCAAAACTTGTTTTAGTGGACTTGAAAAAGACGGATATTGACCAGAAGTTAGCAGAGATAAAGAAGCTCGGCGGTGAGTGCATTGGAATTGAAGCTGATGTGACAGATCGAGAAAAAGTAGAACAATTATTTAATACAGCGGTTGCTCAATATGGTCGAATCGATATCGTTATCAATAATGCAGGAATTACAAATGATGCAAAGTTAGTAAAAATGACAGAACAGCAATGGGACAGTGTTATTGATGTAAACTTAAAGGGCGTATTTAATGTTGCACAGGCTGCTGCCAAGGTCATGATTGAACAAAAAAGTGGTGTGATTTTAAATGCCTCTTCCATTGTTGGCATCTATGGCAATTTTGGCCAAACAAATTACGCTGCATCTAAATGGGGTGTAAACGGGATGACTAAGTCATGGGCAAAAGAATTAGGAAAGTATAACATTCGTGTAAATGCAATTGCTCCCGGGTTTATTTCCACTCCAATGGTAGAGAAAATGCCTGACAAAGCGAAAGAAATGATGAAGAGTAAATCGGTATTAAATCGAATGGGGAAACCTGAGGACATAGCCAATGGTTATACATTTCTGGCCTCAGATGAAGCTCAATATATTACGGGTGCAATTTTAAGTATTGATGGCGGGACGGTTATCTAATCCTGATTGTTTGAGACTTACATGGAAACTCGAGGTAAATGCCACTGGGCTTTATTTAGTCAATTTAAATCCTACATTGTAAAAATTAGAATCTATTCTACAACATTTTTTCCGCTAGTATAATCCTCAATCTATCCACCTTGACAGGCATGTGGTCGTTGGTACGAAGCCCAATCGGAGTCCGTAGTAAAAAACGCTGAACCTCTTGTCTACCAAGATGTTTAGCGTTTTTGTTATATGATCTATCATAACTTATAATTGATTATTTTGGTTATTCGTTCCCATTTGTTGTTGTGAGTTATCGGTTCCTTCTTGAAATGGGTTCGTTAGATCTTGGATATTTTGGTTATTTGCCATATTAGAGCTGGCCCAGGGTTCCTGTCCCCATGGTCCTCATCTTTCCAATCCAGCAATTCCGAATCCACCTGGACCAGCGTGGGTAGAGATCATCGCACCAGCTTGCATCCATTTGATATTTTCAAATCCATGTTCTTTTGCGATTTTGGTCATTCTCTCCTTAATACTTTCATCAAGACCGATGGAGTATATTAAATAAATATATTCTTTATTTATATCGTATTGATTTAAATACTCATGTATTAGTTTTTCTGAAACCATGCTCATTTTCCCACGGTATTTTTTGGTAGAAACAAGTTTTCCATCTATTAATTCAATACGAGGCTTAATTTTTAACAGTGCACCTCCTAGATAAGCAAGATTACTGACCCTTCCACCCGCTTTTAAGAATTCTAAACTACCTGGAACAAAAGCTAGCTTCGATTTCGGAACAATGGATTCAATTTTTTCTACTAAGTTTTCAGGTTCAATCGTAGGTTCTCTCTCCAATAAGTCTACTGCATACATCACAATTGCAGCTAATCCTCCTGTTACGTTTAACGCATCAATGAGGTAAATATCATTCAACTCTTCCGTTGCAATCATTGCATTTTGAAAAGAAGAAGATGCCTTCGAAGTATATCCAATATGTATAATGACACAACCCGGATTGTTCGTTTTTATCTTCTTGAAGAACTGCTCATATTCATGGACATTCGTTGCGGTTGTAGAAGGATTTTTTTTCGTTCGCTCATGGAATTCATATATTTCTTCTACCGGCAACGAACCGTCTAAATAGTCTTTTCCATCCATAATAACGTGCATCGGCACCACTTGAACCGCATGTTTCTCAGCCACTTCAAGTGTTAAATCTGCTCCACTCTCGGTTGTTAAAATAATTCTACTCATTTATCTAACCCCTTTCGTTTCCGCATTATGCATCATAACTCATTCGAATACCTAATTTAACTATATATTAAATTTAGACTCTTGTCAGAATTATTCTCAAAACGAAAAATTGGTACCAGTCCCCCACCGCTTCACAGTATTAAGGCGATGGAGGACTGGCACTAAATTCTTAGCTCTATCCTCGTGAAAATTTCCCTTCCTTTACCTGCTTTAAAGTCGCTACGATAAGGAAGCTAACAATTACTAATAAAACCCATGAACTCACCTTTCCTAGATGAACGAGACTCCATGCATCCGTTTGGTTTGGATATTCCCAAGCACCAAATAATGTAGCAATATTTTCGGCTATCCATATAAAAAACCCAATGAGTATGAAAGAAAGTACGACTGGCATACGATAACGCGTTCCATTCACCTCATATGCAACCCATGATTTCCAAAAGACAATCATAACAAATGCAGCTAAGCCCCAACGAACATCCATCCAAAAATGGTGGGTGAAAAAATTGAAATAAATCGCAGCTGCCAACGGTACCACCACTAAGAATGGTGGCCACTTAACTAGATGAACCTTTAATCTCCTCCACGCTTGGCAAAGAAAACTTGCTACACTTGCGTACATGAATCCACTATACAAAGGGACTTCAAAGATTTTGAAATATCCTTCCTCCGGATAAGACCAGGATCCCATATGTACTTTAAAAATCTCAAGAGCTAATCCAATGAGATGGAACAATGTGATAACCTTGAGTTCATCCCGCGTTTCAAGCCCTGAACGCACCATCCACCACTGCATGAGAAGGAATAGAATGAGTAACCAGTCATACCGTGGGAGGAATGGAAGAGGTATTATTTGCGTAATTGCCAAAGAGGCAAATATAAAAACAGAAAACAAACAAGACAAGGCCTGCTCCCAACCAAAATGAACAAGTTGTTTCATTGCTCTTATCATTTTCGTCTGAAACGTTTTTTTCCGAGAAACGTTTCGTATGGTTAGATCTTTCAAAAGTAACTCCCCTTTTATGAATTTTGATTCATTGAAAATGAGTGACTAATCTATCTCTTCTATTAACCTTAAGTTTCTTCGTCACGTTTGTATTCTAAAATATCTCCCGGTTGGCAATCTAGTGCCCCGCAAACTGCATCTAAAGTTGAAAGTCTAATTGCTTTTGCCTTTCCATTTTTCAATATAGAAAGATTGGACATCGTGATTCCCACTTTCTCTGATAATTCCGTAACACTCATTTTCCTTTTCGCCAACATCACATCAATATTTATTATAATCGCCATTGTTTTCACCTCAGACCGTTAAATCATTTTCTAATTTTATATGAATCGCTTTTTGTAAAAGTCTTTGGAGAACGGCAGCAAAGACTGCAATTATCATGGAAGCGCCAATAATGACCATTCCAATTAAAAGGAGACCCGGTGCGTCATCCCACTCCGCTACAATATAGAACATTGGTAGGACTACAACATACAAGCCACTAATTGTGATAGCACAGTTCTTAATTTTCTTTAGTGATTTTACAGAAACTTGAGAGAAAGCTTGGTTCTTGTCAATATAACTTAATAGTTTTAACGTTTGATACAATGCAAAATAAAACGGTATCGTCGCTATATACATAACAATTAAAATACCAAGTACGATATAACCTAACTGAGCGCCATTTGATGCTTGGGCAATCGCTTCATTCGCTATCTGTGGTAATAAAAATATACATAGAGCAAGAATCGGAATACCAATAAAGATAACAGCTATTTTTAAAAATAATGTTGAAACTTGTTTCATAGAAAATCCACCTCATTTATTCATTATAAATTGATTTTAACAAAGTTTTTATCGTTTTACAATAAAAAGTTATTGATTATGAGTATATTATTGTTGTTTGGTCCAGGGGGACAGGAAACCTGGGCCATTTTTATTTTGTAATTCTGAAAGACTGAAGAAGTTTGATATTAAATTTTTTATAATACTATAAAAATGGTATTTTTCAGCTTTGTAAGGATCGTTATTTAATTATAAATATGAATAATGGGGTTGTATTACCATTTTACAGAATAAAGTAAATTGAAAACTACATTTCTATAGGAATATATGTTCTTGATTTATTTTGAAATCTCTTTTATATTATTGGTGAAATGCGAATGGTTGATGGATTGTGAATTGAATTTAATTAAAGAGAAAAAGCCAGAGGGAGAATGTATAAATGTATATCAGTTAAAATCGATGAAGAGGTGATTCATATGGCTAGAAAACCGAGAAAGAAAAGTTATAGTGGAATCTATCACATTATGTTAAGAGGAGTTAATCGACAAACGATATTTGAGGACGATGAAGATAAGTCCAGACTATTGAAGACGATAGAGCGATTTAAAGAGAAAGATAAATTCTTGGTATACAGTTATTGTTTGATGGACAATCATATTCACTTATTAATAAAAGAGAAGGAAGAGACTGTTTCAACGTTTATTCAAAAAATCAGCGCAAGTTATGTTTATTGGTATAACAATAAATATGAACGTTGTGGTCATTTATTTTTAGAAAACTTGGCATCCGCCGAGCCTTTTCGGCGAATGCCTTAGTTGCACTTATGCAAGTAAGAAAGTTTATACTTTCTTACTTGCCAAGAAAGATTTAAAAGTGAAAATGTGGAAACGATTCCCTACTTTATAACCGTTCTTCGCTATATCCACCAAAATCCTGTGAAAGCAGGATTAGCAACTCATGTTTTAGACTGTAGATGGACGAGTGTACATGAGTATATCACCAAACCCCGCTTCATAGATATTGACTTTGGTCTTGAATTATTTTCCCCGAACAGACCGATAGCCATCCAGCTATTCACCGAATATATGCAGCAATCAAATGATGATAAATGTTTGGATGATTATATAAACGTAAGATTGCCTGATAACGAAATTAGAAGTTATCTAGTTGCGTTAGGAGTTCCAAACAGTAGCCTGTTGCAACAAATGGAAAGGAACGAGCGAAATGAAATTCTTGTTAAACTAAAAACTTTACAAGGAGTATCTCATAGACAAATTGCTAGAGTAACGGGAATATCCAAAAGCGTGATCACACGAGCGCATTAAGTTTTATGATGGCCCGGGGTTCCTGTCCCCGCGGTTCCCTCCCACGGTCCCTCTAATCTAACAATCGATTATTTTCGTCAACATTAATCCGATTGGTAGGTTCTGGATTATCACCAGGAAAGAAATCACCATCTCCCCCACAAACACTACATTTATATTGCCAGCCTTCGTCATCTGCTAGCATACCTGTTCCTTCACAGGCTTTGCATCTATTGTTTCTTTCAATCATATTATCTCACCTCGTATTAAAATGTTTGTTATGCTAAGTTATTCTGACGATTTTTCACCCAATTAATTAAACCACCCATTAAAATGATGTCTTTTTGTCTCTCAGATAGGTTATGGACCACATTAATTTGGTGACCTTTACCCTTTACGGTAATAGTTAATTCATTGCTCTGTTCAATTTTACTTCGTATGTTGTTGAGCTCAAGGATATCGCCCTGTTCCAATTTGTCATAGTCTGCCTCATTGACAAAGGTGACTGGTAAAATTCCGAAGTTCACAAGGTTTTGCAAGTGAATTCGGGCAAAGTCTTTAACTAGTGCGACGCGTAAGCCTAGGTATCTTGGTGCAAGTGCGGCGTGTTCTCTGCTTGATCCTTGACCATAGTTAAAACCTCCTACAACCGCATGTCCCCCATGGTTTACACTATCCTTCCCTCGTTGATAATACGTCTCATCGATAATCTCAAATGTAAATTTACTGATTTCTGGTAAATTGCTCCGATATGGAAGCACGCGAGCACCACCAGCCAATATTTCGTCAGTTGAAATATTGTCACCCATTTTTAATAATATGGGAAGTTCCAGATTGTCTGGAAGATGATCCATTTCCGGGATTGATGCAATATTAGGTCCTTTCTGTATTTCAACCTTTCGAGCCTCTTCAGGTGACAGCGGCTCATCTAACAGTTTTTTGTCAATTGTTGGCTTTTTTGGTGTCTTCACCTTAGGATAATTAATTCCAAGTGTGCGTGGATCGGTAATGACTCCTTTTAACGCGGAAGCGGCTGCTGTTTCGGGACTGCTTAAAAATACACTATCTTCCTTTGTACCAGAACGGCCTGGAAAATTTCTTGGTGTTGTACGCAGACTGTTTCGCCCTGTTGCGGGAGCTTGCCCCATACCGATACAGCCATTACAACCAGCCTGGTGAAGACGCGCACCTGCTTGAATCAACTTGGCGATATGTCCTTCCTGCACTAGATCTGTTAACATTTGTCGGGATGTTGGATTAATATCAAAGGAAACGCCATTGGCCACCTGGAGCCCATCTACAATTTCCGCTGCAATAGCTAAATCGCGGAAACTAGGATTAGCCGATGACCCAATATATGATTGATAAATAGGTTCCCCAGCAATTTCTGTTACTGAAACGACATTTCCTGGACTGGAGGGCATAGCCACAAGCGGTTCAAGTTCGGAAAGATTGATCTCATCATGAATATCATAAGTTGCATCTTTGTCAGCTTCTAACTCAATCCAATCATCTTCACGGTCTTGCTCTTTTAAATACCGATGAATCTCTTTATCAGCTGGAAAAACGGTTCCTGTTGCTCCAAGCTCTGCACCCATGTTGGCAATCACATGACGATCCATCGCACTAAGGTTTTTTAAGCCAGGTCCATAATATTCGATAACCCGACCAACACCGCCTTTTACATCATAACGACGCAGCAATTCAAAAATAACATCTTTAGCACTTACCCAGTCTGGTAGTTTCCCGATTAATTTAACTCCCCAAACCTTTGGCATTTTAACATAAAACGGTTCACCGGCAATTGCCATCGCAACATCAATGCCACCTGCCCCCATTGCCAACATGCCCATACAACCATTAGCACATGTATGGCTGTCCGATCCTAGTAGTGTTTTCCCAGGCTTAGCTAAACGCTGCATATGAACAGGATGGCTGACTCCGTTCCCAGGTCGACTGTAGTATAAGCCAAATCTGCGTGAAGCACTTTGTAAAAACAAGTGATCATCAGGGTTCTTACTGTCGACCTGGATCAGGTTATGATCGACATATTGGGCCGAAGCCTCTGTTTTCGCCTGGTCTAAACCCATTGCCTCTAGCTCTAACATCACCATCGTTCCAGTTGCGTCTTGAGTCAAAGTTTGGTCAATCTTGATTCCAATTTCCTCACCTACAACCATGTTCCCAGAAACAAGATGATCTAGAATGAGTTTTTGTGTCACATTAAAAGCCATTTATGTACCTCCTGCTCCGTTTTTGTTAGTTTGGCTAGTAGCTGAAAAATATATGCAAATAATGAATAGACTTAAGTAAAATTCCGGTCCACGGGGTCACTGTCCACGGGGTCAGGTTCATCGTCCCATAATTTAAACTAAAAACTAATTGGGTCAAGGCACCTGTCCCCACCGTCCTCACGCCATTATTTTCACCAACGATTGTCAAAATATTTACCATTTATTGCCACTGGTTACCAAGGGGAAACGTTAAGAAAGTATAAATATAAAATGCCTAATCCCTCCTTATTTTTAACGAGGAATTAGGCTTTCATCTAAAAAATAGCGCCCTATTGTGGAAAATCAAAAACTATTAAAATATAGCAAATCCTGCGCCTGTCTTTCACCCATTAAGAGGTAGGGAACAGGCACAATAGACACTTAGTATCTTTTGTGAATGGGAATAATTTGCCCTCTAATTTCCCCACCAGGATTTTGTTCGGTATGAGCATTAACATACGTCAATCCTTTTCGCATCAGTATTAGTAAGTCATTGACATTTCTTACACCTTCGTCATTAGGGACGATGTCCTTATCTTTAATAACTCCCGTAACTACTCCTCGGCGAGTGGTTATCCCATTTTGATCTTCTAAAGTTGCTAGGTCAGCTCCAAAAAGAAAAGCGAGAACAGGTCC
Source organism: Oceanobacillus sp. CF4.6 (assembly GCF_051262635.1). Classification (NCBI taxonomy): domain Bacteria; kingdom Bacillati; phylum Bacillota; class Bacilli; order Caryophanales; family Bacillaceae; genus Oceanobacillus; species Oceanobacillus sp. CF4.6. The sequence continues at coordinate 26,757 of NZ_JBIMEX010000013.1, read as the reverse complement.
ATTTTCACCGCGGGCACCAAAGTGAATATGCGCTTGAATGAAATTTCTAATATTGTTGACTTCTAGCTCAAATTCAATTTTTGAATAATCCTTATCAGCTAGAAATTTAGTAACTCCAAATGCATCTGTCTTTACTGGAGGTACTTCGTTTATCCCTCTTAACTTAGCGATAAATTTCTCCATAAATTTCACCTCCTTATTATACGATATGTAAATCGATTTAACTTTGTATAGGTAAGAGGATTAAGGGCTAAAAAAAAGCAAATGATAGAGGTTATAAAATTCAAGTAAAAGTGGTTTTATTTTCATTTTATGGGTTAAAGCCGAAGCTATGGTCCATGGGTATGGTCCATGGGGACAGGAAACCTGGGCCATTTTGATTTTGTAATTCTGAAAGACTGAAGAAGATTGAGATTACGTTTTTATAAAACTATAATAATGGTATTTTTCAGAACACGGGCGCATTAAGTGTTACGATGGCCCGGAGTTCCTGTCCCCATGATCCAAGAACGGTATGAATCCATTTATCTAACTAGTTGCCTTCTGAGAACAAAACTCAACTAAAAAACAAGCATTACTAGGTTAGCAATGCTTGTTTTTAGTAGAGCTATTCGTCATAATCTTACAAAATTCGGGAAGTAACAGGCACCTATCCTACTGAACCGGGGCTGTTACAAAATCAAATCGTTCTTCAAAGTTAAAATCAATTTCAAACTGGTCATTGTCAGACGTTAAATAGCTTACGTCAAAATACGTACGCTTTGGTTTTGGTAGTTTCTCTACCCATGGAGAAAAGGTTTTAAAGTTAATTTTGTTCAATTGCTCATCAAACTCAGCGAAACGTAACCAGCCGTTACCTCCTGCAATGCTGGATTGATAGTCTACAAGTAATTGAATGACTTCATTTCCTTCTGCATTTTCCTTCACACGGTGAAGTGCTCCATGGTGGTGTCCGCTTACTGTCATAAATACTTGGTTATGCTCATTGATTAGTTCATCCCAAATCAGATTTCCACGTGTCGTATCCGCTGTATAGATTCCGTCTCCCGAAACTGCAAGGATTTCGTGAGACACCAATATAGTAGGAAGATTGGAATGACTATTTAACACTTGTTCTGCCCAAGCGATATCTTCTTGAACGTGCTTCATATCAACCATTAGAAATAAGTAATTATAATCACCTGCTGGAACAATACCATAGGAGCTATATCCAGACGGAGAACTTCCTTTAAAATAATCGTTTTCCAAAAAGCGGCTTTCCCCATAGTAATCTAGATACGGGTCCTCGGAACCATAGTCATGGTTACCCGCTGTAACCATGTATGGGACACGGTGATTGTCAAGCAAGCTTACCCCTGTATCGGATGCAATCCATTCCTCAGATACGTTGCTTCGATCTACCATATCACCTACAAAGGCAGTCATGGAGATATTTTCACGATTTGCACTGTTTGCAATCCACTTCATCTGTTCATAAAAAATTTCAGGCTTGTAACGAACTGTTTTTTGTGGGTCCGGAACAAAAACGAAATTATAATTATCTTTGTCCGTTAATAATGGAATCTTTTCATTTGTTCCATATTCAACATGTCCATCCTCGGGATTATCCACTAACCAATGATCCTGATCAAGTGCACCATCTGTCATTCTAATTTCTTGAATTTTCCCGGCAAATAACGTATCCAACTCATTTGCCCATTCTGAGGCCCCAACATTCCAGCCTTTACCCTCAACTGCGTCCATGCCAATCATTACTTCCTCCGTATTACGGAAATCCATCACTCCATTAACAAATAACTTTGATTGGCTTCCGTCGTTCACAATTGCCACATGATACCAATCTTCCTTACTATCGAGTGCAAACGACCAATTCGTCTGATTATAGGTTAAATTGGTTGGATGGCTTGTCCATTGCAATTCTTTAAGATTTGAAACAGATAGTGTAGAAAGTACTTCTTTTTCACCCTCTGTTTTATTCAGATCTGCACCTTGGCCCTGCCGTGTCAGTATTCCCATCCATGAGTGTTTATCAGGTGCAAAATTCTCAGGCATTTTCATAATGACCTCGATTGTAAATCCATCTTCAAATTTTTCCGAATTAATAGGCGCCTCATCTGCAGTTCTGAAATAACGCCCAACTGGTGCTTGTTTATAGTTTCCAAACTCTATACTTTGAACAGCATCGTCATTGGCATAATCATCCTCGGACCATTTCACCATATTTTTTGTTTCCTCTGAAGATGTATCCCCAACTGTTTCAAGGATTAGATTATTCTCATTGCCACTCGCATCTTCTATGACAAGGTCCCCAGTTTCAATTGTTCCTGACTGCACATAATCCTTTGAAAGCTTCCAATGTGCAAGAACCTGTCCAGTCTCACTTGTTTGAGTAGACTTTTTTGGTGAAGCATCAATCATTTGTATAGGCAGTAACGTTGTTAGTAATAAGGTAATCATTGAAATTGCTGAAAATGTTTTTAATCTCTTTTTTTCTGACATTATTCTTCCTCCTTTAACATGATCTACAATATTAGGATAAAGGATTGATGTGAATAGAGTATTAAAAGATAGCTAATTTTGTGTGAAAAATACACATACAAAATAACTATATCTTTTTACTTAGCAAACAGAAAAAAATCTCACTATACACCTAGTACACTCTCTCTATATCTAGCTGTGAATACAGGGATGACAGGCACCCCTATACCACTTGAAGACTAGTAAATAGTTCTAAAACTTCCTGCCAATTATCCACTTGCATATGGTTGGTTTCCATGTTTTCATTATGATTTGCTTTAAATAGAATACCTTTGCCTGTAAACGCATCTAACTGACTAACTGTATCATCAATCAGATAATCTGCATGGACCACTTTCTTGTCCCCACAAAAAATAAAATACCGGGCATCCAGAAATGGAAAGTGCTCTATTAACCATTCATATTTATCATGAAATGAATTCGGCACTTCCATAGCAGCCGTAGCTATATAGATATCGTAGTGCTCAGAAAGTTCCTTAACCGCCTGCACTGCTGAATCAATAACTTCTAAATCACGGAAAAATCCTGGCGAGTTAATCGCTTTTCTCAATTCGATTGCCTGTTCCGCATTTAATAGCTTCCACATTTTGTTTCCTTTTACTTCCGCTTCAGTCAGTGAAAGATGGCATACTTCATTGACCGTTTTTAATAACTTTTTAAAGGTGTCTGCAAGGACCTCATCCATATCAATTGCAATACTCTTTCTATCCATTAACTTAATCCCCTCTCATATTAGTATAATGAAGCAAGAGAACCGTCCCCTTGCTTCCCAAGTATAACTTGTTGCCAAGTTTAGATTGTAAACGTACTTTAATCTTAGTGTTAAAAAAATATAATATTGATTTGTGTAATATGCAGAGAGAACCGTTCCCGACTTGCTTTCATCATGGGTAACGTTATCCAGGATAGAGATATTCCCACTGATGCTTCTGTTGCTATTGAATTTAAAATTCCTAATATATCAAAACGAGTTAATTTTCTTGTAGCTGATAATAATGTAAATCAGGATCATGTAGTCATTATAGAATTTAAGCATGGTCAGAGGTAGAAAAAATCGTGTGTAATTGGCACCTGATTATTATAAATTTCATAGGAAAAACGTAAGAATCATATCATTTTTAACCTATTTTATTTACTTTGTTTTATTGTAAATTGGTGCCAGTCCCCCATCGCTTTAATACTGTAAAGCGATGGGGTCGGCACTTAAATCCTAGGGCGTCTTCTAAATATTACACGATAAACCTCCAACAGCACATCGCAAAAAATAGGACAATGATTATCCAGACAACACCTGCGAAACTACCGATTCTTAATAAATCCCTTTCTGTAAAATATTGATAAGAATAAGCTATTAAATGGACTGGTGATTGCGTGATTAATAGAAATCCGGGAACACCTATTAAAAATACGGACATTGCAATCAGCAATGGTGATAAATCAGGAAGTGATTGTCCCATTGTAATTGCTAACGGCAATACAATCGTTAAAAACCCAAGTACATTTACAAAAATGATACGTAATAATGCAACGATTACTAATAAAATAAAAAGAACCATGATCGATGATTCCATCTTAATAGTGTTCATTAAAAATTGAGCAATCATATCAATTGTGCCTGTCCTAATTAACATTTGAGAAACCATAATCGTAGCTGCAAAGAATAACACAATATCCCAATTAACGGATTCCCGTGCCTTTTCCCATTTCCAAACTCCTATCCTCGGCGTAAAGGTTAATGTCGCTCCTAGTAGTCCAATTAAGGGAATAGAAAGATGATGTATTGGTTGAGTACTCCATAATATAATGGTTAAACCAATAATAAACATGACTTTCATTTCAGGAATACTTATTTTCCCTAGCTCCTTTATCCGCTCATCTATTAACCCCATGATAATATGACGATCAATATTTTCAGGTGGATAAATATATAAGAATAGAAGCCACAGAATAATTGTAAACAATATAATTGGTGGGGCAAAGTAAATAATCCAGGTGATATAATTCAAATCAGTTGATAACTCCCCGAGAATTCCATATGTATAGATGGTGGAACTCGCGCCAGTTGCTACAAACGACCCAGACATAGCTGATAGGTAAGAAACACCAATAAATAATGCCTTTCCGAGATTATGAACCCCTTTTATTTCTTTCAAATTTTGCAGGAGACGATCAAATACGGACACGACTAGACTTGCCTTTCCCACATTTGATGGAATCATCAAAGATAAAACAAACATTAAAAAGTAGGAAATAAGAATAAGTCCCTTTCCCGATCCTTTCGATAGCTTTAACACACTTAATGACACTCTACTAGCTAGTCCCGTATTGATAAATGCATGCGATATAAAGAAAGTAGAGAACATTAACCAGACAATATCTGAAGCTATATAGGATAAGGTCTCCTCATAATTAAAAAAATGAAAAGATAATAATAACATTAATATAATCGAACTATGTGCAAGCGGAAATATCCTACCAATCCATAAAGTTTGAATAATGACCAATGTTGCAAGTGCTTTGATTTTAATATCTGCTTCAAAAAGAAAATCTGGTAGAAATAGAGCATATAAAATAAATGCGATAGTTATTAGGATTTTGTTTTTCAATTTCATTACCCCTTTATGCGAAAAGGAAGCATTATTTCATAGAAAAAGCCACCATGATAGGTGACTTTTCTATGAAGTTATTTAATTATGAGCTAATTTCTTCCTTGTTTTGGACATATTTACCTGCTGACGTACCAGCAAGTTTACCGAATACTGCACCTGATATTAGTCCAGAACCACCTGGGTAGTTACCGTAGAAAATACCACCAATCATTTCTCCTGCGGCAAAAAGACCACTAATTGGCTTATTATCCATGTCTAGCACCCTTCCTTCTTTATCTGTGTGAACTCCACCAAAGGAGAAGGTAATACCACATGTTACAGGAAATGCATAAAACGGCCCTTCCTCAATTTTCACAGCCCAGTTCGTCTTCGGTGGGGTAATTCCTTCTGTATTCTTACCATCTTTAATCGAAGGATTAAATTTACCTTCTTGAACAGCCTCATTGTATTCTTTGATGGTTTGAAGAAATTGCTCTTTTTCTACAGGCAATTTTCCTACTAATTCTTCTAAAGTATCAGCTTGAACACATGTAGCTTCTTCCAAATTATATTCTTCTCTTAGTAATGGTCTTGTATTCGTATCATAGATTTGATATGCCACATTGTCCTTTTGTTTTAGTATTTCCTTGCCATATTTCGCATAAGTATAATTTCTTAAATCTGCTCCCTCATCAACAAAACGTTTTCCTTCTTTATTTAACATAATGCTTAATGGATAGGAATGCTTTTTAAAGATATCTCCTGGTTTATTAAAGTCACCAACTTTTGGAACATTATAATCGGTACCAATGGAGTGACATCCAGACCATTCCCCATATTTTTGCGCTCCAACAGATAGGGCCATCTCTATTCCATCACCAGTATTGTACTCAGTTCCTCGTACTCTAGCTTCTGCCCATTCTTCCCCAATATATTTCTTCCGCATTTCTTTATTTGCCTCAAAACTACCGTTTGCCAGTACGACACTAGAACAATTGATTTTTACTTTTTCGCCTGTTTGTTCCACAACAACTCCAGTAATTTTATCGTTTTCCTTCACTAATTCAATGGCTCTTGTATCATAAACGATATCAATTCCAAGTTCATTTGAACGCTGGAGTAAATATCCCATAAGCCCGATTCCTTTTTTCTTTGTCTTAAGTGGTAGTCCACCCCAGAACACTCGCTTATCATCATTCACAAAAGATTGGTTCCCTTTATTTAACTCGAACTCTACCCCTTGCTCTCTCATCCAAAGAATCGTTTCTAGTGATTTTCCAACCAGTTGATTTGCTAATTCAGGGTCACTTTTTCCTTCTGTTACTCGCATCATATCATCATAAAAATCTTCTGTATCATATTCCGGCATAATCGTATTTTCTGCCTCTTTATCCGTAATTTCTGGAATGATCTGTCTAATATTTTTCAAGTGTCCATATGCTGTCCGGATTGCTCCGTCTGTGAAATAGGAGTTTCCACCACTCTTTTCCTTTGGTGCCCGTTCAACTACAAGTACATTGGCACCTTGTAATTTTGCTGCAATTGCTGAACATAAGGCAGCATTACCTGCCCCTACTACAACTGTGTCATAACTGGACCCAACTAATTTATTACTCATCTTTTAATCTCCTTTATTCCGTTATTTTTATATCACATCTTCCGTATTTTCTTGTTGGTTTTTACTCATTCTCCTTTTCTGTATCGCACTCATGATAAGTGGATAACATAAAGAAAGGATGGTTAAGACAACCAAGCTAATGGCAACAGGTGAGCTGAAGAACACTCCCAAACTACCATTTGAAGACAAAACAGCCATTCTAAAGTTTTGTTCCATATCCGCTCCAACGATAACAGCTAAAACTAAAGGTGCTAGCGGAAAATCCATTATTTTCAACACTAAGCCGACAATTCCAAAAATGAGAAGAATGTAGAAATCAATGGTGCTATAACCAAGTGTATAGGTTCCAATAAAACCTAATACTAAAATAATTGGATATAATACTTTAGCTGGTGTATCTAGGATTTTAACTAGTAGTCCTACTAAAGCAATGTTAATAATTACTAACGCTATGTTTCCAATAAACATACTATTAATAAATGTCCAAACTAACTCAGGGTCATTTTCAAATAACATTGGGCCTGGTCGAATACCTAACATAATTAAAGCACCAAGCATAACTGCTGTTGTACCTGATCCAGGAATCCCCATTGTTAATAATGGAATCATAGCTCCGACTGAAGCGGCATTATTAGAAGACTCTGGAGCTGCCAATCCTTCAACTGCTCCTTCACCGAATTCTTTAGGTTTTTTAGAAAGTTGTTTTTCCGTTGAATAGCTGATCATCGAAGCAATGGATCCTCCGGCACCTGGCAACACTCCGATAATAAATCCAATTGGACCCTGCCTGAGAATAGGCCACTTTGAGCGCTTCCACTGTTCCTTCGTAAACCATAACTTGCCGATCTTCTTTTTTTCTTTTCTTTCGTTATCTATTGTTAAGAAGTTATACAATACTTCTCCTATCGCATAAACCCCAATAATTATAATAAGGAAATCAATCCCCTCACTTAGGTGAGGGATATCGAGGGTGAAACGGTATACACCACTTTGCGTGTCAATTCCTATCGTACCGATTAATAGCCCAATAAGCATTGCGATGAAACCTTTCACCATTCTTCCTAGAGATAATGAAACAATAGCTGATAACGTAAGTAACATTAATAGGAAATATTCCGCTGGACCAAACCTAAGCGCAAAACTTGCCAAAGGTTTTGCCAGTAAAATAAAACCAAATACAGCCATAATCCCTCCAATAAATGATGCAACTGCAGATATCGCCAGGGCTTGTCCCGCTTGACCCTTTTTGGCCATAGGATATCCATCAAATGTAGCAGCTATTGCAGAACCATCCCCTGGTGTATTCAATAAAATAGAGCTTCTGGATGCACCATACATAGAACCGTAATAAATTGCTCCCATCAAAATTAATGCACTAACTGGATCCATCCCAAAGGTTAGCGGGATTAATACGGCAACCGCAGTGGCAGGACCTAGCCCAGGTAGCATTCCTACAATGGTACCTAAGAACCCCCCAAGAATTATCCATAATATATTTATCGGCTCCATGGCCGTTAATAGCCCTTCAGTAAATGCTCCCATCATGCTTGCTCACCTCCTATGGTAGACTAACTCCTAGTAATTCACTAAAGGAATACCATGAAGCATATGAAAATACTAAACTAACGATAATATTCACTTTCCATTTTTTCACGCCATTAATTACAAAGAGTAATGCTCCAAGAAATAAAATCGTAGAAAATAAAAACCCAATTCTATCAAAAATAATGGTATATCCTATCCCTAAAACAGTCGTCCATCCAACTAATTTAAGAACTCTCCCAGAAAAAAGCTGTCTTATTTTCTCATTATCTTTATCTAAGTGTTTTAGTTCTTGAAAGAAGTAGATGATACCGAAAATCAATAATAAGATACTGATTCCCATTGGAAAATAAATCGGTCCATTGGGATTACCTAAATTTGCTTTAGGAAGATTAATTGTTCCTATAAAAAAAACAATGCCTATTACAATCAAAAAAATTGGTACACTTAACTTAAATGCCTTCATTTGAAACACACCCTTCCTCCTTTAGATTCAGGACTTATTTCACAAGTCCTGAATCATTTACTAAACTTTGATACAACACTTGTTGCTCATCAAGAAAGGTCTTTGTTTCTTTGCTATTTTTATAAAATTCTTCCCAGTCGTTATTTTCAAGTAATTGTTTCCATTCTTCAGATTGAACCATTTCACTTAATTTTTCATCCCAATAGGCAATTTCTTCTTCACTCATATCCTTAGGACCCATGATTCCTCTCCAGTGCGGGAATTCCATATCAATCCCTTGTTCTTTATATGTTGGTACATCTTGTAAATCATCTAACCTCTCTGCTGAAGAAATCGCTAAAATTCGGAATTTACCAGCTAAGTGTTGTTCTTTTACCTCAGATAAGGATGTCGTAACAACATCAACATGATTTCCCATAAGTGCAGTCACTACATCACCGCCACCTTCATAAACGAGGAAATCCACTTGTTTTGGATCCACCCCATTTTCACGTACCGCCTGAACAAAGGACAAGTGATCATCATTACCAAGAGCAGGACCAACCCCTACTTTAATGGACTTCGGATCTTCTTTAAGTTGTTTCATTAAATCTTCTAACGTTTCATATTCTGAATTAGCTGGTACCACTAGTGACTGCCACTCAGTTGCTAGAGTTGCTAATGGTGTAAAATCGTTATAGGTTAGTTCACTTGTTCCTAGAAGATTATTTGTTAGTAATAAACTTGAGTTAACTGCTAGATAATGGGCATCTTTTGGCTGTAAATATTGCCAGCCAACTTCACCACCACCACCAGGTTTATTGATTACGTTAATATTCGTATCAACTAGATCATTATCGGATAATATCTTTTGAACCGAACGAGCAGTTAAATCCCATCCACCACCAGGAGATGCGGGAGCAATTATTTCAATATTTTCTGAAGGAAACTCGTTTTCTCCAGATGCAGAATTAGAACATGCTCCAAGGATTAACCCCAAAAATAATAATATAAATAAAAACTTCTTCATAAATAACCCCACCTCTTCATTTTTTTAAAAAACACTAAATTGAGTGTATTCACATATTAACCTTTGAAACCCAAAATTGTAAACGTTTCCAAAATATTATTCTTTAAAAACTTAAAAAATGTTTTGTTCATTTAGTTCACAGAATTTCCATAAAAAAAAGGTCAAGCATAAGTTGCTTAGACCCATTCACTTTCCTGTTTTTCCTTTTCCATTTGCAGGTAATATGTTCTTACCGGTCGACCGACAATCCCATAAACACTATCTGTTCTTAAATAACCTATCCCTACAAGATATTCTAAATAACGTCTTGCGGTTGTTCGAGAACTTCCCATCTTCTCTCCTACTTTCTCAGAAGTTATCCCGTCTGGAAAGGACTGTAATAAATCCATTACCTTACGAAGCGTGACAGAGTCTATTCCTGATGGAAGGCTTTCTTGGGAAACCTTCGATTGATTGGATTTAAAGATAGACTCTAATAAATGTTGATTGACTTCTTTTGCTCCTTGAAATAATTGCCTTTTCTTTTTATATTGATCCATCGTTTCTTTAAACTTCTTTATATCAACTGGTTTTATTAAATATTGGAAAATTCCATATTCTAATGATTTTTCTAAAAAGAATTTGTCTGTGGATGCGGTAATCATGATGACGTCAATCCCAGGATGCCTTTCTCTAATTTCTTGCAATAACTCTGTTCCTAGTCTATCAGGCATATAAATATCCATTAACAATAAATCTACCGATTGCTCATCTAATAATTTGAGTGTTTCAGAAGCATTGATCGCACTCCAAGTAACACGCATCCCTGCTATCTTTTCTATATATGCTTCATGTATTTTTGCAACCCGAAAATCATCTTCAACTATCGCAACTTTAATCATTTATTCTCATCTCCCTACAAGAAATTCTCTAGGTTTCATCCTTTGGTAGAAAAACGGTGAACCGTGTTCCCTCACTAGAGTTCTCAACTTCAATAAATCCTCCAAGTAGGTCCAGTTCGTGTTTAACATTCGATAAACCATACCCTCTATTCATTCCCTTTCCTGATGAGCCCTTTTCAAAAAGATCTGATATAATCTCACTTTCAATTCCCTTCCCATTATCTGAAACTTCAAATATGATATCGTTTCCAATATCGGTAGTAAAGAATGTAACTTTTCCTTCCGTAACATCAGCAACTGCTTCAAAGGCATTATCAATTAAATTACTAATAATAATAAGCAATGGAACCAATTCAAATTTATTTGGTAATTTTTCTAATGAGGAATTGGAATCAATAATAAATTCCACCTTTTGCTCAGAAGCCTTTGCCAATTTACCTAATAGAATAGCTTGAATTTTCTCATCTTGAATATGATTAAAAATAATACCTGAGTTTAATTCCTGTAATTTGGTAATCTCTTGAATAAAATCCATAGCATCTTTATATTTACCCAGTTGTAGTAAGCCTAGCAAAACATATAGTTTATTGGTAAATTCATGTGTCTGAGCCCGTAAATCTTCTGAATACTGTTTCACCTCTGAGATAGTATTAATCATATTTTTAATATCTGTCTTATCTCTAAAACTAGTAACTGTTCCGATTTGATCTTTTCCCTCTATAATGGGCATCGTATTGACGATAACCGTTTTTCCATTATATTGAATTTCTACATCATTCATCTGCTTTGGTGACATAATAATAGCGGTAATTTCCGAGTTGTGGAACACTTCTGTTAATGGTTTCCCTTTCATTTTACCTTTTATACCTAATATTTGTTTGGCAGTATTGTTCATCATGGCAATATTGAAAGTCGAATCTATTGCAATAATTCCTTCCTTAATAGATTGCAAAATAGCATTTCTTTGTTTGTATATTGAAGCGATTTCAATTGGTTCTAATCCTAACGTATCTTTTCTTATACTATTGGTCAGAATCACACCACCAAATATTCCTATCGCTAATACAATAAGTGATACGATTAAGATACTTTTTATATCCAATAATACCCTTTTGATAATTTCATCTTTATCAAAAACAACTAATACGGCACCTTCTATTTTACTATATGATCCATAATCAATAGAAATTGGAGCTATTCCTAATAAGAATGTTTTATCTTGAACACTTGCATTTCTTACATAAGAATTCCCAAAAAGCAATGCTTGATAAGATAGCTCTTCATTAATTAATTCATTTGAAATATTATTAAGCGCATTAGAATATAACAATTCATTTTTATTTTCTAGTATTATATCTGTTGCGCCAGCTTCTTCAGCTACATTTTCAAAAATATATTTGCCTTCGCTATCTATATTTGAAACTACCGCTTCCTGTATACTGGGCATGTAGGATAAGGTTCTTGCTGCATAAAGAGCACTATTTTCTGCATTGCTTATCTCTTCTTTATACGCCATAACGATATATGTAACAGTCATTATAGTAATTATAAGTAATACTAAAGATAAGATTAACCCTAAAATCTTCACTTGTAATGACATCTTAGATAAGTGTTTCATCTTCTCCTCCACTGAATTCTAAACCATATTCATAAATCACAAACATTTATAAAGATCTGTATTTTCTATTATATCACATGTTTTTCACTAAAAATTAAACTGTTTACTTCTTGAAAAACCCAGAAAATGAAATGCAAAAGTTGATCTATATCAACCTACTATATCAAGTACCACAAAAAGTTTGGCAAGGACGATTTGAATGCTCTGATAAAGTGGATTATTCAAACCGATAATAGCTCACCCATCCTGATTGTTAGATACGTCAAGCGCATTTAGACCGGGAGCGGGCAATCCTAAAGATTTCACAATAGCAAGCCAGTGTGTCAGTCCCCACACTTTATATTAAGTCCTCTTGTCATCTAAAAAGCTTTGCTTTTTAGATACCTTCACAACCACAATCGAAACGACATTGCATTTGGTGTCATAAAAACATTAAAACTTTATCCCACCCAAATATATCTCCTCTTTCATCTCATTTCGATTTTAATTTCATTCAATTGCCAGTTTTAAAATATCACGCATTCGCATACTCCCTCACCCTGCTTGCTACCTCCCCACCTCCTTCTCCACATTCACATTCTTATCCTCGTTCTGCTCTCTCTTCGATTTCACCCTATGCTTCCCCTCAGTAAATTGGTGGTTTGTCAATGGAATCGGCATACACTATACTGTTACTAATTAGAACAAAGATTAATAAAATAAGTGTTTTTCTCATATACAATCCTCCACATAGATAGTAGGATTATTATTTGGCAAGTTAAATTCACTATACGGAATCTTAAACTATATGGTGCTTTAATGGAATAAACGAATCTGAAAAAAGTCGAATACTTTAGAAATATGATTTTTTTAGGTTGTAATTCACTTAGTGTACAAATTTTCAAATAAATGTTGGTAGAAATACTTAACATGCAAATATTGATTAAAATAGATGTAAGATAGCAATAATAGCCGTCTGAATAGACGGCTATTATTATTAAATTTCACAGCAACATAAGAACTCACCGATGATTCGTCTTAGCTATTTACGTCCCTTGCTCTGCATGTTTGCTTCTTCTGGATTTGACATTGTGGTTTCGGTTTTCCCTTTGTAGCGAAGACCTGACTGACGAAGAGATTCCTCACCACTACTTTGTTTTTGCTTCTTTTCCTGACGGTCTTTTCCCAAATGTATCACCTCCTCATGTTAAGTTGATGCATTTCGGAAGTAATTACTCAGATTGTGTCTCTTTTGGAATTACTTTAGTAAATGGTGCTCATGTTAATAAGAGCTTATTAACACCGCCCAAACATATGCAAGGATTTATTCATAATCGTGCATGTTTAGGCGGTTTTTGTATGCAAAAAATTTACTGTCATTTCATACATAAATTAAATGTCAATTACACCTATTTTCTTTGCTTCTTAACAAAAAGTAAGGTCCACCTGATTTCACTTCTTATTCTACGATTACTTCTCCAACCATCCCTTCTTTTACATGGTACCGACATATCAGTTCGTATGTACCAGTCTCTTCCGGTTTTACGGTGATGGTTTTCTGTTCTCCTGGCTGGAGTTCGACGTCAATTCCAAGCTTTTCCACGGTGAAGGTATGTTCCTTCTGACCTACATTTTTCAGTAGCAGCTCTGTCGTTTCTCCATTGGGAATCGTAATCGTATCTGGGTTAAAGTAATCATCGTGCAGCTCGACAACCATCTCTTCTTTGGTATCCATCATAGGCCCTAATTCGGCTTCGGTTGCAGCAACCACATGTAGTGGTCCTAAAATGGACATACCAAGAATCATTACAAGTAATCCTGCTAACCAATTTTTTACAGACATTGGCAATCCCTCCTTTCATTAAACTATCTTCTTCCATTTACTTTAAATTATCACGATACATTTATTTTAGGTGAACCAAGATGAATTAGATGCTTAATAAATGGAACGATAAAAAGTCATATTCCCTGCCGATAGTGGATAATATTTGAATAAATGAGACAGGAAAACGATCAGTAACCTTATTTCAAGCACTTGCTGATCGTTTTATTATAGTTATTTTACTGTCCAGCGGTATCCTGTCTCGGTATAATAATTCTTGCCATTTGCATCCCTCACCAGGATATTGATCGAATATGTTCCATTGGTTCCTGCATGATAGATTTCCCTTAATAACTATTGTCTACTATTAACAAGTCGATTAATTGGTCGCGAATGGTGTCATTGAAACAGGTTACAAGAGGTCCTGTGTCTGGTTGATATTTCTTATATACTATCCACATGGCGTATGGCGTATTTCCCTTCCATATAAAATCCCCTAAACTAATCATGTATTCCTAAATCACTACATCTGGTAATAACTAGCTACGTTAAGAGTTCCAAACAGTAGCCTGCGTTACTATAAAAAAACAAATATTTTTCACTAAAACTTTAAAAAAAAATACAAAAAATCATATATTTTCCACTCTAATTATTGTAAAATGATACCAAGAAAAGTTTTAAGGGGTGGTAGGTTTGGACCAATACAGATTTAATCCGAATGATAGTGAGACGATTGTTAATGCTATTGTTGAGGGGTACCGAGATTACATCGAACATCGTAAAGATCGTCACGATAAAATGATTATTAGCTCTGCTTTCGCATGGACGAAAGGAAATTTTATAGAAAGTAAGATAGCAGAAATCAGCCGCGATCTAAATATATCTTATAAAAGATCCAAAGCTGGACTAACATGGGATTACTTGCAATTCATTCATGGTGAGACCAAGAAGCTTTTCCTAATTAAGAATGCAGCATATTTTAATCCAAATTGTTTTTCACAAGCATTATTGCCTAATAAAAATAAGAGCAAAGGTCGTCGCAGAACCTACCTCCATGAACTTTCTAAAATCAACCATGACCTTGAATTTTTTAAATCCGATGCTCAAAAAAATCAATACTCAAATGAACAAAGTGTGCAACTATCGCTATTCGTCCTGGGAGAACAAATAAAAGAGGAACTTCATCAAATTCAATCTTCTTATGATGAATTCCATATTCTTACCTACAAAATTGATGATGCATTTCAAATTTCTGAGATTATACATTATTTACCTAACCCAGCGAATAATATAGCGTATAAAATAGAGGACCTCTCAGAATTTATTTCTGGTTCAGAGTTAACTAGTGAGGAACGTGAAGTGATTGCACCAGAACAGGACAGTGGTATAATTGATCCTGCAGCTTTCGATATTGGTATCTTCGAGGATGAAGAAAGTAATTAGACCTTTATTCAGATAAGGGGGAGCGTAATGTTTATTGGTGAAAATTTAACTAATCTTCGTATCATGCATGGATATTCACGCAAACAGCTCTCTGAAATGTTACATGTAACAGAACAGGCAGTCTGGCAATATGAAAATAACTACACATCACCAAAATTACAAATTGTAAATGATTTAAAATCTATTTTTAATGTAAAAAGTAAATACTTTTATAAGAAAGATGTTCTAAAACTTTACTCTGTACCAGGAAATATACCAGTTATGAATATTGCATATCGTTCTAAAGTGATGAATGTCATTTCAAAAACGCAATCAGAAGCAAAGCACATCGAGTATTTAGATAGCTTTGTTAACTATGTAACGGCTAATTTAACACTACCGACACAAAAAATTATCCAATTAAGAGAAGAAGTAATTAATTACTTAAATAACTCTCACGATGAAAGAAAACTTCAAATAAACAAAATAGCCAAATTAACACGACTAAAATTAGGTCTTAGTAATGACACAAATGATGATCTAATGTTTTTAATTGAAAAAAATGGTGTTTTCATTTTTGAAAAACCGATGGATGAAGAAATTGATGCTTACAGTTTGTGGACGAATAAAGATCGTCCTTTCATTATCTTAGGTAATTTAAAGCGTTCAGCTGTACGCAGAAATTTTGATATAGCACACGAGCTTGGCCATTTGCTACTTCATTATAAAGTAGAATTTACTAATTTAAATCGAAAAGAACATAAAGCAATGGAGGAGGAAGCCAATCTCTTTGCTGGAGCCTTCCTTTTACCTGAAGAATCATTTTTAGAAGATATAAATACGCTTGCTTATGTTACAAATCCTGATGCATATATTGATTTAAAAAAGAAATGGAAAACATCTTTGCAAGTATTAGGTTATAGGGCTGCTAATTTAGGTGTATTAGATTCTAAAAAACACCGTAATTTTTATGCATCTCTCCATCGAAAAGGTTATTTAAAAAGAGAACCATTAGATGAAATTCTACCAATACAAAAGCCACAAAAAGTTAAATCAATTATCGATTTAGTTGCTAAAAAAGGACTAACCGATATACACAAAATGATTGAAAAGGATTGGATGGTAGAGATTAGTTTCTTTCATCGACTCACAGGTATTCATATAAGCTTTTTTAATGATTACATTGTTAGGAAACAAGACTTTGAACTGGTTAATGTAAATGAATTTCCATCTAGTATAGGAGGAAAGAATTAATAAGTTTAAGGTTAATTCATTTTATCTTATGGAATTATATGAGGGTGGTTCTGTTTTATCTTTTTTCCTTTAATTACAACCATATATCTAAACCTCTACCCATTTTTGGGCAGAGGCTTTCTAGATGAGAGGGTCCATGGATAATTCTTACACATGTCTTCGTTCCATTAAATGAATACCTACACCCATAAATATTACTCCCATTAGCAATAAGATACTAATCGGCATAAGCAGCTGATCAAGCGGTGTGTTGTAAATGACAAGTCCATTTAGTGCTTCCATCCCGTACGTTAATGGATTTATTTTTGATAGAGCTAACAGGAATTCCGATTGAACAATCTCAATTGGCCAGAAAGCACCGCCAATCATCGCCATACTCACGGATACAATTGGTAATGCTGCATTAAATTGCTGCGTATTTTTCACAATGGCTGTAAGGAAAATCGCTAAAGAAACAATCGCAAAGACATATGGAATCATTAGCAGCAGTATTTGCAGGAATTTGCCCTGAAAATCCATTCCAACAATATAACGGAATACGGTGAATATGATTACGACCTGTAAATATCCTTCGAAAAAGCTGTAAATTAAATTCGCAATATACATTTCCCACTTTTTCATTGTAGAAAGTATCATTCGATCCCAGACGCCAGCCTTTTTATCAATTAAAATTGGCAGTACATTATAGCAGATGGTATAAATAACAAAAAACAGTGTAAAGCCAAATAGTGAATGTAAACCGCTATCATATAAAAATGTCTCTGAACTATGGAAGCTTTGATTGGTTATTTCAAAAACAGGTTCTTCCTTTGCTTGTTGAAATGCTGCTAGCAATTCTTCTTTCTCTTCTACTGTTTGGGCGTCAGATACCGTAAGTAAATTTGCTGCTTGAATTTTATCTGTATAAATTGCTGCCACTGTTTGCTCAATTAATTGCACATTTGAAGAATCTGCGCCAACTATCATTTCGTATCCATCTTCTTCAATCCTCACACCGGCTTCTGCATTCCCACGACGAATCGTTTCTTCAAGCTCCTCTTTTTCCATCCACTTAAAGTTATATACTTCATTTTCCGCCAGTGCTGTGCCAATCGTATCTGTCTGTAATGCTTCATCGCCGTAAACTGGAACAGTGACTTTCTCATTACTTGCACCAAAGTTCCCGATAATGAGTGCAAAGATAATCGACATTCCTGTAAATAAAGCAAACAAACAAGGATTGCGGATGAAGCTTGTAAATCTAGCTAGTATAATTCCACTCATGCTGCAGCACCTCTTTTCGGAAAGGTGAGCACACCTATAATAATTGCTGCGAGAGCAAAACAACTGATAAAGATTAAATGATTTGTATTATCCATTATCGTTTCTCCACGAATGATACTTAAATATGCTGACATTGTAGCGCCATTTGGTGTTAAGTCACCAAGTCTTTGTATCAATGCGGAGTTTTCACCAATTGGAAAGAAGCTTCCGCCTAGAAAAGCAAAAATCGTAACAACGACGCCAGAGAAAAAACTGATGATCCGCTCTGAATGGATACGATAACTTATCGCTGTAAGTAATGTTGTGAGTCCACCTACTGCTAGTGCAAAAAAGAATGTAATGATGAAAAAGGCAGCAAAATCTGGCCACGTCACATCAAATACAAGGTACGCAAAGGCAAAAACAACTAGCGATTGGAAAAATGCAAAGAGCATTCCTGTTAATAAAACACTGATAAGATAAACCCATCTAGTAATATCCGCAAGAATCATTCGATCAAAAATATTGTCTTGTTTTTCCCTAAATGCGATGTTGGCAATTGTTGGCGCCATAAAAAGCACGTTCATCACGACCATCCCAATCGTATAATATGCTTTCGAATTGACCGGGTTATGCTGATTAATCGAAGAAACCTCCTGCTTAAAATCCGTTGAAAGTAACTTTAATTGCTCTGGATCAATGCCATTACGACCAAGAAAACTGCCTACCGTATATTCTTCCTGATAGGCTGTGACAATTTGTTCCACCATATTGCCAGCAATTTCTGCCCCTTCATTATGATAAACAGTAATTTCTGGAGTCCTACCTTCATCAAGAAAAAACTGACTTAGTAATTCATAGGTGAAGCCTTCTGGAAATTCGATAATTGCCGCGTAAGAGTCATCCTCTGTAACCTCTGTCAATTTATTTGGACTTACTTTCTCAAGTATAATCAATTCTTCTAATTCTTCATTTTGTAAAACATCGATTAATGTTGCAGCAGGTTGAACGGTAGTTGCCGTACTACTTAATTCTTCAATCACTTCTTCTGGAAGATCACTATATTCAAGTTCTGCTATAAATTGTGCCACTTGCTCTGACTCTGCTTCATTCTCTATCACTGCTAGTTTAAATTGCAGATCCATTTCGCCACCATCCATGAAAGTGCCTAAAGCTGTCCCGAGAATCGCAATTAACAAAATCGGTAAACCTAAAAGCAGAAGGAGCTCCATCGGGTTTCGCAGCAATAATAATGCTTGTTTTTTTATCATTTGCAAAATCATTTCCGAGTCCCCCTAATCTCTTAATGCTCTTCCAGTTAAATGAAGAAACACATCTTCAAGTGTGACATTTTTCACATCAACTGCATTCAAACTCACATTCGTCTCTTCTGCAAGCTTTGCAAGTTTCGTAAAAACATTAACCTCACGAGAAACAACGAAAGTAATTTCCTTTTCTTCCACATTCATCTGATGAATAACAGGATTTACCTTTAACTTTTCTATAAATGCTTCATTCCAATGATCTGCTTTTAATGAAATTGTATTTTCTGAAGATAGTATTCGTTTAATTTCATCCTTCGTTCCAGAAGCAATGAGACTCCCTTTATCCATAATGTAAATGCGGTCACATAGAAATTCGACCTCTTCCATATAGTGACTCGTGTAAAGGACAGTCATCTGGCGTTCTTGATTCAGTCGCTTGACCGTTTGTAAAATATAATGACGTGACTGTGGATCAATCCCAACGGTTGGCTCATCCATAACAAGTATTTCTGGATCATGAAGCATGGCAACTCCAATATTGAGTCGTCTTTTCATACCACCTGAAAATGTTTTAACAATGTCTTTCCTTCTATCACTTAAACCAATTTGTTCCAAGACCTCTTGAACTTTCATATTTAATTTTTCACCTTTTAAACGATAGATTCTTCCAAAGAACTTCATGTTTTCTTCTGCTGTTAAATCTTCGTATAGAGCGATTTCCTGTGGTACAATGCCAATAATTTTCCGTAAAGCCACTGGATTTTTAATGATGCTTTTTTGCTGATATTTCACATCTCCGCTAGTTGGTTCTACGAGTGATGATAATATGGAAATTGCGGTTGATTTCCCTGCACCATTCGGGCCAAGCAGGCCAACAATTTCACCTTTTTCAATAAACATATTCATACTTTTTACAGCTGCATTCTGTTTAAACTTTTTCGAAATATCGATAAGCTCGAGCATGTGACCACCTCCTTAAGCTTAGTTTATACGGGATTCAGAAAATTAGGAACTGTCTCAGGTCACGAACTTAACATGACCTCCGTCACTTTTTGGATTCAATTAGTTATGTAATATCATGCTTCACCGCATAGATGGCAAGCTGTGTGCGATCACGTAAATCCATTTTCTGCAGAATGGTTGTAATATGATTTTTTACCGTACCTACAGATAAATATAATTCACTAGCAATTTCTTTATTTGTCTTTCCTTCACCGACAAGCTTTGTAATCATTACTTCTCTTTTTGTCAGTTCAACCGCAAGTACGGGTGTTGGTTTATCTGCTTTTTGCAACAGTCGTGGCATTACTTTCGCTGCGACTTCATCATCAAGTGTCAGCCCACCCTTCATTGCACTATAAACGGCTTCAATTATTTTATTCGGCTCTGAAGTTTTTAATAGAAAGGCACTTGCCCCTTGTTTTAAAGCTTGATATGCATATTCATCATCATTAAAGGTTGTTAAAATAAGGATTTTTATGTCTGGAAATTGCTCGCGAATGATTCTAGTTGCATCAATCCCATTCATTTTCGGCATACGAACATCCATCATAATCACGTCAAAAGGATTCTTCTTCACAATTTCTAATGCTTCTAAACCATTGGATGCCTCATGAGTAACAATTATCTTCTCGCCTTGTTCCAGAATTACCTTCAATCCCTGTCTAACAATCGCTTGGTCTTCTACTAAAAGCACGCGCCACATATGAACCCTCCTCTTTCGGAATTATCCCTGAAATAATAAACTGATCCTCTGATTGATTGATGCTTAATTGTCCATTCATTTCTTCCACACGCTCACGCATATTTTTCAAACCAAACCCAATAACAAAAGGCTTCGGATCACGTAATGGATTTGTTATTTCAAAATAGATATCCCCTATTGCAGATTTTCCTAATGTTATATGGGCATCTCGCGTTTCTCCATGACGCATAATATTCGTTAGTGCCTCTTGAATCACACGATAAAGGACAACGCTCATCTTATTTGTTACAGGAATAGACAACACACCCTGCTTTATCGTGAATTGAACTAATAAATGACTCTCCGATTCTAGCTTGCGTATAAGGTGAACGACTGTTGTAATCCCTTCACTTTCCTTTGCTTTTAGTGCTTTAACTGCTATTCTCGTGTCCGCAAGACTATCTTTCGCAATCTGTTTCAATTCATCATATGCATTGCTTTGCTCTTGTATCGATAACACTTCTAATCTCATAATTAACGCCGTAAGACGATGTCCGACAGAATCATGAATATCCCTGGCAATTCTAGTTCTTTCCTCTAAACGTGCATTGTCCTCTGCTGCAAGATGCAGTCGCTTTAATGTACGATATTCTCCAAGCAGCTGCTCATAAATCTCATATTGTTCGCGACGTTCATTTAAGCTCTGATTTAATGCAAATGCTAAAAAGGCTATAAAAACATAAAAGACTATATTTTCGATAGTTAAAAAATCCCTCAGATTGCTTAGAAAAAGAAGGAGAAAAACCACTTCAGTAAGTAGGATGATAAGCTTTTTCTTTTTTAGGCGGAAGCTTGCATCTATTACAATATATAAAAGAAGAAGAATTGTAAGTGAAATTTCCTCTACGAAAAATAATCCATGCATTCCCGTTAATAAGAGTAATCCACTATATTTCCACAACAAAGCTTTCGGTATGGTCAGTAAAAAATAAATACCGAAAGCAATTGCAAAGATTATAATACTAATAGGTATCCGTACGCTCTCGGTTAATATATTGAATGCCCAAAGGAAGCTAAATAGGCTTATACGCAACCAAAAAATCTTCATACACTAATCCCGCTTTCTTTTTATCAAAATTTTCGATTTTCTTTTATTATAACGTATTAATGACAGATTGGAATATTATGTAATGGACTCTCTACCCCTCGAGGCTCTTGTTAGAACTTCCTCAAATACGTAAACCTTAAACACAAAGGAAAAGCCATTGCAGCTGGATGTGCAATGACTCTGTTTCTTTGTCTCAAAATTGGTGCCTGTCCCCCACCGCTTAAAATTGGTGCCTGTCCCCCATCGCTTTACAGTATTAAAGCGGTTTGGGGACTGACACTTGAAGTCCTAAATAATTCTTCTTACTAGAAGTACATTATAGTAATTGAAAAGTGAGAAACCGCGGAAATATCCAATAGCGTGATTACACGAGCGCATTAAGTTTTAGCGTTGGCCCGGGGTTCCTGTCCCCATGGTCCTCCCTGAAATATGGGATTTAATTGACCGTGCCCACCACTGGCTTCACCATCATACATATGAGAATAAAGTCCTTAAATGGGAAACGAAAAAATGGGGTGAAATAAAAGCTGTTATGGACGGAAGTAAATAGGTGCCTCCATTTCACGAGTTTGGGAACATGGTGTCAGTCCCCCGCTGAATTAAATATTAAAGTAACGGGGACCCTATTTCTCCTGGCTCGTCATAAACAAACAAAATACATAACTGGCGTTTCTCTTGTAAAGAATAATCTCAGGAGGGATCTATTATGAAAAGAAAACTAAGTAAAACAGAAGAGGCAAATATCAAGTTAGACAAAGCTTTTTATGGAGAAAATCACGATGAACCAGAACTAGCCCCATTCGTAAACAATAATAATATTGCTTTGGTACTCAAAAGTAATAAGAATAATGATAAAGCGAATGAAGATATTTAACTATGAGTGAACCACTAAATTCCAACCGATCTTAATAGGTAGCGTATTTCACCTGAGGAACCAGAAGCACTGGGAATCACTAGGAAAAAACATTTAAGTTAATTTACGAATTACAAAATAGAATTCTCGTAATAGCGGACAAGTCACCTGTCCGAGACCACTGAATAAAGGCTACTTTTTCAGTGGTCTCTGCCTGTCTCTTCGTCCCTCTTGACAAGTCAGAGCTCCTCGCAAAATATATAAAGAGGAGCTCTGACTTGATATTTATATTTTATGTTAAAGTTGCATTTAAATTTTAATGTCCTTAAATCTAACTACTTATCAAAAGTATATTTAGTACTGGCACCATGACCGATAGCTACTACACCCACAGATTTTAGTTCTTTAATTAAACGTTGTACCTGTTTACTTAATAAAGTAATTTAGTTTTTAGCAACTTTCGGTTTACTTTCTAGTAAACCTTTAAAACTTTCGTGATAGAACCATACTAAGATTCCTTCCAATACCGTTACTAATAGGGCTAATGCAAGCAAATTGCAATCTACAAATAGATGAAAGGCTAATATATTGACGATGATGCTTGCTAAAACAATTAATGTAAGTGGAACAAACCGGCGAATTAATAATAAGATTCCAGCTATGATTTCTACTCCTTTTTCTAATGCCAAGAAATAACCTGCTCCTAAAAACTCCATTGCTGCTGGACTGGTCGGAGCAAATGCTTCAAAGCCAAATAACACAATGTATCCATTTAAGCCTGCTCCTAAAAAAATGATTCCTAATAACAATTCAGCGATTCGAATCCATACATTCATGTATATTCCCCCCATATATAAGGTAATACTTGCAAGAATCATAGTGTTAATCCCACGATTCTAACTTTATCGGACCTTTCAAGCAAATGGATAGACCGCTATCACAGCCAATTACTGGATATTCATCTGTTTCTTTGTAAAACCGGCATCCCTAACTAATGGAACTTTACCACCTTTGAACAGCAGCCAAATACCAAACCCCAACTCACCTAGAACCATGGGGATTGTCAGGACCACTTCCAGTACAGAAGTGAAAGCATTCAATTGTGGAAGAAAAGTGTAACAAACATGAATGATCATATACGCAAAGGAGGCAATCAACAATAAGATACTAATAGGTTTAGGGATGTTTTTTGATCGAAAAGTCAAATATCCGACCATCATTAAATGTCCACCAAAAATAATCAAACCAATCGACCAAATCATCTTAAACGCTTCAAGGAATACATTCGCCAATACAGGAAGATCGTTAGTCGAAAAAAAAGAACCTGTACTGTTCGCAAGGATGATCACAATGACCAAATTCAGTATTGCTACTCCCAAAATCCCCGCATACGTTAAACGAAGCCATGAAGCTAACAATGACAGATTTTTATGAAGTGGTTTCAGAAAGATATAGAAACTCCAGGCGACGACAATATCACATATAAGGATGATGAGCCAACCTAGGATTCCAGCAGTAAAAAGCCCATTAGAAGAGAGAATGTTTTGGAATGTGGCGTTCATATCATCTTGAATTACAAGACTCTCAAGAACAAGGCCATAGGAAAAAGCTGAAGCAAGTGCCATGATGATAATGGCTATTCCACCGGTCACAGCAGCGTTTCGTTGATCAGACTGTTCTATTTCTAAATAAGTCATACAATAGCTCCTTTTTTTATTTTTACTTTTATTGTAGAAGCTAGATGATGAAGTGTCATTGACTTAAGTTAAGATTCAGAATTTTTTGATAAAGAGAGAAAATTTGATCCATTGAAAAGTGGCTATCAACTACCTAAATACTCATTGTTGATTCGTTTTTTGATTCTACTTAATGACTCCGGTGTCATGCCAAGATAGCTTGCCAATTGATGTTGAGGAACCCGGTTAACGAGATGAGGGCGTTTCTTTAAAATCGTTTTATAACGTTCTTCAGGTGTAGCATGGATAAATGCAGAGAATTCACCCTGTGCTTCTCCTAGATAAATCTCCATCATTTTCCTTGTCATGGTTTCCAATTGGGGGTACTTGCGATACATATCTTTTTCATTATCGAGATTACCAACAATCAAAATACAATCTTCCAGACAAATTAAAGAATAGTTGGATGCTTGATCTTGTTCTTGAAAATTAAAACTCAAAATGGCTTGTTCTTCCGTGTAAAAATTGGATGTGATCTCTTTCCCTGATTCATCTACATAATACTCTCTAACACACCCCTTCAAAGCGAAATAACATTTGGACGTAGGCACATCACCTTGTTTAATTAGATAAAACCCCTTCTGGTACTCCTCCAATACAACAGCTTCAGCTATTTCCTGCTGTTCTATTTCACTAAGCGAGGTAAATGCAGTCATATACTTCAACAGTATTTCCTTCATCTTATTTCCACTTCTCTTTTAAATGGTTGTTTTTTCAATTTATTTCATCCCCTAAATTAACCGTCAGTAAGTTTATATGATTCGAGCAACGTACAAATCCACAATCCTGCAGTCTCACATCCTATTTTTACTACATTATAAGTCATTTATAACAAATAATTATGATTTGTCAAATTAAGCGAGACAGCATATCTTTTCCCACATGTTCTGTGAAACACTCAATTGGTGTCTGATATTTAATGATTTTCTTGGGATGTGATTTCTTCGACAAAAATTGGTGCCAGTCCCCCACCGCTTTACAGTATTAAAGCGATAGGGGACTGGCACTTGAATTCCTAAATATTTCTTCCTACTAGATAGTACATTATAGTAATAGAAAAGTGAGAAACCACCTAGTAACAGATCTGCTACTAGGTGGTTTCTATTAAAAATCAAATTTACTTTTCGCCACTTAATTCGACTAATATTTTTGCTTGTGATTTATCGTTTGTTAAAGCTTCAAAGCCTTTTTCAACAATATCATCTAATTGAATTTGGCTTGTAATAATGCCTTGTGGTTTTAATTGTCCAGTACCCATCAAATCTACTGTTTGTTGGAAGGATGTCGGCGTATATGCAATGGATGATGTAATTTTCACACCCGTATTTGTAAGTTGAATTGGATTCCATTCTATCGGTCTAGCAAAAATAGATACAATAACTGCCGTTCCTCGTGCTCTCGTTGCATCGATAGATTGAGTGAATGTTGGTCCCACTCCAGCAACTTCAAAAGAAACATCAACACCTTCTGGAACGATTTCTCTGATTGCTTGAACTGGATCTTGTTCTCCAGAATTAATGATATGTGTTGCTCCTAATTCTTTTGCTTTATCTAATCGAGTTTGTGATAAGTCTAAAACAATAATCTTACTAGCGCCTGCAGCTTTTGCAGCAATCGCAGTTAACAATCCGATTGGTCCCGCACCGAATATCGCAACTGTATCACCAAATTGTAAGGATCCTTCTTTAACTGCCTGAACTGCTACTGCAGATGGTTCAACCAATGCACCATCTTGTAATGTTAATGAATCAGGAAGGAGGTATACATTCTCCTCGGGTACGTTAGCATATTTAGTAAATCCACCATCACCATGTAAGCCAATAAAACTAAATCCGTCATAAGCATCTACATCTTCCAGTTTATTCCCAAACGTTAAAGTAGGATTAATAGAAACTCGATCTCCAACTTTATATTTAGTCACACTAGAACCTACTTCTTCAACAACACCTGCAAATTCATGTCCCATTGTTAAAGGAGCAACTTCCCCTGTTAATTCTTTATTTTCGGTAGGTACAAACACTGGTCCTTCTTGATATTCGAGGATTCAGTTCCTTTCCCCACTACAGTAAAGCGTTAACGTGCTGGGGGACTGACCCATTGGCCTTGCATCAATGGAACCATAGTCCAAATGA
>NZ_JBIMEX010000012.1:0-120471 GCF_051262635.1 Oceanobacillus sp. CF4.6 | reverse complement strand
AAATTATTAAATAAACCTAAACCTTAGAGAATCTTCCTAATTATCTATCTTTATCATTTATTTGGCACATATTCGAACAGAATGGGGTAAGGATGAATTTGCAAGGCAATGGGTCCTATGTTCCAAATGGTTTAATGATCGCTACTATCATTTTAATTTTAGGAATATTCGATTGTTCCTGTTTTATTTTATTCAACTATTGCCGCATTTAGTTTATTAGTGGTGTTTAACTTGTGTTAAGAACTTGATTTCAAGATAATATAAATGCTTATAGTTATATATTAAATTCTTATGCGACAACAAAAAGGCGGGAATTCTTATGGCATATCATTTTGGATTGAAGGTACTTGAGGGTAAACGAGGATTGAAGTTAACACGAGAAAAGTATGCAATTGTTAGTGATAAAAGCTCAGTCAGAGTTCCTTTTTCGAGGGATATTTATGCTGATGAAGAAGGTAAGATATACACGGAACAATGGTGTGAAAAACAACTTAAGGACTGTTTAGAAAATTTCGACTTAAATATGGAATATTTCTCTTTATTAAATAACAGCGAATTTTGTACAGAAATAGGAAATTTTCTTGAACGTAATAGTCAATTCACTGAGGTGTATGACCTTAATTTGTATGATGGAAAAGCAGGTTATTACGTAATGGTACTTGATGAATATTCACAAGTGTACATTGGTACAGGGAAGGATATTAAAATACGTATTAGACAGCATTGGTCGAATAGCAAATATTTTGATCGCCTTCTATTTCCGATGGGTAATGTTGATTTCTCGATACTTTCAATTGATAGTTTTCGTGCTCTTGATACTACCAGGATTTATGCGTATGAAACAAACAAAACGTTTAGTAGTGAGGACAACTTCATAAATCAATTTTCAGCTAAATTCATATGTAATA
Organism: Oceanobacillus sp. CF4.6; assembly: GCF_051262635.1. Classification (NCBI taxonomy): domain Bacteria; kingdom Bacillati; phylum Bacillota; class Bacilli; order Caryophanales; family Bacillaceae; genus Oceanobacillus; species Oceanobacillus sp. CF4.6. The sequence continues at coordinate 119,563 of NZ_JBIMEX010000012.1, read as the reverse complement.
GGATTGGCGGTGGAAAAGTTACTGGTGGTTTACTTCAGGCAATAACAATGATGAAAAAGCGAAATTTAAAAAGGTAAATATTTGTTCGTAAATTAACTGGTGCTTATTATTTCAATAATAGTCTTTTCAAGTAGATGGAACGATTGATTGAGAACATGTAACTACTTCATTTGGGAAACATACCTACAAAACAAAGTAGGAGGAGAAATATGAACATAGAACAAAGATACGATTTGGCAATATTAAAAGCCAAAATACTTGGTGTTGCAGCAAATCTTAACAGTGACAAGCAATATAGTAGAGAAGCAGCGGTGGAAGACCTGGTGGAAATTGTTGATGTTCAGCTGGAAGGATTCATATACAACAAACCTAATTCACCTAGTAAGTAGGTTTGTATTAACTAATGATAAATTATAGGATTTGCATTATATGTGATTAACGAACTGGTGCTTTTGTGAAACAGACATTATGAATTTTAACAAAAATGCTTGGATAAGATATATCTTTCCAAGCGTTTTTGTTTTGCTATATCCATTGTTAAAATAGTTCTTATAAATAATGGGATACTCTTTTTGTATAGAATGACAGAATAAAAAATGTGAATTTTTGTCGGAATATTTAGTTACTGATTTCAACCCTCCAGATTTTTCCTGTACAATATAACTAGGGATTGACTTTAGACAAAAATATAGAAATGTCGTTTGATAAAGTAGGAGGGAATAGAATGATAGAAATGATTAGAATTAAGGAAGTTGCATCATACGGTAGGACGGGGATTGAAATTAATCTAGGAAAAATCAACTATATTTATGGAAGCAATGGTACTGGTAAGACTACTATTTCTGAATTTTTAAGAAACAATAGTGCCCTAAAGTTTCCTTCTTGTAATATAGAATGGAGACAAGGAAGTTCTGACTTTGACCTGTTTGTTTATAATAGACATTTTGTCAGTGAAAATTTTAATGTGCGGAATGAAATAAAAGGTATTTTTACTTTGGGTAAGGAATCAACAAATATATTGGCTTTAATCGACGATAAAAAGAAGGAAGTAGAAAAGTACCAAGGACGGATTGAAAAATTGGATAGTAATATTAATGGAAGAGAAGAACAGTTAGAAATCTTGCAAACTAATTTTATTAATCAATGCTGGGATTTAAAACAAAATTATGACAGAAATTTCAAAGATGCTTTTACAGGTCTTCGTAATAATAAAGAGAGATTTATGGAAAGATGTTTGAATGAAGCGAAAAGCAATAACAGTGAACTATATACATTTGAAGAATTGACTAGCAGAGTGGAATCCGTTTTTAAAGGCCCCCAAGAAAAGGTCAGTCTAATTCCAAAAATACAGTATAATAATTCCATAGAGAAACAATCAATATTTCAAACAAAGATAATAGGTAAAAATGATATAGATATAGCTGGATTGATTACCGAGCTTAATATAAGTGACTGGGTACAGCAAGGGCACGAACATATGGAAGACACAAATGGTATATGTCCATTTTGTCAGCAAGAACTACCAATAAGTTTTAAAGGAAAATTAGATGAATATTTTGATGAAACATACACTAAACAAATAGAGGACCTTATTTCATCAATCGAGAAATATGAAACTGAAACAATGGGTTTACTAGAAAAATACCGTTTTTTTAAAACTGACGCTATACCTTATATTAATAGGGAAAAAATAGTATCACTATTCGAAACCGTAAATTCTACTTATAAGGAAAATATTCAATTGCTGGACAGAAAAAGAAATGAACCTAGCAGAAGCGTTGAGTTAAGTTCAATAACGAGTTACATTGAGCAGATAAACTCAGAGATTGAACAGGCGAATTTACAAATATCAGAGTTAAACAGGGTAATTGATAATATTAAGGAGGAAAAAGTAAAGTTAATAAAAGATATATGGCGGTTTGTTGTGAAAGAGAACAAGAGTAATTATGAAAACTATATGAGTAATTTTAGTAAAGAGAATAAAGCCTTAGAAGGAATGAGGGGGAGTAAGGAAGAACAAAAGGGATACAAAAAGACACTAGAAGAAGGGGTAATCGAGCTTCAAAACCAACTTACAAGTGTCTTGCCTTCTATTAACGAAATAAATAGCCTCCTTAGATCTTTTGACTTCACGAATTTTCAATTAGCTGAATCCGATGAAAAAGCTAATTACAAGATTGTAAGAGAAAATGGTGAAGATGCAAATGAAACATTAAGTGAGGGAGAAAAGACTTTTATAACATTTCTGTATTTCTATCAACTTATCAATGGAAGCAATGAACACGATAAAGTAAATACTGCAAGAATAATTGTGATTGATGACCCAATTTCCAGCCTCGACAGTAATATACTATTTATAGTAAGCAACCTGATAGATAGTCTGAAGAAAAAGATAAGAAATAATGATTCGAACTTTAAGCAGTTAATATTATTAACCCATAATGTATATTTTCATAAGGAAATTTCATTCAACAAAGGTCATGGTAATAAAAAGCTAAATGATGAAACCTTTTGGATTATAAGGAAGACGGATAATACCTCTTACATAACACAATATGAAGAAAATCCTATAAAAAACTCGTACGAACTACTTTGGAGAGAATTGAAGGAAAATCCAAACTCAATAACTACACCAAATATAATGAGAAGGATATTAGAAAATTATTTTAAATTCTTTGGTAATATGAATGTAGATGAAATTGTCGAGAGCTTTCCAGAAGATGAAAGATTTGCTTGTAGTTCTTTACTTTCTTGGGTTAACGATGGATCGCATCATGTAAACGATGATTTATATGTAGATAGTAATCAAGAGTTGAACAAAATTTCCTTCAATGTATTTAGGAGAATCTTCATAAATTCTAAACACGATTCTCACTTCAACATGATGATGGGCGACATTGAAAATGATGAAGAGTCCGATATAGAGGAAGTTAAAAGTGGGCTTCAGGATTCTATAGACCAAGTTGCTGCGAGTAGGGAATATTCAAGTTAATTTGTAAAACTATTATATAGAAATCTAAGGTACCAAGGAGGCTGTATTATGTTTTATCAAATTTTAATGGAAGTGACTAACATTCCGGGTACAGAGGGAAGTCTTGAACTTTTTGAATATGATAAAGAGGTTAAAAGAGGTCATTATTGAAGATGTTATTATCCCCTACTTAAATAAAGCGTAAATGCAATTTAATGGTTATTTTTTAGAGGCGGACAACATTGTTAGAATATCGAAGAATCTGTTAAAAGAATTGTAGATAGGGAAAATGCATCTAATCCTATTTGCGTGTCATCTTGACTGAAAATAACATAAATAATTGAATGATTTATTTATTCAACAAGTATAGCGAACATTTCCCGAACGATTGGCGAACAAATGACGAACAAAATCCTATAAAAACGGTGTTAGATTAATAGTATCAGGAAGTTTGATACTTCCGATTAACTCTTTTCTTTTCGAGAAAAGAGTTTTTATTTTGCTCATTTTTGCGAGGAGGTGAAACGGATTGTCTAATCATACACAAGAGGTAAATCAACAAGCCCAATCATTAAAAGGGAAAGAGGAAACGAAACATTCACCTGATGCACCAAAGAAGGTTTCACGGTCAAAAAGGCGGCAACCTTCAAAACCAGCTGGCTTTAAAAAATTTGAAGCATTGGCAAAAGAAATTGTAGAAGGAAACGGTGGGTCTTATTATGAATGGCTTCATAAGCAACATCAGGAAATTATCCTGAATTTTAATGTTCATAATCAAAAACAGATAACAGAGGTAGCAAAACAATCCTAAAGACTTTATTTGAAAGGAAAGGAGTTGAAAACCTATGCAAGATGCAATTCAAACAATCACAAATATTACAAATGGAATTAAACCAATTGCACCAGTACTAGCTGGATTAGTACTAGTTGTAATTGGTCTGCTTTGGACTTTTGCAAAAGATCCTCAAAAGAAAGAAATGTACACTGGATGGATGGTTAACGTTGCAATCGGTTTCGGCATTGTTTACTTAGCCTCGAGCCTTGTTGGCTGGCTCGGTGGTAGTGTGGTTGGTTTTTAATGGTGATTTAATTTTTTCTTTTACTGGGAGGGGGAGTGATGGCAAAAGAGCACAAGTACTTTGTCAGTTACATTTATTCGGAAGGGTGGGGTAACATTGATGTAACCTTAAACGAACCTATTCAAAGTATTGATGACATTCGATCTTTGGAACAGGCAATTGCTGAAAATCTAGAGTTAGATGAATCGATTTGCGTGCAAAATTTTATAACATTATAAGAAAAAATGCTTATAGGCTTCTCTTTATGTGGGGAGCCTTCTTAATCTTTAAATTGGAGGGAATTTAATGAATGAAAAAGAACTTGTAAACAAATATGCTGAGTTATTGACTGCAAAACAAAAGGCAACACTGCATTCTGATAATAAAGGGTATGAATGGAAATATAATCAATTAAGTACGCTTTATCAAGATGCTGTTTTAAAGGCAAAATTGCCAAAGGAAGAATTAGCTGAAATTGAGAAACAAGGGGAATCCTTGCATGAACAATACGAAAGGGAACAAGAAGAAGGGAATCAATTTAAAGAAAAGTATAAAGAGAATGTGCTAAGTAATTTGGGAGATACAAAAGGAGAAAGGAAGTATAAAGATGCCTATAAACAAAAAGTACTAACATTTCTTGATAAAGAACAGGATGAAAAAGAAGAAACCAAAGTAAATACGGAAAAAAGGGATCAAGAAATGGCTGAATTTGAATCCAAATATGGTTATGAAAAAGTATATGCATTAAAAAGGAAAGTATTAAATGAAATACGTGAAATGGATTTCAATCTTTCACAACGTGAAAGATTGAAAAGTGTGGAACAAGATCTGGAGCGTGAAAGACAAATTAAACTAGGGAAAAGTAAGAAAAAGGATAAGGAAGTTGAAATGGAGATGTGAGGTGTAATGAATGGCGGTAGAAGAAGTACTTAATAGATTTTCAAATACAACGAATAATGCTATTCAAGGTAAATCTAATAGTTTGTTTTCAGCATTTGAAAATCGTTTTCATAAAGTAATGTGTGATCCAACGAAGCGAAGTATTCCATTAGATTTAAACCATGAACAGTTAGAAGCACTTTACAATAGAATTACTCCAGCTATTGAAACAAGTATCTTTGCAGAAATGGAACATGTGATGACCGCAATCCGAACTAGCTTTGATGCTGTTATTGATAGAAATCATGAAAAGATACAACTAAAAACGTATATGAGTAATGATAAAGACTTTGAAAATTTTATTACCCATGTAGTAACCAATTATCAGTCATTGCAAGAGCAACGTATTAACATATTAATAGTACACAATAAGCCGTATCAAAGATTTGAAGATAATTTATTTGGGGAAACGTTCGTTGGTGAAAATGGATTTGAAAAGGCATATCAACTCCATAATGAATTAATTCAAGCATTTCACAATCGTTACCATGATTTATTGTTTGAAGGTACGATGTTAAATACGGATGAAAAGATAGAAGTGAAAGTTATTGAGCCGATTGTCCAAAGATATGATATAAAAATACGACAGATAGCAAAGGGTGGTGAAAATGGATAAACAAAGCTTATATAAAAAGTTGGTTTATCAAAATATAGAAAATGCGCTTGCTGATTTGAATGCAGAAGACAAAGGAAATTATTATATATGTAATTGTCCCGAATGCAACGAGCATGAAGCATTCATGTATAAGAACAACACAAACTTTATTCAATGCAACCGAGAAAATCATTGTGGAGAACGAATGCTATTACAGTTTCATGAAAAAAATAATGTACATCTAGAAAAAGAAGAGATACAAAAAACTTTTCCGAGTCTTTCAGATGACCAAGAGGATGCTTTAACCTGGTCGATGAGGCTTTTTTCTTTTCCCAAAACTGGATTAAAAAGTGAAACGTTAGATGATGGCTATCGTGGTCTATCAAAAGAAAATGTAAGAAAGTATATTGTCGATTTACAAAACGAAGAGGTTGTAAAGTATTTTTTTAAACAAACAAGTAGTCTGTTAGGGAAGAATTACGCTAGCAATAGCTGGATGAGTAAGCGAAATTTAGTTTTTCCTCTTTATGATAAAAATAATATTTTAGATCGAGTATTGTTACGTTCTAGTATTGATCCAACGTTAGAACCAAAAGAAATACAGATAATCATGAATCCTTCCAAAGATACGAAGGATTTTTTTATGGATATTCCAGAAGAAACGAAGACAGTTGTATTTAGTGAATCTTTGCTGGATGCTCTTTCATTTCGTGAAGTAGATGAAAAATGTGGATTTATTGCATTAACAGGTGCATCAAAAACACGACAAGTGCAAGAATTTATTCGTGAAAATAAAAATTTATTCGCAGATAAACATATTCTGATTGCGATGGATGATGATAAAGCAGGCTTCAGGGCAACACGAAAACTTGTTAATACGTTAGAAACGAAAGGGCTAGGCGAAAATGCTTCGTTATTTCTTTATAGTGATGGCTATAAAGATGCAAATGAATTTTTACAAGGCAACAGAGTAAAGTTTGAGAAAAGCTACTTGCAAAATAAAAATCAGTTGCAACCAACTAAACAAATCAAAAACGAAATACAACTATCATAAAAAGTTAGAATATATACGTTCCTTTTGTGAAAGGACATTTTAGAACATGACTCATGAAACAAATCAAGATGGATTTGTGAGACCTCTAAGAAAGGAGAAAGAGGATAATGCATTCGAACGATAAAAAGTCGTTAACAGAACGTTTAAGCGATTGGAAAATCATGGGTGTATTTATAGCGTGTATCACCGTTGTAGGCTTTTTCGTTGCGAATTTCCTGTTACATTTTTTGCAACAAATACTACATTTAGTAGAAGGCTTTGCCACAGACCCTGAAATGGTAAACTTTCATACGTTCTCTATTGATTGGCATTATTTCTTTCTTTTTCAAAAAGAATGGATAGAGTTTTACGTGGGATTTTATATATTGATTGGTATTAGTGTGTTGAAACTACTATACAATGTGAAAATGAATTATCAATCTATTAACAAAGGGCAACACGGAACCAACGAATTTGAAAAAATTAAGAACTTGAAAAAACAATATTTGATTATTCCATCTGAAAAAGAAGAATATGAAGGAAAAGGCGGTACGATTATTGCCGGACTACATGAAGGAAACAACTATCAATTATTAATTGATGATGCTCCAGTTCATACGATGGTGATTGGTATTACACGGAGTGGTAAAGGAGAAACATTTGTTGTACCAATGATTGATGTGCAAAGTAGAGCTGTTGAAAAACCTTCTATGATAATCAATGACCCAAAAGGTGAACTGGCTGGTGCTTCTTATGAAACGTTAAAAGAACGAGGTTATGACGTTCATGTGTTTAACCTTATTCAGCATGACATGAGTATGGGCTTTAATCCATTGCAGCTGGTCATTGATTCATGGAAGAAAGGCCGTTATAGTGATGCACAAAAATATGCAAACAGTGTTGCATACAGCTTGTATCATGATCCAAATGCAAAAGATCCTTTTTGGTCAAATAGTGCAAAATCGCTTGTAACTGCGATTATTCTTGCATTAACAGAGGATTTGGTCAATCAGGGAAAAGAAGAACGTGTAACAATGTATTCTGTGGCAAACTTCCTTTCAACAAAGGGAAGTGACAATGACGAGGAAGGGAACAATGCCTTAGATTTGTTCTTTAAGGAAAGGAATGAAAATAATCCGGCAAGAATGATGTATGCAACATCAAACTTTGCAACAGGAAATACAAGAGGAAGTATTTTTAGTGTTGCCATGGATAAGTTGCAAATATTTACGTTAGAACCTAATGCAAAGGTAACCGGATTCAATAGTTTAGATTTAACGGATATTGGGTTTGGAGACAAACCCATTGCATTATTTATCGCAACACCTGATTCTGACAAGTCAAACGAAGTACTAGCAAGTATATTAATTAGTCAACTCTATAGGGTTAACTCCGAGAAAGCAACGAAAAGGAAAAGTGGGAAAATGAAACGGAATGTTCACTTCCTCTTAGATGAATTCGGAAACATGCCTACTATTGAGGGAATGGCAGGAATGGTAACGGTTGGTGCTGGTCGAGGTTTTCGTTATCACTTAATCATACAAGCTTATTCACAGGTAAAATCGATGTATGGTGATGAATCAGACACAATCACTGGAAACTGTTCCAATCAAATATATATATTAACGGAAGATAAAAGCACTGCCGAGCATTATTCGAGCATGCTAGGTACAAGAACGATAACGGACGTGAGTCGAAGTGGGGAATTGCATTCTTTTGATAAATCACATAGTGAATCAACAAAGGAAAGGGCATTGCTTACCCCTGACGAATTGATGAGACTGCAAGAAGGACAATCTGTAGTGATTCGTGTGAATAAACGACAAGATACGAAACGGAGGAAAATTGAGCCAAAACCAATTTTTAATAAAGATCAAACAATGCATAAATTTAGGTATGAGTATTTAGCGAATGACTTTGATACAAGTAAGTCCATCCTTTCTTTACCGATTGTTTCTGACAAGTATTATGATATGAATTTAAATGAAATGGTTTATTCAGCAAAAGTGCGTGATGACTTATACTTACGAATGACAGAAGTTATGGCGGCAGAGGATTTTATCAGATTGAAACGAAATTTACTTCAAGTGGAAGGATTATCGAAAAAAGATAGAAAAATATTACAAAGACAAATGCTGGAGGTGGATGATTGGTCATTTTTACATTATTTAAGTTATCTTGTCCATCGTTCAAATCTTGAAGCACTTCATTTGAAACTGATAGAGCATGTGCATAAATATTTGCCTGAAGATGTCTTATCTGAATGGGAAGAAAAAGTAAATACAAAAATGGAACGTCAACTTGAGCAAAGGAATAAAGAGAAAGCAATAAAACAAAGCGAGGAAATAGAAGAAGGCAATAAAGAGGAAGCATTAATCAAAAAAGCAATCAGTACGAATTAAAAGGGAAGGAGGTCGTTTTGTATGAAGGAAAAAAATTATCGTGTCGATTGGGAAGTTATCGAAGAAATTACTGTATTGTATAGAAGCCAAGGGGGATGGGCGAAAGAACTGAATTTGATTAGTTGGAATGGGGAAGACCCAAAATTTGATGTAAGATGGTGGAATGCCAATAAAACAAGGATTGGTAAGGGATTTACCTTTACCAAAGAAGAACTAGAAATACTGTATAAAACATTACCAAATGTATTTAATATAGAAAGATAAATATTTTCTACCGCAGACCATTATTGTTATACTGGAAAAAATGAACAAAAATGGAGTTGATGGGAGAAGATGAAAAAACATTGGATTATTAGCTTGATGCTATTGTCATTTCTGTTGGTTTTGAGTGCTTGTGGTAACCAACCAGAAGCAGGCATGAATAAAATTAGTTTAAAAGAGTTAGAGGAAAAATTAGATAACGAAGAAACGTTTCTTTTAGTAACATTTTCAGCGGGTGAAGAAGATGTTGAGAAGTCAGAATTAGTAGAAGTATTTGATGACTCATTAAATAGAGTTGAAAAGACAGCCTTCTATGTGAATTTTGATGGTGAAAGCCAAGAAACACTTGATCAATTGGGAGAAAAATATACACCTTCTGAATATAAAGGGGATGTTTGGGAACCAAAAGATGATGGGTTGGTCTTGATTAGTGATGGCGGAGTTATGAAAAATCCAAGGCAAACATTACTTTCTCAGTCGTTAATCGAAGGTACAGCAAATGGAACAGATGGTTATGAAACAAGTTTTTTTGAGTATATGGATGATATTGATGGAGGGATCTCCGACATTCTAGAATATATCCAACAAAATAATATAGAATTAACTTATTAATAGTAAATATTAAAGAATCCGTTTTATATGGGTTCTTTTTTTATGCTTTAAAAGGTGGTGATACTGTAGATGGGCGATGAAGCAAGAAAAAAATTATATGAGGACTTAACGAATATTCTCGATTTATATAGTGGCTGGCTGTATGATGACCTTCTCCGGAATATCGGTTGGGGCATCATACAACTTTTGGTATGGATTAATGATTGGATTGAAGGTGTTGCTACAAAAGTAATAACATTAGGTGGTTTATATGACAGCGAAGATATGAGTAGTTTTGTAGATATCCTACAACCTCTTGCAATCGGGTTATTTGTCGTATCTGTAACAGTACTTGGATTTATGTTCATGCTAAATAAAGTGGAAAAACGGAATGAAATTATCATGAATGTGTTAATAGCAGTTAGTGTCATTGTCATTCTTCCAAGTTTAATGGGAATGATGGAGGACTTACTGCATAAGGGGTTAGATAGGGTAGATGTAAATGGGAACATCTCTGATAATGTGTTGAAAAGAAATATCGCTGATTTAAAGTACTATTTTGATAGCGACTTTAACTACGCAGATGGATTAAACAAAAATACAGAGATGGGAGATGAGAATACATTGCCACACCCTCCCCATCCAACAAATAAAGAAATTGGCACAAGTAATTATTATTATGCTAACAAACTGAAGAATCCTGACTTGATAGATGTAACCGAAAAACTTGATATCTATGAAGATGAAGGGTGGTTTAATTGGACAACAGAAGATTGGGTAAAAGAGTTGACTAACGAAGAAAAAGATTTTTTGAAACATAGACTCGTTCAAAATGGAGACGGTACAACCAGAATTGTAAAACTTAGTGAAAATACCGTACCAGCTACAAACTTAGGGCAGCAAAGTTATTATCGCTATCATGTCAATTGGGCTATTGCAATTTCGATATTAGCTGTGACAGGTTTTGCTTTAATCATTACGACACTAAAAATTGGCCGAGCAATGTTTGACTTAGCATTCCACCAAATTTACGCTATGTTCACTGCATCCACGGACATAACAGGTGGTCAACGCTTGAAGAAAGTGTTAACGGAAATTGCTAGTACGTTTGCAGTTATCTTTGTGATGATTGTCCTCCTGAAATTGTTCATTATTTATGCACAATGGGCAAATGATTTAGAACAAGAGATTGGTATTGTCGGTGTAATCATCTTGCTTATTGCTGGGGCATGGGCGCTTATTGATGCTCCTGATATTGTACAGCGCACAATGGGAATAGATGCTGGACTTCGTTCAGGATGGCAAACAATGATGGGGGCATATGCTAGTACGAAAATGGCTGGTGCTGGTGCATCAATGGTTGGAAAAGGTGCTGGGAAAGTGGTTAAAACAGGAGGTAAGACAGCTGGAGGTATTGGGGCTGGAGGAGTTGGCGTGTACAAAGGAATGAAAGATGGTATGCGAAATAACAATGTGAAGCCTGTTCCTCCACGAGAGCCAAATCAAGAAACGTCACGAAATGAACGGCAATTTTCAACGAATACAATAAATAAGTCAAATATTATGGAACCGAAAACAGGAACTTCAACAAACGGAACAAGTACTGTACCGTCAAAGCCAAATACAAGTATTCCTAGTCGTCCTAGCGGTTCACCTGCAAGTACTATCCCCATCAATACAAGTAATGTTTCTGCTGGTGACGGTGGTAGCAGTAAAAGTGAGGTAGGTGGGAAATCATCTTCTGCTAGTCAGCATAAACCAGTTGTTAATGCTGGTAGACGAGGACATATTTACCCACAACGAAATCACACGTTAATCGGTGGAAATCGATCTGTACAACGTGCTAGTCATTTTCTTTCACGAGCACATAATACAGGTTACGACATTGGACAAAGAGTGAGTCAGTTTAAAGGAAACGTACAACAGGCAAAGCAAATCAAAATAGAAAAAAGGGGTTTGAAAACCAATGATATACGAAATACCGAAAGAGATTAAATCCAAGCCTAAAATCTTAGGATTAGAAATGAGAGAGCTAGTCATTATTTTGATTAGCTCTCTTTTATTATTAACGGTTTTACAAGAATTGGTGCATAGCTTATTTGTTCTTTTTTATTTTGGTGTAGCAATTGTAGGAATGATTTATTTATTTCTACCAAGTGGCAACAATCCTGGGAAGCGAAACTATGAATCTATCGTATTGATGTTCCGACATAAAAAGGGGACATATCATGCTATGGATCGAAACGAAGTACTAAATGAACAAATTCAAAGAGACGAGAAAAAATGGGAGGGGTGAGAAAAAAATATGGAACCTCTAAAATTGATAAAGTCGGTTCAAGAAAAACCAGATGAAAACTTACAAGAGGAAGATACTGAAAAGGTTATAAAAAATAAGAAAACGAAAAAGAAGATAAAGTTATTACAAAAAGCTATACAAAAGAGGAATATAAAAAAAGAATTTCAAGAAGAAATGAAGAAACAAGGGAAAAAGCCAAAAATGTTAAAACAAACTTCTGATATTCTTCCTTTTGTTCAAATAGATGAGGATTATATTTTATTGAAAGAAGGGGTCATGGACATTTTTCAGGTAAAAACGAAAAATATCCATGCTTTAAATGATGCAGACTTAAATTATTTATTATTAAATCGTGCACAATTTCTAAGAAGTTACTTTCGTTCATTCAAGGAAGTAATCTTAAACTTTCCAACCAATACAGAAATACAACGTGCTTATTGGTTGAAAAAGCAACAACAGGCAACGAATCCGTCTCGTTTAAAGTATATTGAACAAAAGTTATTTGAATTTGAGTATTTAGAAAGAGAACGTTATAATCGGGAATTTTTCATGTTTATCTATGCAGGTGACAAAGAAGAACTAGAAGATCGAAAACATGATTGTATACAAGGAATGAAGAGTTCATTTCCGTTACAGGAGTTAGCTAAAAGCAAAAAAGAACAGATATTGTTTCTATTAAACAATCAGAATACGCAACTTTAAAGAAAGGATGAGATAAATGAAAAAGCAAGCACAAGCTGTTATCGAAGAAGAAAAGAAATCAAAGAAACCGAAACTAGATAAAGCATTTTTAACGGCTATACAACCACAAGGTGGCGTTAACTTCAAAGGTAAGTACATTCAAAAAGGGGATGGTTATGAAGCATGTATCCATGTTTGGGATTATCCTTCGAATGTGAATTTGCTTTGGTTGGATAAGGTAATGTCGATGTATGATGTTACCGTTGTTGCGGATGTTGCAACAATGGACCAAGAGGAAACGATTAGTGCTATAAATAAAAGTATGGTGGAACAAGATGTTCGTTTTCGCAGTGCGAAACAAGAATCTGATCGGATGGATGCACAACGAAGTTATAAAGAAATGGAAGATTTATATCAACAAATTTCCGAAACGGGTGAAGTGATAAAACTCCTTCATATTCGCTTGTTTGTTGCTTCTCCAACTATTTGGGAATTAGAAAAAAAGGTAGATCATACGATTTCTAAACTCAATTCCATTGGGTTTAAGGGGCAAATATTTTTGAACGAAACATACTATGAATGGCAATCAATGTTCCTGCCTTATCAACAACAAATTAAATTTCCAAATACAAGAGACGGAAAAGGAATGCCAGCGATTACGCTTGCATCTGGGTTACCTTATCACTTTTCAGAGTTAAACGATCGCACAGGTAGTTTTCTAGGCACATCCTTTACTGGTGGGAATGTCCTATTTGATTTGTTCCATAAAGACAAATTAAGACGTTTTTACAATGCAGTAGTTGTTGGGAAAATGGGTGCTGGGAAGTCTACTGTCCTAAAGAAATTATTAATGGACAATGAGGCAAGAGGAAACTTTATTCGAGGATTTGATGTAACTGGGGAGTTTGAAACGTTAGTCAGTTCGTTAGGCGGCCAATCCATTAGCTTAGATGGTAGCGATGGGATTATTAATCCATTACAAGTCTATCGATCAGATGATAAAAGTAGTCACAAGGAAGGAAGGATGAGTTTTGAACAATACGAAAAGCAATGTTTTATGCAACATATATCAAAGGTTGCTATTTTTTATGAATTTCTTGCCGGAAGTCCTTCCACTGAAGAAATTGAGGAATTTAAAAAGATATTACGTATGTTTTATGATTCACTGGGCTTTCTGGAGAAATTTAAAACAACAGGCGTTACGACATTGGGTAATGAAGAATATCCAATCTTTAGTGACTTGCTAGAATATATTCGAGAACAGCTATATGATAATTCGGAAAAACGAACTATACGATCTGAATTATCCATTTCACGTGTAAATCGCTTGGAAAAAATTGAGCTTGTAGTTGATAACTTAGTGAATAGTTATGCTTCTTTATTTAATGGTTACACCACGATTCGGGAAATAACTGATGAACAAGTAATATTCTTTTCCATTCGTAACCTGACGAAGTTAGAAAAGAATGTGTTTCAAGCACAAATGTATAACACATTAAATTTAATTTGGGATAATTTGATTCAAGTAGGAGCAAGACAAATGCAACAAATGTACCAAGATGAAATGTTTGATCCCGATGATGCAGTCCGTTTTTTAATTATGATTGATGAAGCACACCGTTTAGTCAATGCTGAAAACATGTTAGCTGTTTCATTCTTAACAGACTTTGCAAGAGAAGCCCGTAAATACTTTGGTGGGATGATTTTAGCAAGTCAATCTATCCGTGACTTTGTTCCAGATAACAAAGATACCGCAACAGTAACAAAAATACGTACATTATTTGAGCTAACACAATATAAGTTTGTGATGCAACAGGATTCAAACACATTGGACTCCCTACGGACGATTTTTGAGGGGCAGCTAACAGAAAGTGAATTGGAACATGTTCCTCAACTCAAACAAGGAGATTGTTTATTAAGTATTTCAGGTGTCGGAAATATTATGTTATCAATTGAGGCAAGTGAAGAAGAATTAAGGCTATTTAGAGGTGGTTTGTAAAATATGCAGGAAGATAATCACGAAAAGCGAATGCAATATAAGTTTCTGTTTTTACTAATTGTGACGGTTTTCATAGCTATTATTTATATATGGAAATGGACTGCTGATGATCCAAGGGAACAAAATCCAGAGGAAATGTTTCAAAAGACCGAACAGCAAGAAGACGTAAAAAAGCCAGATGGTCTAGATGAAGAAAAAATAAATGATGCATTAATAGATGATGAAGATAAAAATTCAGAAGCACAGAAAACAGAAACAAAAGAAGAAAGTAAGCTAAATGAACAAGCGCAAATCAGTCCAGAAGATGTAAGTTTAGAACAGGAATATATAAATCAATATAGCGAACAAGAAGTGAAACAAGCGAAAGAGCAAGCAAAAAAAGTGCTTGCTCTTTATTTATTGCAAGTGACTGATTGGAATAAATGGAATGGTGCAGTCACATCAAGTTATCTTGATAATGTGAAAAAGGAAATGACAAATTTTAAAGTTAATAAGGTGAAAAGGGAACTGGATGCAATTGAACTATTTGCTTCTCAACCTTCGGAAGATGGTGAAATAACGTATGGTGCTTTCGCTACATGGCACGTGACAGTAAACGAGAAATCAACATCTCAACCGATGCAGTTATACTACATTGCTTTACAAAAGGAAGATGAAAATTGGATAGTTAATGACATGGTTACACCGAATAATCAAAGCATGGAAGGAGAAGGGAAGGGGAAGAATTGAAGCATTTAAAACAATTAGCAAAACATATTGTAAGGAAAAAGCTACTTATGGGAATAGGTAGCTTTTTAGCTGCAAGTATTATTCCTATCCTTATTTTTCTTATTCTTTGTACAATGCTGCTTGCGATTATCGGTGGGCTAAGTGGAAGTGTTGATCATCAAAACAATGAGAAGGAGAACGATGGTGAAATTGGTTTCATATGTTCCCCAACGGGTGAGTTGAATCAAGAGAAATGGAATAGTTATTTTAAACATAACAACCGTTCGGGTGTTCTTTCAGGGCATAGTGATGACATTATTGAATTATCCGAAGAGAAAGGAATAGACCCTATTCTTTTTGGTGCAATTTCTTTACATGAAACTGGTTATGGAACATCTAATGGTGTTGTCAATAAGAATAATCCTGGTGGATTGATGGATCCAGCAACGGATTGGCAAACGCTTCAACGTTTCCCTACATTGAGGGTTGGATTAGAGGCAATGGCAGTGACATTATACAATCGAATCATTGTAGATGGCTTGTTAACAATTGACCAATTAGGGGAAGTATATGCTCCGATTGGTGCAGAAAATGATCCGAATAATTTAAATAGACATTGGATACCAACCATGCAAGAATTAACCGCAAATTTAGGGGGATTAACCATGAATTGCGAAGCTAAAGATCATGATGAAATGGAATTAATCGGTGGGAAGTCTTGGGTATCTCCTCATACCAAAACAATCACATCAGGCTTTGGTTATCGTTCAGGATGTGGAAACTGTACAACATTTCATGCAGGGATAGATGTTGCAGGTTCCAGTATAAGAAATACACCGATTGTTTCTTTTGCTGATGGAAAAGTTACCATAAGTGAATCCAATGGAACGACATTTGACTCTACTTTAGATAATATGGGCAGGGGTTATGGATGGTATGTAGAAATCGATCATGGCAACGGAATTAAAACGCGTTATGCCCACATGATTAAAAAAGGTATTCCTGTTGGAAAGGAAGTAAAAGCTGGTGATGTGGTAGGTTATGTTGGTTCGACTGGTGGGTCAACTGGGCCTCATATTCATTTTGAAATTATAATTAATGGTGAGAAAGTAGATCCAATGCCTTACATCAATCCATTTTTAACAAGTGGTAAATGATTAGGAAAGGAGCAATATAAGCGTGAAAAGTAAATTAAATCGTGGAATAGAAAACAAAGTTTATATCGGAATTATGATCACACTAGGCGTTTTGTTTGGTGTGTTTTTTACGTCTAAAACATGGATGTATGATGACAGCGCAATCGCCCAAACACCCTATAACGAATCCATCAATGGATTAAGTCAAACAACATTAATTTTAAGAAGTTGGGAATATAATCCGAATAATCAACTCATGGAAGTGACGATTGAAACGGTCCATACAGGAACAGATGCAGCAGAACCAACATTCACGTTTAAAACAAAAGGAAAAGAATCAAGGGAATCCTATCCAGCAAAAAAAGTGTATGAATCCGATAATGTAATGATTGTTCAGATTGAAAATGTTCCGACTGAATATCATGTTATCGGTTTATTTGTAACGGAACATCGTGATAAAAATATACTCAAACAAGAATACAAACGACAACTGATGAATGATAGTGAAGTTGCGACAACTGCATTAGAGGAAATTAAAGAATCCGATTTACCGAAGCCAAAAGATGTGATAGTCGTTGGTGATTATCGTGAAATTGAAGTAAATAAAAATCTAGTTACAAAATCGGATAAGGCATATCAAAAGGAAACGATTATCGCAGATATGAACAGAATTGAACAAGAAATATCTATTATTATAGATGAAAATATTCCTTTCCAGGAGGAATTGGTTACAACTTTAACAAAGGACAAAAAAGACTTACAAGATGGAATGGAATTTGAAACAGAGGAAGAACAAGACGAAACAAAAAAGGAAATAGAACATAAGGAGAATACGATTTCTCATGCAAAGGAACAAATTGAACAGTACAAAACGAAGGTGAAGGAACTCCAGGAGAAATATGAAAGTCGGGAAGAAAAACTCAATGCTTTACTACAACCTGAACGTCAAACAGAAAAAGAAACATAACAAATAAAAGAACAGAAACGGCAGCAAAAGCAACAACAAGGGAAGAAAAATAAAGATAAAATACCAAATAAACAGGGGGAATGAGCATTTTGGAATCTATATGAAACCTATATATTCATTAGTAAACGGAGATGTAGAACCTATATGAAAAGTATATATTCGATTGTAAAAATGGGCTTACTGGAAAACTAGGCGCTGCCTAGTCACCCACGCAATGTGGGTACACTTTCCCCTTATCCTGTTCAACAATCCCTGTTCTTGTGAACGGGGATTTTCCTATTTTATTCATTATGTATTTAAGGAGAGGATCTGAATGGAAATAAAAATTCGTGATTTAGATGTTCGTGCAGTAAAAGTTTTGGATGAAGAAGCAAAAAAGCAAAAGGTATCAAGGAATATATTACTGAAACGAATGGTAGAGGACATGGTAAGGTTTGATGGAATTAAATTAGCAGAAAAAGAATTAGATGTGACAGTAAGTCGAGTTGCTGATGGATTGGAAATAACATTCAAACGATTAGATCATTTGGAAAAAAGAACACTGAAACTCTATTTACTTTTATGTGATGCACTTGGATTTGATCCGAAAGAAGCTGATCATATTTTAGATCAAACATTTGGTATTGACGACAAGGCTGGTGAATGAAATGAACATTACAGAAAAGAAAAAACAAGGAACATACTTTATGTTAACCTCTGAAACAAAAGAAAAAATAAAAGTGGCAGCGAATGAAAATCATATGTCCCAAGCGAATGCCCTTTCCTTAATGGTAGATGCTTATTTTGAAAGTACAGAAAAGGAACACTTACTTTTAAAAAACACTATTTCCGATTTACTGGATGACAAGTTAGCATCCATAAAAGAGAAAATGAGCCGTATTCAAGTAGCAAGTAATGTCATTGATCGTGACACAAAAATTATTCTGGAGTTCATGAACCATTACTACCTTGTGAATAAATTTAAAAACTTGATTACAACGGAAGAATTTAAAACAAAAGGAATGGACCAGGCAGAACAATTAGTGCAAAAACGAATTCATAAACAACGGAAAAAGAAATTAGATTATGAACGACTAAAAGAATTCAAGCAACAAAAGCAATCGGAAAGTCGGGAATAAAAAATGAGTCCAGCTGTTGTATTAAGAAGCAAATTTGTTACCCCCGGGTCAAGTACATTTAATAATTATATTAATTATATGGATCGTGAAGATGCGAAACAACATGTAAAAATTGGTTCTTCACCTGATAAGGAAAATGGTTTTGACGTGTTTTACAATTTCATGGATTATATGGATGATGACGAAAAACAAGGCGAATTATTTACTTCTAGTAAAGACAAGCTGAGTGACAAAGAAAAAGAAAAAGTAAAAGAACAGTTTCAACTAGCACAACAAAATGAATCACCGATGTGGCAAGATGTCATTTCTTTTGATAATGAATGGTTAGCAAAACAAGGATTATACAATCCTTATACTAATACAGTAGATGAAACGAAAATGCGAAGTATTGTAAGTGAAACAATGCATGTTATGTTAAAGGCAGAAGGAATGCAGCAATCGGCAATTTGGACTGCATCCCTACATTACAATACCGATAATATTCATGTACATGTTGCAACCGTAGAGCCCTATCCAACAAGAGAACGTATGAAGGTATTGGATAAGGATTCGAATACATGGCATGAAGAATATCGAGCTAAACGAAAGCCAAAAACGTTAGACAAAATGAAGTCCAAAGTTGCAAATATGATTTTAGAGCGTACCAACGAACGAAACAAAATAGATGAATTATTGCGTGGAACAATACGTTATAAAAAGGAGAATAACATTTCTCTGTCCTCTTTTCGTAAAACAGACAAATTATTTATAGAAGCCATGAATCGTTTGCCTGATGATCGAAAACAATGGCGTTATGGTTATCAATCCACTAATGAAGCTAGACCTTATATAGATGAAATAACAGAAATATATTTAGAACAGTTTCATCCAGAAGAGATAAACGAATTAAAGACGAAGTTAGATGAAGAAGTAGATGTGATGAAAGAAATGTACGGTGAAGAAAGTGAATATAAAAAATATAAAGAGACGAAATTAGATGATTTGAAAAAGCGTATGGGAAATACAATTCTAACGGAAATGCGTGCTATTGACAAAGAAGAAAGGACGTCAGTTTTTAAACAAAAAGTAGCAATGAGACAGCTTCATGTATTAGAAAGGGATAACCAACAAACTTCTTTTCAACGGTACAATGGCAAGGGAAACTACAATCTTCAAGTTTCTGCTATTCGATTGAAGCAAGCCATGCAGAAAACATTTCATGATTATAAAAGAGAAAGAAATATAGATGAATTTGATCGGTTGTTGGATGGTTATTAAGTTCATGAAAGGGTGAGTGGGTTGAGTCATTGGCAAAATTATATATTTAAAGGTAACGAACACCTACTTATTATATTAGGTGTTCTTTTGTTTTTGGTTTACATTTTTCCCAGCATAATAAAAGTAATCAAAAGAAGAAAATATCATTATTTAATAAAGCAATCAGGCATCAGAGATATTGACCGAATGGAAGGCTATCAATTTGAAGAGTATTTAAAAGTACTTTTCAAGTCACTGGGTTATCGACCAATGGTGACGAAAAAGTCAGGTGACTATGGAGCAGACGTGATATTAAAAGGTAAAAATAAAATAGTGATTCAAGCCAAACGGTATGGTTACAAACATAATGTGAGTCTGGATGCAGTCCGAGAAGTGTTTGCCTCAAAATATTATTACAAGGCAGACGAGGCATGGGTAATTACCAATTCATTTTTTACCAAACAAGCGAAAGAATTAGCAAAATCATGTGATGTAAAGCTATTAAACCATTATGAATTAGAAAAGTTTATTCTCAAAATTAATCCTGAACAATCTCCAGAGGAAGTAGTAAGAGGAAAGGAGTCTATTAAATGAGGTATAGAGATGGAATTCCAACAAATGATCTTACAGGCGAGGCATTATGGCAATACATTATGAAATGCGTAGAACAGGATGAGCAATTAAAAATGAAAATGGAGGAAGCTATTAAGGAAGGAACGAAAACCTTTCGTCATACATCGTTACAACAGGAAGGAATTATTCATCCCAGTACCAAACAGGAAGCTGTTATACAATTCACTTATTTTGATAAGTACGGCGCAGTTGGTGACCTTGAATCAGAAAGTGGAAAAGAGATGACAGACAAGATATTTAATTTAGGTTTTTCTTTTTGTGAAGTGGAAGATTTTCAATATACATTACTAGCTGGTGATAAGGATAAAAAGCCGATTAATAAAAGTAAACAAAACTTGGAAATAGAAATATAAAATTTGAATTCCCGAAAGGAGATAATGATGGATATGTATGTAAATGGCGAATATAAGATGGTGGACTTAGGGTATGTAAAGGAAATCAAAGAAACAAGTGTTACTTTGATTGTCGATACTGGAGAAGTAGAAATTAATGTAGATCCAATTACAAAAGATGCGATTGAAACGATTTATCACGCTGATGATGAAGCGTTAATTCCATTGGATGTAGAGAAGAAGGTAGTCATATTAGATGGTGAACCGGTATAAGTAATTACGTTTTAGTAAAGGGCTTCCAATTTTATTGGGAGTCCTTTTCTATATGTGGAAGGATGAATGTAATGAATAACGATTTAACGAGGTATCAAATTTATATTGGGAAAAGTGAGGTATATCTGATTGAGGGAGTAGAATTGGATGTTGAATTTGATTATTTATCGTCAGAGGAGCGAGCTAAAGCGATCCTTGAATTAGAGGAATACATTCAAACAGAAGGACTACATCCGATTCGGAGTGAGGATGGATATAAAGAAGTGAATGAAAATACGCTTGTTTATGTTGTAGATACAGGTGAGATTGATTATGCACCAGGATTTGAAATGGAAGAAAACCAATCAAAGGATGAACGAACAGAACGTATTTTGGATGAATTTTACAAAGAGTCCCTTTATTTTTGGAACAGAGAAAAGGAGCATGGATCAGTTCTAGGTAAAAGTCCTGAACAACTAGCCATACAGGATGTATCTTTTATTAAACATGACCCGAGAGTACCAAATGGAGATTTATTAGATGGGAATACGAAACAAATATGGATGAAAGAAAAGAAGAGTCAATTATTGGATAACAAGTATAAAGAACAAATAGCCGATATGGAAATGTAGTTGCGGGGCTTCCTGATGGGAGTCCTTTTTATTTTATGAAAGGATGATGTTTCATGAAAAGAAAAACATTTGAACAAAAAAGAGAAGAAGTGAAGCAATTAACGGAAACGATGAATCAGTCCATTGAATCCTATTTTGAAACACCTGAACAAATGGCTGAACACTTAGCGTTTATGATGCAGTTTTATCAATATTCATTGCGAAATACTGCTCTTATTCAGAATCAGTTTAGGGGCGCACGGGCAGTTGGAAGTTATAAGTTTTGGCAAGAGAAAGGATTTCAGGTGCAAAAAGGAGAAAAAGCAATTCAAATTTTAGTGCCCAATAAGACACAACCGAAATTTAAGGATGAAAATGGAAAATGGAAAAGTATTAAAAAGGCAACGGAACAGGATAAAGAATTGATAAAAAAAGGAGATTTAGAGAAAAATAAAAGTGAGTTATATTTTGCTAGGGGAAGTGTTTTTGATGTATCACAAACAGATGCAAAAGCTAACAATCTCCCGGATAATTTCCCGAATAGATGGTTAGAGGGTGACGTAGCAAACTATCAAGATATGCTAGAAGCGATGAAAAAGGTGGGAAACAACCTGAATGTTACAATTGGTGAGCCATTGGAGGAATTAGGGGCTGCCAAAGGTGTCTTTTATCAAGGTGTAGATGGTAGAAATAATCATATTGGTTTAAATCCACGTAATGGTGAATTGCAGAATGTGAAAACGTTGATACATGAATTAGCCCATGCTAAGTTGCATAGTACACCTGAGAAACATTTCAGCCTTTCATCAGAGGAAAAGGAATTCCAAGCAGAAATGACGGCTTATGCAGTTGCATCGTACTTTGGTATTGATACGAGTGATTATTCTTTGGGCTACCTTGCTAACTGGACACAAGGAAAGGAATTAAATGATAAAGCGAAGTTGTTACAAGAGGTAAGAGAAACAGCAGTTGAGTTTATTGAGATTATGGAGCCTGAATTAATAAAAGAGCAGGAAAAGAAAATCAATGGCGAAAAAGATAGGGTGGTCGATATGATTGTTAATGAAAGGTACCTGTTAATAGAGTATGACCGGCTTAATCAAACAAATAATATGTTTGTATCTAAAAATAAAGTGCATGAGTTTGTCGTGGACAAATTAGAAGCATTAGCAGAAGAAAAATGGAGAAATTTATATTACGACGGTAAAATAACAAATGTTGATTCATTGAAAAATGAAGAATTAAAGGATAAAGAATACATTGAAAAATTTAATCATGTTTTTCGAGAGACCCATGCTTTGGTAGATATGGATACCTTAAAAGAACCAGCAATTTTAATTAAATGGTCAGAAAATAATAGATTTGAGCCAAATCAGTTACTGTCTTATATTGAAGCAAATAATTTGGTTGAAAGACTTTCAGTAAACAATGGAGGAGAACATAGGTATGATAAAACAAGATATAATATCATATTTCCTAAAGAATTAAGAGACGAAAAAGGTAATGTAGTATTAAATATGGATCGTTTAGATATTGGAGATGGTCACTATATTAATATTCATCATCAAGTGAGAACTGAAGCTAAAATATATATGTCAGAAAATCAATGGCAGGAATTAGAAGAAGTAATCACAAATGATTTAATTCGAAAAGAAACAAAAGAGGTAAATGAATGGGCAAAGAAAAACAGAAAGAAAATAGAGAGTGAAATGGAGATGTGAGGGCTTTTGGATGGTATTTATCTTCATAAGTTTCCCACCTGTTGAGGAAGCCATTTTGGTCAATCTTTTTTCAATATGGATTCTTTTTATTTATCGTGAGATATATTTATTTGGCGAAGTGTTTTTGATCAAAATTTTCTTTAACTTATTGAAACTGGCTTGAGCGCTTCTAAATTAATTGGTTTAGAAAGGTATGCTCCATGTTACAGACATTATTGAGCTAGCTATCTCAAGTATTGTAAGCCCGAGAAATCTTACAAGTTTAAGAGTATTATGAGGAATCTTTGAGCATACTTCTGGGGAACACTCATAGGTTTTCTTCAACAAAGGAGACAATTACGAGCAGGTTAGCATATTTGATATAATTATAGAAAAGTGACGATTATTCTTAAGGGGGTAATAATTTTTGAGTCTACCAGTTAAACAGCATATTGTTCCTAAAACATATTTAAAACAATTTACGTCAGACGACCAAAATATATGGTTGTTTCAGAAGGATACAAAGCACTTCAGAGAGCAAAGTATTAGTAAAGTGCCAATAATAAAGGACTTCTATACTGTTACTGATCGTGAAAAAGGTGGTAAGAAACTTTATGATTTTGAGTACTTTCTAGCTAACGAAATAGAGCCACTCTATCAGCCCTATATTGAACAGTTACAACAAAGTGAAATGTTAAATGAATTAGAGAAAAAGCAATTTGCTTACTTTGTATCACCTCAAAAGTTAAGAACAGTTAGCATGAAGGATAAAATAATAAATGAAATAGAAAGAGCATTTAGGTATGGTGAAGCTGGTGAATGGTTTGATAAAACTTCAGTTGAACAGTTTACTCAAAGCTTTTACGAGAATGGAAAAGAAATTACATACGAGGAGTTTATTAAAAAGGCGAATGGAAAACTTGAAGAAGTTTCACTAGATATTAGCAAAGATTGCTTCGTTCAATTTCTACCCGAGAAAATGATAGAGTTTGCTGAAACGCTTGCTTCTCAGAACTGGAGCTATCTCATAGCACCTAAAGGGAGATACTTTATTACCTCAGACAATCCAGTTATTTTAGATAGTGAGATTGAGGATTCTACCTTTCCCATTGAAGGCGGTGTTTTCCCATTAACTACACAATTAGCTCTCAATATTAATTCACCAGAAGAGAAATTTAAAGTATTGGGCGCTAAGGAAGTAAGAAAGATTAATCAGCAAATAGTAAAACATGCTGACAGGTTTGTCTTCTCTCTTAATGAAAGTATTCTAAGAAGTAATATAAAAAAGCATTTGTGAGTTAAAAAGAGAACTCTTGAGCTAGGTCTCTTTAATGTGGCAGGGTGTTTTTTACTTGTGCCCCATTAGTACCACGTTGTTCCCATTCAATCATTATTTACTCATATATTTTCTGGTGAATTTGGTTGATTAAGTAATCTACAATAGGTTGTTAGAATTAAAACAATATGAATAGCTTTATGATAAAGTTTGATAAAAAACCAGTGGAATCTAAACAAAATAGGATCTTGGTGATTACAGCCAATGAAATGTACTACTCGAGACATGTTTTTACCACCTGGTGACAAAGCCTGTATCACTTCATATGTTTTGTATAATTAATGAGCACGCCTAGGTGTGACATTGCTTATAAAGGAGTGTTTTATATAATTCATTATCGAAAGATATAAGAACTACACGCTGTGGGGGATCAGTTCGAGGGGCATTATCGCAAGTACGGGGAACTCTCATCAAAATATTTTGTGCATTACTAGCCAGTGGCTCTCTCCCCCGCACTTATTTTTACATGGATTAAGATTTATATCAATGAATGGGATAGTGATAAAAATGGCATAGAAAAAAGGAGGTTAACTTCCTTTAAACTTCCTTTGATAATAAATCTATTAAGTGTTTAATTTTCATAAACAATTCATCAAAAGTAATAACTATGACATTTTTTAATTCTTTTCTATATAGTTCAAATGAATGTTTTAGGGCAGGTTTATCCAATGTATCAAATCTTCCCGAGATTACTACACAGCTTGGATTAATTACATCAAAATCAATGGGTTTCTGACTTCTGATGTTGTTAACTAATATTTGTGTATATTCACTTTGTAGAGATCCTTTATATGTCAGCACCTGACTAACTGCACCAGCCAAATCCTTGTGTACAGAATGTACCCCTGCTCTATATTCAGTTGTATTTAACAAGGTAGTGGAAGGGTTTTTAATTTCTATTAAAACTGCATCTTTTGAAAATGGATTAGTGTAGAGGAAGTCCACAACTTTACCTTTATCATTATTTGTAGTTTTTCCTCCAACAAAAGCCTCATTATCAATAAGTACTGTTGGGTTAGAGAATATTTGACTTAAAATCCAAGTATTTTCTTTAAGTAAGTCCTGCCAAAACTTTTCAGAGCGGTTGTCTTTATTTTCTTCCCAAACAGATAGTATTTTTTTTAGATTTGCAATACCAACTAAAGAATTTAATTGGTCTAAATCCTTTTCCCCTAACTTGAGAAATTTATCTACTATTTTTTCGGAGTTATCAGTGTTTACAACCCACTCCAATGTTTGCTCCAAAAGCTCCCCTTTATTATCACTTAATAATTGAGTGAATAGCTCATTGTTACCTTCAAACAAATCAATTACCTTTTCAAGATCAGTATTTGCCTTGAAGAAAGTGTAGCTTCCATACCTTACTCCATATTCTTCATGGATTGTGTAATACTTTTTTATTTCAGTAAAGAGAGTGAGCATTTCTTCTGAGCCGATTGCAAGTTTAATCCACTCATCTGCTTTTAGTTTATTTAATTCTAATTCCTTGTGGTCTTCCCACTGGTCCTTGCCTTTCTTCTTTTGAAAAATAAAACACCCCTTTACAGCTGCATTAGAATTATTTATGTTATTGACTATCTCTGGTCTAAACACAAGTTTTGTTGAAGTTGTTTGTCTGAGAATGATATCCTCTCCTGTCCCAGAATTTATTGAAGTTGTTTGAATTGATATGGTCATCTTATTTCCTCCTTTTTATATTGCTGCTATTGGTAAATTATACCATTATAATATACAATTAAGAAGATAATTGATGTAAAATTCCGAAATCAATTAAGGGATTATCTACAATACATGGAGGGAAAACGACCTATCAGAGAAGGACTTTATTCAGTTGTAAATTTATAAACAAAGCAATGGAGTGAATTAAAAGATGCTTTGTATAAAGACAGCCATTGGACACGACAATTCCGATGGCTGTTTATTATCGTGGGCTTTACTAGTCAGTGGCTCAAAACTCCGTTACAGCCGGCTTATTCCGTTCGTTATACTCCAATGCTGACTAACTAATGGTGTAGAAGGAATCCCAACGGTTAAGTAAAATTAATCTGTAGAGTCCTATCCGTTCAATGGTACACTCGTTGGCAATGAGTGGTATAATCCGTGGAAAATCGCTGGTAAAAACTATGGCAGCAGTGGTACATTCTCGTGGCTGTAATCATCCTGGGTGGAATAATGTAGGGATTACCATCAAAACATTGATAATACTAACCAAGAAAGTTTTATAGCAATGAACCTACATATGTCACTTTAAGTGTTATTTTGCACCTATTTTTAAACGCTATTTTGCATTATAGGTAAATATAAAGAGCCCAATTTTCTCAGCATTAAAATTGAGAAATTGGACTTTTAGCGTTACTTTGGAAAAGCGTCTGACTGCTTAATAAACTAAGCTTGATATTTCTTAATCAAATCTACAAACGTATATACAAACGACTGTAAGAATTCAACAGTCCCTTCGTTTTTAACTTTGCCGTTTTCATCCAATAAAGCTACAACATTACTAATATAAGCTTCTGGTTGTTGAACCAAAGGCATATTTAAGGCTATAAGGATTTGACGTAAATGATGGTTTGCACCAAACCCACCCAGATTACCAGGAGATTGACTGATAATGGCTGCTGGTTTACCACTCCAAATATTCGCTCCATAAGGACGTGACCCTATATCTAGCGCATTACTTAATACAGCAGGTACAGAACGGTTATATTCAGGTGTTACAAATAAAATAGCGTCAAATTCCTTTATTGTATTACGAAATGATGTATATTCTGTTAAAACATTATCTTTATCATCAAAATCTTGATTATAAAATGGCAGATTTCCGATTTCTACAAATTCTGTCTCATATCCTTCAGGGAATAGAGCTGCGACATTCGTTGCAATTTTTTCAGAGAAAGATTCTTTCCGCAGACTACCAACTAAAATACCGATTTTTGTCATTTAATATCATCCTTAATATACTATTATTTTTAATAAAAAATGAAATACTTTACCTATTTTATATTTCTCATTCCAGTTCTTGCTATTTAAAAAGGTTCCTCAAAAGTCGATTAATCATTAAAAACCATATGCAGCCTCTTTTTCTTCACGGATCTTTGTATAGGTTTCAGTTAGTACTACAGTGTCTTCAACCAATCGGTCAATTCTGAATAGCACATCATCATTTATGATTTCCTTTCTATGGAAATCTTGTTCTTCCACAAAAACATACGTCTGAACAATTTGTGCCTTCATATAACCCAAAATAGGTTTTAATTGGTTTTCGGCAATTAAATAATGCTTTGGAGACCCAGCAGTAACTAGGATGCTGGTTACTTTATGCTGAAGTGCATCAACAGGTAGTAAATCAAAAATGTTCTTCAATGTAGCCGGTATGGAGGCTTGAAATATAGGCGTTCCAATAATAACGGCGTCAGCTTCCATAATTGTTTTCGTTATATATCCTGTGTCGCCTTCGTATTCTAAATAATTACGTCCATCACTAAACTCCACGTCATATTCTGCTAAATCAATTAATGATGTTTGTGCGTCCGGATACTCTTCAGTAATGGCTTTCTTCGTATAATCTATTGCTGTCCTTGTCTTTGAGCCGACTTTCGAACCTGATAACAGTACAATTTTCATATTCTCAGCTCCTATTTCTTTGCAGTATATTTTTTAATTGCGGGTAGAATTTCTGTTCCAATTAGCTCAATATTTTTCATTATTTTTTCAAATGAAACCCCGCCGGAATCCACTTGTGCGAAGAAACGTTGGTGGCCCAATAGCTCATGCTGATAGAGAATTTTTTCTATTATCTGTTGAGGACTTCCAACGATAAGAGAATTTCGAACATCTGCAGCTTGAGCAAATTGTTGTTTTGGATAACCAACACCGCGCATCTCTTTCATCACATAATCTAACGGAGCAGGATTATTCAATAAGGGCAGGACAATTATTATGCTATAATAAGGATGGAAGTATTTAAAGAAAAGCTCTAAGTTACAAGTGTTAGAAGTCTAATAAAAAATTTCATAAATTGAAAAAACAATAGACTATGAAAAGCCTGTATTAAAGAAGATGATATCTCAATATGATGCAGTTTATATAAAAATCATATAAAGGTGATATCGCTAATCAAGGAGAGAGCCAATAGGGATTACTTATTTTGGGGAGGTTTAAGGGGTAAAGTTGAAAATTAATATAAAATATAGAAGACTCATTTTTGCATTCTTTATGTCTTTTAGTATGAGTTTGTTTATTTCATTTATTATGGTATCAATAAACGTTGGTTACAATAGTCTTTTTCTACAAGAATGGTTAAAAACTTGGGGGATGGCATTTATGATTGCTTACTTTGGAGCATACTTTTTCCCAAGAGTGATAGTAAAAATAATGGATAAAATTGTTTTTGAAGAAAATTAATTTTATTATTTGTATCACTTCAAGGTTATAATTGATTTAATAAGGAATTAGGTACATCAGAAAAAACGCACATACTAGACTTATCTAATCTAGTATGTGCGTTTTTTATTTAAAATGGTTAAATGATTAATGCGCAATCTTTACGATTGGTTTGATTGTGATGCCTGTTTTTGAATCTTCAAATGCTTGGTTGATGTCTTCAAAATCATAGAATTTTACTAATTTATCGAATGGAAATTTTCCTTCTTTATAGTATTGGACTAATTTAGGAATGTGTAATTGTGGCACTGAATCACCTTGAACTGTTCCAATAATGCTTTTACCTTCCATCAAGATGTCATTCGTAAAGTTTAATGTAACATCTCCACCCATCCCTACGATTGCAACTTTACCAGAAACACGTAATGCAGCAACAGATTGTTTAATTACTGGCGTTGCTCCTGTAGTTTCTACAGCGTAGTGAGAACCACCGTTTGTAATTTCTTTAATTTCTTTAACAACATCTACTTCTTTACCATTTAATGTATGAGTAGCACCAAGTTCTTTTGCAAGGTCTAAACGACTTTGGTGAAGATCGACAACAATAATATGTTTTAAGCCCATGATTTTCGCAGCCATGACCGCACTTAAACCAACTGCACCACCACCGTAAATAACAATAGATGTACCAGGTTCTGGGTTTAAACTGTTCATAACGGTACCACTACCAGTTTGAATGCCGCATCCTAATGGGCCTAGTAATGCTAAATCAACGTCTTTATCTACTTTTACGACATTATTTTTATTTGCAATTGAATATGTTGCGAATGAAGATTGACCAAAGAAAGTAGAAAGTGCATGATTATGTTGATGAATACGGTTAGAACCATCTTTTGACTTTCCACCGAAGTTTAGTTCTACTGTTCTTTCACATAAATTCTGGTGACCTGTTAAACATTGTGAACACTCGCCACAGTAAGAATAAGAAAGAACAACATGATCTCCTACTTGTACATTCGTAACACTGGACCCAACTTTTTCTACAATTCCAGCACCCTCGTGACCAAGCACAGCGGGGAAGGGAGCGCCTCTACCATTTATTGATTCTGCATCAGTATGACACACGCCAGTAGCAACGATTTTAATTAAAACCTCTTCAGCGCCTGGATCCGTTAGTTCTACGTCTTCTATTTTTAATTCTTCTCCGACAGTTTTTGCAACAGCAGCTTTAATTTCCATATTTTTCTCTCCTAATGATTAATTTGTATTGAATTGAAATATTTTTAATTAAATATAAATATATCTTACTCTTAATGTGTTGTTTTTACAATTAAATTGCTCAATAGGAAGATGCTTAATCTCAGGCTCTAAAAACACCATTCAGGACTTGCCTGGTGTTTTTATATTTTGAAGTTTTTGTTTAGGATCAAGCTATTTAGATTCATTATTATTTGATGAATTTGCTAACTTATCAAATGCTTGACTCATGTTTTTCATTCGGACTTCTACTTTTTTTGCTGCAGCATCAAGCGTAAACCCTTCTTCAATTAGTTCCTGAATAAAAATAATTTTTTTTATGTTCCAGAAATCAAACCTTCTAGTAGCTCCTTCGGCATCTTCTACAGAAGTAATAACCCCTTTTTCCTCCCAATAACGGATTTTTCGTGTTGGTACGCTAGTTATGTCTGAAACTTCTCCGATGCCAACAACTAACTTTTTAATTAATGGATCTGGCTCATTTAAATTAGTCATACTGTCACCTCCGATACCTTGTGTAACTATTTTACAATAGTAGTAGATAATTTACAAACAAAAAAGCTATTTATTGACTTAAGTTGTAACTAGGTTACAATAAGTGTAGTTAATGTTCATTCGTCGTATGTATTCTCATGGAAAAAGATTATTTATGCCTACCATTAAAAGTTAAAAATGAATAAAAGGGGTGAAAATATAATTCTACTAAGGTGTTTAAGTTATATTAGGAAATTCCGTTAGCTAATCGCTATCTAATTAAATAGTGTCTACAAATCATTTTAGATTCTAAGCTTAATAAAAAAATAAAACGAGGTGTCATCAATGAGCCAAACAGAGCAAAACAACCAAGAAGAAATAAAGGAAGAACGATATCAAAGTGCATTGAGCAAAGTCCTTGAAACTATATCTATTCCCCTGGGTTATGAATTTAAGGAGGTTAGGAGTGAAAGGCAGAATAAAGATGATGTTTGGGTATTTCGTTATGAAAAATCAAATGGAGACAATAATGGATTAGGTGGGGAACATTTTTCTTTTACAGTTAATCAAGATAGTTATCGAATTTTAGGGACGATATGGATGGACCGACGCTTTGTTACAGGTCAGCAACTTCCTTCTAGTCAAGAAACCCTACAAATTTCAAAAACATTTATTGATCAGACTCAGCCTGGTTTATTTGAACGATTAGAGAATACGTGGATCCGTCCAGAAGATACAGCCATTATGGTAGATGGTGAAAAAATGACAGTTACTGGTATGAGATGTAAGTTCTATGCACCGCTTGAAAATAGATGGGCTTGGGTAATCGTTGGTCCAGATAAAGATATTATTTCATTCGAGCAAGAAATGGTATGGATAGGTGGGCGAATATCTGAAATGTGGTTACATGATAGTTGGCTTTTAAAAGGCGGAGATTCTTCTATTAAATCCAAGATTAAAGGAATATTTTCTAAGTCTTAATAATCATACATTCTACAGTACTAATATAAATAGGAAAGATGTCAATATAATCAAGAGTTGTAATAATAGTAAAGTAGTTTCTAATAGATATCCATTACACATATTAGAATTTGCTTAATATGTGTATTTTCTTTATTAGATGTTCGTGCCTTTATAATAGCGGGTGAGCTGTGACATGTTTTAACGAAGGGTTCAGATTTTGGCAGCATGCTTTGCGAGGGAAATTAATTATAGAATAAATTTGGTGTCTGTCTACGTATTGTGATTACTTAAGACGGAATGAAATAAGGAGTGTTATTTTTGTCGCAACAAGATTTTACGAAGGGTTCAATTATAAAGCAAATGGTCTTTTACTCAGGACCTATTATGCTAGCGAATTTATTACAAGCCTCTCTGCAAATCATTAATAGCCTGTGGGTTGGTAATCTAATAGGAGCGAATGCGCTTGGTGCGGTTGCCATTTCGTCTACTGTTTTGGTAACAGTGCTTGCGTTTATTATTGGAATCAATAATACAACATTAACGATCATATCCCAACAAAAGGCAAGAGCAGATGATAAAGGTTTAAAAACATATTTAAATGCCTTTGTTGTGGTTCTTGGATTGTTATCCATTCTCTTTGGTATTGTTGGTTATTTATTTACTGAGCAAATATTGGTCTTCTTAAACACTCCACAAGAAATGTTACTTGAAGCGAAGAGTTATTTACAAATTAATTTTATAGGTATTTTATTTTTAATGGGTTACAACTTTATCGCTACTGTGCTTAGAGCTTTGGGTGATAGTAGAACACCATTGAGGTTTGTAATGATAGCAGTTGTTTTAAATACTATTTTAGCTCCTTTATTTATTTCAGTTTTCAAATGGGGGATAGAAGGAGCAGCATTGGCAACAGTATTAGCGCAAGGAGTCTCATTCTTGGGCGGACTATGGTATATACTGCGTTTTAAACTTGTACCGTTTACGATACCTAGTTTACCAAAAAGGGAAGATGTTTCGCTGATTTTAAAACTTGGAATTCCCTCAGGACTACAAATGATGGTCGTTTTTGCAGGTGTGACTGCGATTATGACCGTCGTGAATTCTTTTGGTGGGGGCGTTGTTGCTGGATTTGGTGCTACTCAAAGAATTGATAGTTTGATTACACTTCCTGCTATGGCATTAGGTACAGCAGTTAATAGTATGGCAGGGCAAAATATCAGTATTAACCAATGGGGTCGCGTACGTGAGATTGCGAACATTGGGACTGCTTTTAACATTGTCGTTATGCTTACGATTACTAGTCTTGTCTTTCTATTTGCTGAACCTTTAACGAGGTTGTTTATTCAAGAGGAGCAGGCGGTTACATTTGGTACGGATTATTTAAGAATTGTTGCTTTTTTCTACCCTTTCCTTGGAATTAACTTTATTTTAAATGGAGTTGTTCGTGGTTCGGGTGCGATGTTTCAAGTTCTAGTGCTAAACATTCTTTCACTTTGGGTTCTCCGCTACCCTCTAACTTCCATTTTTTCTTCTTTAATTGGTCAGAGTGGTGTTGCCTTAGGAATGGGAGTAAGCTTTGTCATTAGTAGTATCTTTTCTTTTGCTTATTATCGATGGGGAAATTGGAGAAAGAACCAATTGTTTGAAGATGAAAAAAAAGATGAGTTGGATTTAGCATCTTTAAAAGATTAAACATAAACATAAGCATAAGCAACGAAGAAGACTTATCTCTTGATGTAAAGGGAATCAAGAGTTAATATAAATTATGAAAGAAACTTCAGAATAAAGTGAAATGATCTGAGCATTTCACTACATAGATGGTTGATCATCTGCCTTGGCAAGGGCTCAATGACCGATGCCCGAGCTAAATATTGAAATGCCATATCGTAATTATTATAAATCATTCTTAGGAGGGGAAATAATGAATTATCAATATTTACTTTGTGATATCGAAAATAAAGTAGCGGTTGTAACGATCAATCATGCACCAGGAAATAAATTGAATACACAAGTTTACCAAGAAATTACCCATTTAATAGGGGAATTGGAGGAAAATCAAGATGTCCATGCGCTTGTGCTCACCGGTGCTGGTGATGAGGCATTTGTAGCTGGAGCAGATATTAATGAAATCTTGGAAATGGATACAGTTGGAATGATGGATTTAACTCAGCTTACAAGAATTGCCTTTTCAAAAATTGAAAATCTGAACAAACCTGTAATCGCTGCAATTAATGGAGTGGCACGTGGTGGTGGATTTGAGCTGGCTTTATCGTGTGATTTGCGTATTGCCTCCAAAAAAGCGCAATTTTCTTTTCCTGAAATCAATTTAGGAGTCATCCCGGGAGGCGGTGGTACACAACGCATCCAAAAA
Source organism: Oceanobacillus sp. CF4.6 (assembly GCF_051262635.1). Taxonomy (NCBI): domain Bacteria; kingdom Bacillati; phylum Bacillota; class Bacilli; order Caryophanales; family Bacillaceae; genus Oceanobacillus; species Oceanobacillus sp. CF4.6. Next base: position 85,260 of record NZ_JBIMEX010000012.1, on the reverse strand, counting down.
GTAGTTGGACAAGGTACTGCAAACGAATTACTATATTTTGGGGAAGCGATTGATGCTGAAAGAGCCTACCAGTTACAGATTGTAAACAAAGTGGTTGAACATAATGAACTTCTATCCACAGCAAAAGATTGGGCTGAAAAACTAGCGCAGAAGGCACCTGTCGCATTAAGAATGATGAAATTAGCTGTACATACAGGATCTAATGTGGATCTTGAATCAGCTTTAACGATTGAAGCAACCTGCTTTGATGGCGTCTTTGCGACACAAGATCGCAAAGAGGCTATGACTGCATTTGTTGAAAATAGGAAACCTCTTTATGTTGGTAAATAAATTATTATAAGCTAAAAAGATATGTTTCTAGTTAACGCCTTTTAGGCTATCATTATTCTGAATTATCTTGGAATGAGGTAGCCTATTTTTGAATTCCTTCCTCGTTATAGTGATCCATATATCCACCTGCTATAACTGGACTTAAGTTTTGGGGGTGAATCTACAGACGGTACAAATCGTATACATCAACACGATCAACTAGTTTCAACATTCTTTGGACAATCCTCTTTCGCAACATACTTGAAGGAGGTGTTTTTTAATGTGGAAATCAAAATGACCCCACAAAAGGTTCTGAAAGAACTTTTTGTGAGGTCGTGATAAATTGCTTCCATTTATCTCCCCACAACATCTAATTCTTGGTTTTCCAGTTGTTGCTGGGTTTTGTTTTGTTTGCCATATCGCTTTGCTAAAAAGGAAACATAAAGTGGCAGCAGTATTCCCGATGTTACACAAGCTGCAGCAATCTGCACAGTAGCAATTCCTACTTCAGATGCAAAAGCTGTACTTACCGTAGCGATTGCAGCAGGTGTAGCGATTGAATTTCCAGCAACTGCACCTTCGGCTACACCGACAATTGGATTCCATCCCATTTTTTTAAAAATAATAGCACATGCAGTTCCAGTGAGAAGGACAGTTAGTACACCTAAAATAACACCTGCCAAACCGCCTTCCAGAATTGCTCTTAAATCAATTCCCATCCCCATTCCGAATGCCATAAAAGGAATAAGTGCGTCGACACCTTTTGATAAGAACTTTCTCATATCAGGGTCCAGATTACCTAAAACCATACCCAATATGAGCGGGAAAAGAACAGCGACGAAATCCATCAATGAGAATAGATGGCCACCTACTCCCATTGATCCAACCATCGTTAAAGCTAGCATCGTAAAAAAAGGTCCATCATTCAATGATAGGATACCGATCGCAGCTCTGTCATCTTTTTCCCCAAATTGGCTTGCAATGGCGATATACATCGTACCGTTACTATTTGTCATGGCTGCAATGATGGCAAGAGGGGCCAGACCTAAAAATAAACCACTTGGGCCGGCCATCCAGAAAGCAAGTATACCCAATGATGCGCCAATAACCCATTTTGTAACCAGCATCGTTGTTCCTTTTGCCAGAGCTCCCTTTGCCGTCTTTAAATTAATTTCAGCTCCTATACAGACAAAATAAAAGCCGACAAGCGGAACAACTCCATTAACAAATAGTCCTTCTGTAAAACCACCAATCCGCAATAAGTCGGGAGCAAAGCTGTTAACGAGTACACCTAGGAATAAAGGAATTATCATTATTCCGCCAGGGATTCGGTCTAAAGATTTTTTTATTGGTATCATATATTATTCCCCATTTCCATTGTTAGTCCATTAATTTTAAATCTATAAAAAGGTAAAAAGACTTTGCTAGAGAATATTTAATCTCAGCGTCCTAGCAGTGATTAAGCTTTCTTTTGTTCGGAATACTTTTAGACATAGTATTCGTCTTATCAAAAATGCAAAAAACCAATACGCTCTAAATAATAACTGGAAGATTAGAAAATATACTTCATCTTATCAGTCCGACTGATAAGATAAAGTGTTGTAAGCCCTTACAAACGATGTCGGTATTGTTTACCATCACTTGATGCAATCATACTTTAAGATCGTTATATTATCAGACAAGTAACAACACTTCATGTTATCGGATTTTAAGGAAAGGAAAGTGATATAATTCCTTACAATGGAATACTAACAAATAATCTTAATTTGTATACGGAGCCTTTAAAAATTAGATTGTATCAAATGATCAATGGTGTGATTTCCCTATAACAATAGTGAAAATAAAATTATAACTATAAAAAAGAAAGAAGTCTAAAATGTAAAAACATAATGACTGAAATATTAGATGATGCAATAGTCATTAAAAAACACAAAGGATTTGTTCCGATATACTTGGAGAAAATAAAATGATTTATAGAAATAACCAGTACAGACTGCTTGTACGGGTTATTTCTATTTTTGAAAATGCACCTATTATAAACCGCTTTCAATACCGATTAAACAGGTTCAGCTGTATAAGGTGTATCATAAATGCGGCCTGATTTTCTATTCTCTTTATCTCTTTTCTCTAATTCCGAATCTGAAAGCTGCCAGCAAAGTCCGCCGATCGGCAGGGATAGATCGATTGCATTTGCTGATTCTACAGCGAGCTTGATATCTTTTGTTAAAAATGTATAGACATCTTTTGTTCCAGCTAATGAATGCGTTTGCATCATATTCCCAAAATAATCCCAGTTCTCAACAATGTAACTGTTTCCGGTGCTCAGTCCGGCAACTTCCATTAGCTGTTCTTCTGTAATTCCGTAACCTTTTGCTAATTTAACGGATTCTAATGCAATTAAGTTATTACAGAGTGCCATGAGATTATTTGCCAGTTTGATAGCTTCTCCAGATCCAGTCGGCCCTACATAGAAAATACTGCTACCGATACAATTTAAGATTGGACGAATTTGCTCAAACAACTGTTTATCATTACTGCCAACCATAAATGTAAGGGTTCCTTCAATTGCACCTGGTTCTCCTCCGCTCATTGGAGCATCAATGATATTGACTCCTTTTTTGTTTGCCAGCTCTGCCATAGAAAGAACGGTTTGTGGGTTAATACTACTGTTAATAACAATCAGTTTCTCAGGTGTCGCATATTCTAATAATCCGTCTTCACCTGCGATAACCGATTTCACTTGATCATCCGTCATGACGGCTACAAATACGGTTTGACTTGCCTCCATTAATTGTTTTAAGCTTTCGGCAGGTTTTGCGCCAAAAGCTACCACATAATCTAAAGCTTCTTGTTTCATGTCATAGACAAACACTTCATAGTCATTTTTGATTAAGTTATGAACTAAGTGTCTTCCCATCGTTCCAACTCCAATAAATCCAATTCGACCTTTACTCATATCTACATATTCCCCTTTCCCTATCTTCTTGTTTCCCTTCAACTATCAGACCTACCTGAATTTCAACTCTTTGAATGGTATTAAAAGGATACTACTATTCTGTAATTGCCCACCCGATACTTAGAGCAATAATTTATCGAGAGACATTTATTCAAAGAATGAAAAAGTTCTGTCGTTTTACCTGATTATAGAATTTATAACCTTATATGATAAACAATATATACAGGTTATCAGACAAGTTTATAAAACAAAAAAGAATTTATTTAAATTCTTAATTAAGCAATAAGATATTAGAAATGTTATAATCAGGTTATCAGACAGGATTTGTCTGAAAAGTAAGAAGCTTTTGTGGGTACATCTTAACAGAAAAATATTTTTATGTCTATAAAAAATTTACTTTCTTTTTAGAAAATATAATTTTGCAGGAGGAAATTATGGAACCATTTAAAGTGAAAACAGTAAAAATTTATGAAGAAGTAGCTGAACATATAAAAAAGCAAATTTTAGATGGTAAACTGAAACCAGGAGAAAAATTACCCTCTGATAAAGAATTGTGCGAGTTGTATTCAGTTGGACGTTCAACAATCAGAGAAGCATTAAGTGCTCTGAAATTCATGGGGCTGATTCAATCCAGACAAGGGGAAGGAAGTATCGTACGCAAAGTGGATCCGGAAGATATTGGAATGCCTGACTTTACGGGGCTGCTGTTAAGCGATCAAACCATTCTTGAATTAATGGAGGCTCGTAAGCTGATAGAAATATCTAATGTGCAGTTGGCAGCAAAGAATAGAGATGGGCGTAATTTGAAAAAGCTGCAGCAAATTATTGATCAGATGGAAGCTAATCTGTTAGAAAATAATGAAAGTGAAAAAGAGGATATGCTCTTTCATCAGACAATCGCACAGGGGACCCAAAATTCGATTATGGTTCGGCTGTTGGATACGATTTCCGAACCAATGGAAAAAGCGATGAAAGAAATACGCAGAATGGGATTTAGTAATCCATTATCGACCATTTTGGTTTTAAGTGAGCATAAAGTGATCTATCAAGCAATTGTAGAACAAGATGCAGAGAAAGCTCAAAATGCAATGCAAAAACATCTGGAACATTTTGAGTATGAGCTGAAAAATCATATGAAATCAAAAAAGTAAGAAGTTGAATGGATTTATTTTTCGAATAAGCCAGGCAGAAATATCCTGGCTTAGCTATTTTTTAGATAATTTAAATTATTATTGGACAACTAAAAGATATTATGATAACTTTTAATTAATCTTCAAACACATACTACCAGGTTGTCTGATAACCTTATAACCTTATAAGTTTTAAGTGGGTTTATAGTTTGTTTAAAAAAATATTTGTAAGCGCTTGTTAAAAGAATTTAAATCGTACTAGTGCAGGTATCAGGTAACCTTATAAATGGAAATGAGTAAATAAATAGATACACTGCATTGCTACATCAACTTTAATACACTCGGTCAGAAAACGTTTTAAACGAATTCAACCCTATTCGGAAAGGAGCATATAGAAATGAATATAAAAAATAGAGTATTTTTAGTCACCGGTTCCGGAAGCGGAATTGGTGAAGGTATTGCAAAAAAATTAGCACAGCATGGTGCAAAAGTCGTCATTAACGATATAAATATTAAAAAGGCTGAAAAGGTTGCAAAAGAAATTAATGAAAACGGTCAGGATGCAATTGGTCTTCAGGCAGATATTACGAAAACAGATGAAGTGCAGAAGATGGTAGGGGAAATCATCAATCGTTACGGGAAGATAGATGGATTAGTAAATAATACAGGAGTTGTGAGAGACAACCTGATCCTAAAAATGCCTGAACAAGATTTTGATTTTGTTCTGGATGTCAATTTAAAAGGTGCATGGATTTGTTCCAAGGCTGTACTAGGACATATGAAAGATGCTGAATATGGACGGATTATCAATATTTCCTCTCGTGCCTGGTTAGGTCAGGTTGGGCAATCCAACTATTCTGCATCCAAGGGAGGCCTTGTAAGTTTAACACGAGCATTAGCCCTTGAATTTGCTAAGTTCAATATTACAGTAAACTGTATTGCACCAGGATTAATTGATACGCCTTTAATCCGAAATCTCCCTCAGAAGGTACAGGAAGATCTTATTAAAGCACAGCCTACTCCTTTAATTGGAGAACCGAAAGACATAGCAAATTCTATACTGTTCTTTGCATCAGAAGAAGCGAGATATGTTACGGGTCAAGTCCTTCATGTCGATGGAGGGAAGAGCTTGGGAGCCCGAAATATATGATGATTATACCAGATGAATAATACTGTAAAGGAGAGATAGATATGCAACCACTAGAAGGTATCAAAATACTTGATTTAACAAGAACGCTAGCTGGTCCATTTTGCACCATGCTATTAGGTGATGTCGGGGCAGATGTCATTAAAGTCGAGCAGCCTGGAACAGGAGATGAAGCAAGGAATTTCACTCCGCCTGAATGGGATGGAGAAAGTTGTTATTATCTTTCTTCAAATAGAAATAAAAAAAGCATAACGATAAATTTAAAGAGTCAACGTGGAAAAGATATAATTTATAAGCTGGTTGAAGAGGCTGATGTGTTAGTAGAGAATTTCAAAACCGGCTCCCTTGATAAAATGGGATATGGTTATGATGATTTAAAGAAAATAAATCCGGGTTTAATTTACTGTTCCATATCTGGCTTTGGCCGTACAGGTCCAGAAAAGTATCGTGCAGGTTATGATCTGTTGTTGCAAGGATTTGGGGGACTGATGAGCATTACTGGTGAACCAGATCGTACGCCGGTAAAGGCAGGAATGTCGATTGTGGATTTAACGACAGGAATGTTCGCTGCATATGGAATTCAAAGCGCCCTCTTTGCAAAACAAAAGACGGGGAAAGGACAACTCCTTGATGTGAGCTTATTAGATGGGCAAGTAATGCTACTGAATCATATGGCAACAGGGTATCTTGCAACAGGAAAACCTGCAGGAAAAATGGGATCTGCGCATCCTACACTTGTCCCTTACCAAGCATTCGAAACAAAAGATGCAAATATAATAATGGCGGTCGGAAATGACAGACAGTGGGAAAACTGCTGCATAACCATGGATTGGATGGACTTGCTGGAAGATGGCCGATTTAAAACAAATCAGAAAAGGGTTGAGAATAGGGGAGAACTTGTTCCAATCTTAAAGAGCAGATTGGTACTTATGGAAAGCAAGGAAGTCTTTGAAAAAACGGAAAAAGTTGGAGTCCCATGTGGACCTATTCATACAATCGATCAAGTTATAAATCATTCTCAAGTCATTGAAAGGGAAATGATCATTAATGTTGAACATCCGCATATAAAAAACTTAAGAATGCCAGGTTTCCCGGTTAAATTTTCAGAAACACCAGGTGAAGTAAGACAATATCCGCCTTTACTTGGAGAACATACGGGTGAGATTCTATCCGAGCTGGGGTATACAGAAAGTGAAATAGAAGAAATGAAGGCTGAAAAAGCTATTTAAAAGGAAATGCTTTATAAACACTTGTCTGATAACATGATTTTCATCATCCGAATTAGAATTTAATATTTGAAAAAAAGGAAGTGAACTAATGGTCTTTGTTGAGTGGGAAAGAATAGGTGCCAATAACCATACTGGAAAAATTACATTAAATCGACCTGAAGCACGTAATGCATTTAACACGGACATGGGGAAACAAATTGTTGATATTTGTGAGCAAATTGAAAAAAGCGATGTTCGTGCTGTGCTGCTGACTTCCGCTGATTCCAAAGCATTTTGTTCTGGAGCTGACCTAAAAGAGAGAAATGGAATAACGGATGAAGAATTTCAACGTCACCATGAAATTTTTGCTGATATGTTTCAGTCTATTGCCGATTTGCCGCAGCCAGTTATAGCCGTAGTGGATGGGTATGCTTTAGCAGGCGGATTTGAACTAGCACTTAATTGTGACATGATTCTCGCATCAGAAAATGCTGTTTTCGGTCTTCCTGAGGTAACTCGTGGAATAATGCCGGGAGGAGGCGGCTCTCGCTTGCTTCAAAGAAGAGTTCCTGTACATATTGCAAAAGAATGGCTTTTTACAGGAAGACTTGTTAAAGCAGAAGAAGCAAATCAAATTAGATTAATAAATGAGCTGGTGGATTCATCTGATTTGCTTGACAGAGCGATTGAGTTAGCTGATATTATCGCAAAAAACGCACCATTCGCCGTCCATAATTGCAAAACATCCATTAATGATTTATACGGAATGCATGACAGTGAGGCTAGAGAAAAAGAGGATATATACTACAGCCGTTGTTTGGATACACAGGATCGATTTGAAGGGATACGTGCTTTTGTAGAAAAAAGAGAACCTGTATTTACTGGTAAATAGTTAAGATTCAATGATAAAGCAAAGGGAAAAGTGCTTATTTAGTTCTTATAAAAAAGGGAGTAAATTTTAAAACAAATTGTATGCCTCCGATGTGCCAGTATTTAGTAGAAACAAAAGTTAGGAAATTGAATGGTAGGAATGCTGTGCATTGTACATCCGTTGCATTTGGCGGAAATTATACAAGATTTTACGTAGAAGATTTCTGCTGTATTTATAGCAAACTACTATTTATGATTACTCGTTTTGGCTATTAAATCTTATTGAAAGGGGAATTACGAGAATGAAATCTCTAGTTAAAGAGCATGAGGCACCTGGCTTTACATTTAAAGAGTCTGAAAATCCAACCCCCGATAAGGGAGAAGTTCTGATTTCTGTGAAAGTGTCTGCAATCTGTGGATCAGATCTACACATTTACCAATGGGATAATTGGGCAAAAGGAGTAGGAATTAAAGTGCCCGGTATATCGGGACATGAATGTGTTGGGAAAGTTGTTGGGCTTGGAGAAGGAGTTACGTCTTTTGTAGTCGGTGATCAAGTAAGTGTCGAAACGCATATTCCGTGTGGTGAGTGTGAGTTATGTTTAAATGGAAATCAGCACATTTGTGAAAACTTAACATATTTCGGCCTGCATACCGATGGTTGTTTTGCTGAATGGGCTGTTGTTCCAGAAGTATGTCTGCGTAAGATACCAGATTCCATTCCTGAAGAAATAGGAGCAATTCTCGAACCACTGGGGGTAGGTATGCACGCAGCTCAAGTTGGAGATGTGCAGGGTAAAAAAGTTGCTGTACTCGGAGCTGGACCAATTGGCCTTTATTCGGCGTGTGCTAGCCTAGCTTTAGGTGCTGAATCTGTATATATCAGTGATTTAAAACAAGCGAGACTGGATGTTGCCTCTCAATGTGGTGATTTTAATATCTTTAACCCAGCTGAAACAGGGTTAACTGATGTATTCGGAGATAGTAAAGCGGATGTGATTATAGAGACGACTGGAAGTGGCCGAGCTTTTACTGAAGCGGTCCCATATTTGAAAAAAGGCGGAATTGCTGTAATGGTTGGTCTGTTCCCAGGAGATATATCCTTAGATCTATCTGGTTTGGTAGCAAAAGAAATAACTTTACGAGGAATTCATGGTCGCAGAATGTGGGAAACATGGGATCTAATGGAAGAACTTCTGCTTGAAGGCAAATTAAATGTTGCTCCATCCATTACTCATCAATTCCCATTAGAGGATTTTGAGGAAGCTTTCAAAGTTGCAATAAATGGAGAAGGTGTAAAAGTTTTATTAAAACCTTAAGGAACTGCTGGCAAGAATACTTATAGTTAAAAAATAATTATACTAAGGAGAGAATACGATGAAAACGACAATCCATCATCAAAATTTTAGTACAAATAATGTGGAAGAAATGGCTGCATTTTATAAAAAGGTATTAGGTTTGGAAGAAAGTAAGGAAATAAGCGGTGAAAGAATTACTGACCAAGGATATGGTGGGGATACTCGCTTTTTATTAGCGGGAGGAGATTATCAAATTCATATTGCTACAATGGATCTATTTAATGGTCATAAAACAGGGCACTATGTGAACCCGCTTGTAAATGGGCATTTAGCATTTCGAGTGGATGACATTGAGGAATTAAAAGGAAGATTGGATAAACATAATGTGCCTTATTCAGATTTTGGAGAATGGTCTATAAAAGGCTGGTATCAAATCTTTTTATACGATCCTGACGGTAATGTTATTGAAGTTCAGCAAGTTGATGCAGAACCGGAAGATCATCAAATGGATATTCAGCTTCACCACAGAAATTTCAGTACAAATAAAGTAGGAGAAATGACAACATTCTATAGAGATGCACTAGGCTTAACCGAAAATAAAGACATGCATGGCGGAAGAATTTTAAAACAATATGATGGAGAAACAAGATTTTTGGTGGATGAGAACGGAAATCAAATTCATATTTCTAAAAAGGATTTACTGAATGGCCACAAAACCGGACATTATGTGAACCCGCTTGTGAACGGCCATCTAGCATTCCGAGTCAATGACATTGAGCCAATTAAAGAACGATTAAAAGAGAACAATGTAGCTTTCTCAGATATGGGTGAGTGGTCAATCGAAGGCTGGTATCAAATTTTCTTATTTGATCCAGATGGAAATGTACTCGAACTTCAACAGGTGAATGAGTAGATAAACATTTGCATCAGTTTTTCAAGCCTTAATTTTACTAATAATGAACAGTAGGAGGTGGTGCCTGCAAAATGATGTGCCCCTCTTTATCAATTAATTAAATGCTGCATATTTTTACTTATTGTTCGAACAAGCAATGTAGGGATATTATTAGGTATTGCTTTTAAATGGCTAGAGTCCACTTAAAGAATGTTAGTCACCTATTTAGTTACTCTACCAAACTAGTTTTATCTGTTATGCCTCCTGCTTTTGTATCCATCAATATATGAAACAATATCCAAAAGAGCGTTATTACAGAGATGCGAGTATATCTAGAATTTATGAGGGAACAAAGACTGGGATGATATTAAACTTTTAAATATCCTAATAAGAAGGAGAAAATTATATAGGGTTGTAGAGAGACTTTCTCTATAGCCTAAATCTCCTGGATCATGAGTGACTATCTTCTTATATATGTTTTTAATCAAAAGGATAGAAAAAGTTATACTATGAAAAGTAACTGTCCAGTAGCTTTAATATAATAAGTGAAGAAAAAAGGAAACAGAGATAATAAGAAAACTTGAAGAAGGAGGAGAACCAATTGAACAATATAGTAATTGTAGATTCTGTACGTACAGCAATTGGTAAACTCGGTGGTACTATCGGGAATGAAACAGTAGATATACTCGGTGAACATGTGATTCGGGCCCTTATTAACAGGACAGGTATTGAAAGAGATGCCATTGATGAAGTAATACTTGGTCAGGCAAAGCAAACCTCAGACGTTTCGAACCTTGCACGTGTCGCATCACTTCGTGCGGAACTTCCGATTCATATTCCAAGTTATACGGTACATCGGCAATGCGGATCAGGAATTCAGGCAGTTAATTCTGCTGCCCAACAAATTCAGTCTAATTTAAGCGATATCATTATTGCTGGTGGTGCCGAGTCCATGAGTACTGCTCCATACTATGTAAGTGGTGTACGATTTGGTCTTAAAGCAGGAAATGTAGAGTTAAAGGATCCCAATACGGCAAGTCAGCCAGGATCCCAGCCTGCAGAAAAATATGGGGATTTAAATATGGGTCTTACAGCGGAAAATGTTGCGGAGAAATACGGAATCACACGCGAGGAACAAGATGAGTTTGCACTCAGAAGTCAAGAAAAAACAAAGAATGCTATTGATAAGGGGTATTTTGAAAAAGAAATTGCTCCATACTCAGTGGAAACAAGAAAGTCTTCTATTGACTTTAAAGTGGATGAACATCCAAGAGAGACAACAATTGAGAAGTTAGGGAAATTAAAACCTGTTTTTAAAGAAGGTGGTACGGTTACGGCGGGAAATGCAAGTGGACGTAATGATGGCGCTGCAGCACTACTTGTTATGACAGAAGAAGCGGCAAAATTGCGTAACCTAAAGCCAAAGGTAAGAATTATAGCTCAGGCAGCAGCAGGTGTTTCCCCGGAAACGATGGGAATGGGGCCTGTAGATGCAACGCTGAAAGCTTTAAAACAGACGAATTTATCGATTCAAGATATCGGAATCATAGAACTTAATGAAGCATTTGCCTCCCAGTCTATCGCCTGTATCAAAGAGCTTGGTTTGGATATAAACAGGGTGAATCCAAATGGTGGAGCAATAGCGATGGGGCATCCGATTGGAGCAACTGGTGCTATTTTACTTACAAAACTGATTCATGAATTGGAACGGACAGGTAAAAAGTACGGTCTTGTAACTTTATGCATTGCGGGTGGTATGGGAATTGCCACAGTTGTGGAAAACCTCCAGGTATAGAAAAGGCAAGAGATTCCAAGGAATTTCTCCAATTTATATACTTTCCTAAACTATCAATTAATGATACTAAAGATAATACAACAAAAGACAAAGCTTGATCCAATAAGGGTTAGGGCGAATAAGATACTTATTGATAGTAAAGCCAATCGCTTAGCTAAGGAAGTGGTTATTGGCTCAAATTCAACAGTTTAAAACTTCCTCCTAATTTGAAGTTTTAAAAGACCATAGCATATATTAGGATATAATAATTAGAGAAGGAACATGCCCTCCCGTTAACAACAAAATAATTACATGCCTAATTTGTGCCTACGAATAATTATTTAATATGAAGTAATTTAAAAAAAGTCAATGGGATATAAATGCTGATAGAACAGCGTTTATAATGTCTTATGAAACGATTTGAAAACGGTCATTTTTCAAGTTTGAAATGGAAGGTTCAGTTTATTGGTCTAAGTCACAATTTGAGACCATGTACAATACACAACTTTTGCTAAAAACGAAATAATATTGAAGGTAACAAAAAGGTAACAAGAATAAGGAAAAAGAAACAATCACACAAAATGATTCTTCATTAAAGATGACCAAAATCATTGATATATAAGCATTTAATATATGTGAAATAATAGAAAAACTAGGCTCGCAACATGGGCGGCATGATGTAATCTTATAAAATGAACTTTGATTGAAGAAAAGAGGCTTCCAAGTTATAAAGGTCCATAGCCATATTGAAAAAAGGATAAACGATATGAATAAAAGATAAAGCGGAACAGATGCGCTTCTCAAGCATTCACTCTAACAAAATAATGAAAAAATACTTGACTAAGAATCAAATCAGTTGTATTAGGTATGAAATAATACATTCAAAATATTACTTTAGCTCACCTAGTTCGAAAAGGTGAGTTATTTTATTACGCCACAACGAATTACTAAATTCCTTTTCATTGAGGTGTATTTCTAATTAACACGGATTTTTACACTTATTTTACACATAGTTTTTCTCTAGCATTAATATATCAACCTTTATAAGCAATAATCGACCCCGACCACCGGTATCATAACATTAATAGGACGGCGTTCTCTTCGGAGTGCGTCGTCTTTTTTGCGTTGAGCGTACGACATTTAGTCCCGTGCATAGGTACGCTTACTTTCGCTTTCCTTTGATTAATTCGGTGGGGAGCGTTTTTTTATAGGCAATCGACGCAGCAATAAAATAGCACCGCATGTAGTCGATATAGCAACGGAGCCTATCGAGCTGGAAACGTTGTCCCACGATGAATAGGTACGACGCTTTATTAACAACGCAGATCGTCGAGTACTTAGACCGGATACTATTACGTATTACAAAGATAAGACCGGACAGTTTAGACGTTCAATTAATACGTCAATTCGGGCTACCCGAACGCTATTCGGCTTTTTGTATGAGTCGAAGTATATCCTTAAACAATCTGATAAAAGGCTACCCGTTGTTAAAGGATCGAACGGGAAATATAGAGGCTTTTACATTAAAGGAGCTAAGAGCGTTACTAAATGCACCGGACAAGCGTATCTTTCCGTGGCTTTGAGACTATACGTGTATGTTACTTCTATTAGAAACAGGGATAAGGCAGTCAGAGTCAACTGAAATTCTAGTCGAGGATAATCCCTCAGCCTTAATTCCAATGAGAAATGAAAAATCACTTATAAATGAAGTAATAAATTTTTTTGGATTTTACCATGAGATAAATGCCAGAAAGTTAATTCATAAAATGTATCACTTGTTATAGTTAAAAACGATAGCTATGAAAGGCTATAGAGACAGGCATACTGGTAATCCAATTATGGCATATTGTGAGCTTTTATAAAACCAGTATTAAATAGCGCTATTTAGAAATAATAAAAAACAGAACATAATCAAGGTTTAAATGAGAGTTACATCATCGATACTTAGATGATGTAAAACAGTGACAAAAGGAATTTTTATGAATGAAGTCAACAAACAAAGTACAGCCGGTTTTTTACTGGGCAATTGGAATACTGGCTGTGATCATTGTATCCGGTGTTCTATTTCCAACCGCACTGGAAAGTATAACCGGAACTATTCAAAGTTTTATATCGAATACCTTTGGATGGTATTATTTAATTTCCGTAACACTTTTTACAGTTATATGCCTGTTTTTAATTGTAAGTTCTTATGGAGATATCAAACTTGGAAAGCCAGATGATAAACCAGAATATGGTTATTTATCTTGGTTCGCAATGTTATTTAGTGCTGGAGTGGGTATCGGTCTTGTCTTTTTCGGTGCAGCAGAACCAATATCACACTTTGGAATACAATCACCGACAGTTGAAGAAGGAACTAGTGAAGCGGCGAGAGAATCTATGCGGTTTGTCTTTTTTCATTACGGTATCCATGCTTGGGGAATCTATGCCATTATTGCACTATGTATTGCGTACTTTAAGTTTAGAAAGGGAAAATCTGGTTTAATAAGTGCTACACTTTCACCAATTATGAATACAGATGGAGTAGCAGGTAAGGTAATCGATACTTTAGCTTTGGTTGCAACGGTTACAGGTATTGTAACTAGTCTTGGGTATGGTGCAGTGCAGATAAATGGGGGAATTTCCTACTTAACAGACTTACCGATTGCATTTTATATTCAAGTAATTATTATCATTATTGTAAGTATCTTATTCTTAACTTCAGCCATGACAGGACTAAATAAAGGGATTCGTCTCCTGAGTAATTTTAATATGCTGTTAACTTTCCTTTTGTTCTTATTTATCGGGATTTTTGGTGGAGCTACCTTGTATTCGTTGAACCTTTTCACAAATACACTTGGAACATATATTCAGACCCTTCCTGAACTTAGTTTTCGTATCGCACCTGGTAGCCCTGAAGATCGCGGGTGGATTAATGATTGGACAATTTTTTATTGGGCTTGGTGGATTGCTTGGTCACCATATGTAGGTACATTTATTGCCAGAGTTTCACGGGGGCGTACACTTAGAGAATTCACTATTGCAGTTTTACTTGTTCCTTCTCTAGTTAGTTTTTTATGGTTTACGTTGATTGGTGGTACAGGAATATCTCTTGAATCACAAGGAATTATGAACATTTCTTCCCTTGCAGAAGAAGAGATGTTATTTGGTATCTTGAGTACAATGCCGTTCAGTACAATTGCTTCGATTTTAACGATAATTTTAATTGTTGTTTTCTTTATAACTTCTGCGGATTCAGCGACGTTTGTTTTGAGTATGCATTCCACTAATGGATCTTTAAATCCAGCAAAACGGATTAAATTCGTTTGGGGTATCGTTCTTTCATTAACTGCTATCACTTTGTTATATAGCGGAGGACTGCTAGCAGTACAAAATGTGATGATTATTGCTGCTTTTCCATTTTCTATTATTTTGCTGCTTATGGTGTATTCTCTTTTAAAGTCACTGAGATTGGAAAAAGTTAATGCAAAACAAAAAAAGTAAGGGTTTAAAATTAATTCGAAATCAGTACAATAGCCCAGTAATTTTAGTAACCCGGTGCATAGGCTAATGGAGTAGATATGTATTTAGAAATGAGGGGAATAGATGAATAAAGAATGGAAAGAAACAATGGAATCTCCGGAGCAAGTGAATGATTTATATGAGAGCTATTTACAGCAACCGTATTATAGAGTGGAAAGCCAAGATTTTCACGGGGAACAGCGATTTGTTGGTCCTTTTATCGTACCATTTGTAGGTGCTCTGGCAGGAGGGCTTTTGGCAGGTGCAGTTTTCAGTCCGAATTATGGTTATTATCCACCTTATCCAGTATATGCACCATATCCACCATACCCTTCATACCCGGGTCCATATCCGTACTATCCACATTATTATGGTTATTAAGCAGTTATGAACAATAGACGTACATCGCTTCATTCGATGTACGTCTCACTTATTTCCGTAGTAAATGCATTATTATCTCCTTAAGAAGAAGCCACATAATGGTCAGGATTCTTATTTTATACCATTAATACCTTATCTAATTTCTTTCACATTATAATATAATTAAAGATTTCTTCATAAATCTCCTTCGACCGTTCCTCTGTAACAAAATGACCGGTCTCTTCATACGTAATTAATCTGGCATTTGGCAAATCCCCAACCAATCGTTTGCCCACTCCTAATGGTACCACCTTATCTTCCTGCCCCCATATTAATAATGCGGGTGTCTGGATTTCTCTTAGTTGATCACTTCTTAAATCACCCTCACGCTGTCGTAATAATCTTATTAAAGACTTATAGAAATTCTTATCCTTTAATGGAGTTTCAAATTCTCTAATATGTTCGTCTGTGATTAAGGATGGATTATAAAAAACATTTTGCAGGCTTGCCCTTACATTACTTCTTTTAATCCGTTGCTTCACCATCTGGTTAAATAACGGAAGATAGGAGCAATAAACCATCCATCGATTCGTACTTCGCAGGTAGCCAGAGCTGCTTAGTAAAACTAACTTATTGATTTTTTCCGGGATGATTCTCGCGGTATGTAAGGCTACTTGCCCACCCATCGAATGACCGATGATACACACATTCTCTAAGCTGAAATAGTCGATACATTTGGCAACCAACTTCGCATAGTTTTCATGTTTATATACAAAGGAGGTTGATTTTTCACTTTTTCCAAAGCCCGGTAAATCTAAAGCAATAATTGAAAAATGTTTCTCAAGTAATGGTATAAGGCGATTAAATGTATAAATGGACGAAACAAACCCGTGAATTAATAGTATTGGAGGCTTCCCATTTAAAATATATTCGCAGTATACGTTGACATCTTCCAAAATAATCTCTGCTTTTGAATAACTATTTCGTCTCACCCTTGTCACCTCGATGTAAGAATATAATTATGATTATTATTTACGATAAACAAGGAAACATGTGAGTGAACTTGCATTTCTGCCATTATTCATAGGCAGCTTCCTTAGGATACATAAGAACCTTATCAATTGGATATATAACTAATAGTACCATCTAAGTCTTGGGGGTACAGCAATAAAATGGCGTGGCAGAAAGCAAAATAGCAATGTAGAGGATCGCACGCAGTCTTGGACGATGCCCCCATTGTCTTCATAAGGCTTTGATTAATGGAATTCAACTTGAATTAAGTTAAGAAAATAAAGTATTCCAAAGCATGTCACATAAAGCGACCTGCGCAGACAATGCGGATGGAGAATTTTTTTGGCATAAATAATGAATGAGCCGTATCCAAACAGATACGGCTCATTGTAATTGTCCCAGTCAATTTCACAGTCTCCCGTGTACTTAGCTTCTTTCTTTATCTTCTTCTTCCTTTGACTTCTCAATATATTCTTTCATTGCTTTTTTGTTCGGGGTAAGTGTTAAACCTAAGGACTTTCTTTCCTGATTGGCATCTTTATAAAATGCGATTGCCATTAATATGACGACAACACTGAATGGCAATGCAGATATAATTGCTGCAGATTGTAAGGCATTTAATCCGCTTTCTCCACCTGCTAACAGCAATATATATGCGATTGCTGATAATGATAACCCCCATACGACTTTAACAAAATTTGCAGGATGTAACGTACCAAAGGCTGTTTGCATACCTAAAACAAAGGTTGCAGAATCGGCTGAGGTTATGAAAAAGGATGATATAAGCACCAACGTAATTACAGATAAAATGATACTCATCGGGAGTTCATTGAAAATACCAAACAACTGCGTTTCCGGTGGAAGATCAAATATGATTGGTGCATTTTGTCCTACTTCAATTCCTGTCAAACCAAATGCACTAAACCAAAATATACTCACAAAAGTTGGAACGAGTAGTACCGCAAAGATAAATTCCCGGATGGATCGTCCTTGAGAAATCCTTGCAATAAATATACCTACAAATGGACTCCAACTCATCCACCAACCCCAATAATAGATCGTCCAGGACTGCATCCACTCATGTTTTTGTTCGTTTAATGGGGCTACATCCAAACTATTAAATAATAATGTATTGAAATAATCACCAGTCGAACTTGTCATCATATTGAGAATAAATAAAGTTGGACCGAGAATTAAGATAGCAACAAACAATAGGCCTGCCAGGATCATATTTAAATTACTTAAATACTGAATACCTTTGCTTAATCCACTCCAGGCACTGTATAAGAATAATACCGTAACAACAGCGATGATGATACCTTGGACGAGCTGATTGTTAGGGATACCGAAGAGATAGTTCAAGCCCCCATTGATTTGCATTGCCCCTATCCCTAAAGAAACAGCGACACCAATAATGGTTGCGAACACCGATAACACATCAACAATATTACCGATAGGACCATCCACTCGATCACCTAAAATAGGCCGTAATGTTTTGGATATTAAACCAACTTCTCCTTTTCTGAACTGTGAATAAGCTAATGCCAGTGCTACGATACCGTATACAGCCCATGGATGGAATCCATAGTGCATAATAGTTGATCGCATCGCTTCAGCCATTGCAGCTCTTGTTTCCGGATCAGCAGTAGGCGGAGCCAGGTAATGTGAAATTGGTTCAGAGGAACCATAAAACACTAAGCCAATCCCCATACCAGCACTAAAAAGCATGGCTAACCATGATAACGTATTAAACTCAGGTTTATCATTTGGTTTACCCAGTTTGAGTTTACCGATTGGACTAAAACCTAAAAATATACAAAAGAACAGAATTAACGTAAAAATTGCCATATAGTACCAACCAAAAGTTTCTGTAACCCATGCCCCAATAGCTCCAGTAGTTTCACCAAATTGATCGGGGAAAATAGCACCTAGAAGTACCAGTATTCCGACAAGTATGGAAGCGTAAGTGAATACACTGGAAAATTGTTTTCTTTTTTCTTTCATTATATAGTCCCATCCTCTTCGTATGATATTTTCCATGTTTTTCATATTAACATAATTACAAATCTTTTCAATTAGGGTCTAATTCTTTTAAAAGAGTCTGGTTTAAGTCTTCGATTATTTTGCACATTCATCCATCGAATATGTAAATATACGAATTGTACTTTACAGGGTATCCGGAGGGAAGGTAATCCTACACTTTTTTATTGCTTCCCTAAATAGAGAACGTGTAAACTAAAAGAAATAGGAACCATTAAAGAATGGGGAAAAGATACGATGGATGAACACATAACAGACTTTACAATTAATTTACAACAAATCAAAATCTTGGCTCCACGATTAAATAAAGGGATTCAAATCATTCTTGTTATTCATGGGGAGCTGACCGTTGAAACAAATAGCCGATTCTATCCATTAAAAGAAAGAGATGTTCTCGTGATTAATCGGAATCAACTGTATCAGGCTGATGGTAGTATCGAAAATCGTGTATTGATCTTGACTATTTCGGATCGGTTTATGCTGGAGCAATACGAGGAGTATCCATATAGTCGGTTTGAATGCAACTCATTGGACATAGATATGGGAAGAGAATCCATGATCGATCGTATTCGTAAGCTATTAGCTGAATTGATGATTAGTTACTATCGAAGAGAAGAAAGTTATCGAATTGAATTACAAGCATATGTGAGTCAAATTCTACTTATCTTAATTCGTCGCTTTAAGCAAAAGGGCAGCACTTCGGAAAGAGTGGACACGGCTGATCAGCGTTTAATACAAATTATTGATTATATGGAGACCAATTATAATCAAGCAATCACATTAGAAACAATAGCGAATCAATTTTATTTATCTTCCGGATACTTATCTCGCTATTTTAAAAATAGAACAGGTATTGGTTTTAATCGTTTTTTGATGAAAATCAGGCTTGAACATTCCATGAAGGACTTACTGTATACGTCGGAGTCCATTTCCCATGTTGCGATGAATCATGGCTTTCCAAATACGAAGTCTTTTGTGAGTTATTTTAAAGAAGTATACAAGCAAACGCCTAAAATATATCGGGAGGAAAATCAGGAAGAAAGAATCGATTTTATAAAATCCTATGATTTTGATGATGCCATTCATATTATCAAATCACCAGAGGTTTTAGAGAAGCTAGGTATGTTCCTAACCGATGCAGATGAATCCTATACGAATTCAGAAACGCAACTTTCGGAATTAAACCTTGACTTGCAGCAGGTTACGAAACACAAAATTAATCGGCCAATGCATAATCTTGCTATTGGCGAGTTAAGGGAGTTATTAAAGGAAGGTGTACGATTACAAGTTTTAATGGCAAAAAAGGATTTGCGTCTTGAAAATATTGCTGTACGACAATTGATTGGTGGTTCGACCTTTATTACACCTGTCGAAACAGATGAAGTTATTGCGACGACTTCGCCTTATTACAACGCAGATTTCGCTTTGAATTTTCTAAGGAAACATGATTTATCGCTTTTTGTTCGTGTCGATTATAAGGAAATAACCAATGATGAAGGAGCATATTTTAAAGAATTAAATAATTTTATGAAGCATTGTATGAATGTGTATGGGACCTCCTATCTTGAAAAATGGCATTTTATGTTTTATGAACCAAGCCAATCAGCGGTAAGTGGGAGTGAGCTGCAGCGTGTCTATTTGAAATTATACGAAGCATTAAAATCACTTGTGCCAGCTATCCGTGTCGGTTCCTTTTTGCCATTTTCTTTCAAAGAGGAGAAGACGACGAAAAATCATACGTGGTTAGTAGAAGGGAACGTCCAGCTCGATTTCATTGGCTATGAAGCGAATCAAAATGAGATCATTGACTTTACAGAGTTAGGGGATGATCGCTTTTCACTCGCGGAAGGCTATATTAAGGAAAAAACAGATAAAATGAAGCGTTATGTAAGGAAGTATAGGAAAAACCTGCCCCTTAGTTTGGTAAGTTGGAATACACTTTCAGGGAATACGAGATACACGAATGGGACATTTTTCCGTGGTGCGTTAGTATTGCAGAATGCACTCGAATTAGCAAACGAAGTAGAATCCATTGGCTTTTGGATTAACACGGAACAGCACGAGAAGTCGGGAAGAAACCGGCAGATTCGGATGGAGGGATTAGAACTTTACCATTACTTTAATGGGAAACGTCCAGCATACTTTGCGATGCAGTTTTTAGAGAGGCTAAGTGGAACCATCATTGCACAAGGATCATCGTATGTGATGACCGAAAATGACCGTGGATATCAACTTATCCTCATGAATATCAATAATGTAAATCCATATTATTCGGTAGAAGAAACGTTTCTAAAAAAATTAAACAAAGATATTCGCGTCACCATTGCGGGGATAAAGCCAGGTCATTATCAGATTAGAAAACGTGTATTCGATAAAGATCACGGCGCACTCTATACGAAATGGTGGGATTTGAATAGTGCGTATGGAATGGATGCGGAGGTTATTGATTACATCACAGAAACTAGTCAGCCATCCATGGAACTATTCGATGAACAGATTGATGGGGATTGGTCGTTTTATTCTTATATGACGATCAATGCTATTCATTTCTTTGACATTCGAAGAGGGCATCTTTAATGAGTAATTCTATAGATGATGGATAGGTGTATTACCTATCCATCATCTATTTTTGTTAAAAATGAACGGTTGATTTTTTACCTATTTGAATATATGTGAAAAATTGCACATGATTTACGGGTAATGAAGCGGAAAAATAGCTTATTTAAAAAACGGATATTTCTTATAATAAAGATGTAATAAAGATGAGCTCATAAATTGTTTATTGCACTATTATCTAATTGATTTTTTAACAACGAAGTAGGTTAAGGGTGGCAATCATATAGAAATGCCATCACAAATGTAATTTATAAAAAATTAGGAGGTTTTTGTATCATGGAAACAACGTATAAAGGTACAAATAAGATGTTAACGGGTATTGTGTTTGGGGTAATTACATTTTGGCTGTTTGCACAATCGATGGTCAATATTGTTCCAGCGGTTCAATCGGATCTAGGTATTTCACTCGGAACGATTAACGTAGCGATAAGTCTTTCAGCATTGTTCTCAGGAATGTTCATCGTTGTTGCAGGTGGATTAGCAGATAGAATGGGTCGGAAAAAAATAACGTATGTCGGTTTAATTTTAAGTATCATTGGTTCCTTATTGCTTGTCTTAGCGAATGGTTCCGTATTATTAATTCTAGGACGTATCTTACAAGGTTTATCAGCGGCAGCCATTATGCCAGCAACCATTGCTTTAGTGAAAGAATACTTTGAGGGTGCAGATCGTCAACGTGCACTTAGCTACTGGTCCATTGGTTCTTGGGGTGGTTCTGGTCTTTGTTCATTCTTTGGTGGTGCAGTTGCAACATCTTTAGGCTGGAAATGGATTTTCATTTTCTCTATCGTCTTCGCAGTTCTTGCCATGTGGTTAATTAAAGATGTACCTGAAAGTAAAGCAGAAACAACAGGTTCATTTAAGTTTGACTTTGGTGGTCTAGGAATATTTATTGTTACCATGCTTGCTTTAAATATCTTTATTACACAAGGAGCAGGCTTCGGCTGGACTAGTCCAATAACAATTGGCCTTGCAGTAATTACGGTAGTTGGTGTTACCTCCTTTATTAAATATGAAGCAAAACGTAAAAGTGCATTAATCGATTTCAATATTTTCAAAAGCAAACCCTATACAGGTGCTACCATCTCTAACTTCTTATTGAATGCAGTAGCAGGTACACTTATTGTAGCAAACACATATGTACAGGTTGGACGTGGATTTTCAGCATTTCAATCAGGCATGCTTTCACTAGGTTATCTCGCAGCGGTTCTTGCGATGATTCGTGTTGGTGAGAAATTGATGCAACGTACTGGAGCAAGAAAGCCAATGATTTGGGGAACTACTTTAACGATGATTGGTGTAGGAGTCATGGGACTTACCTTTTTACCAGATATGATGTATACCATTGTCGTTTTTGGCGGATTTATCCTCTTCGGTTTAGGACTTGGAATGTATGCAACACCTTCTACAGACACAGCAGTTACGTACGCACCAGCAAACAAAGTTGGGGAAGCATCAGGTATATACAAAATGGCAAGTTCGCTTGGTAATGCATTTGGTGTAGCGATTTCCGCAACGGTTTATAGTACAATCACTGTCTTCAGTAGTGTCGAGGTAGCAGCAACCGCAGGGATTATAACAAACGTACTATTTGCAGTGTTATCACTTATCTCGATTATCATTTTTGTTCCAAGTAGTGTTGGAAAAGAACCGAAAGCAAAAGCAACAACACCGATCGTAAAACCAGCTGGCGCAGAGCGCTAAAACCTACAAAAGGAGACGGTTGTAATGAGAAGCCAATTAATGGAAATGTTGGAATTGCGTAAAGAAGAAATGATTGAAATTCGCCGCTATCTACATGAATATCCAGAAATATCCTTTGAAGAAGAGAAAACAGCGCAATATATTGCAGATTTTTATAAGAATAAAGATGTTAAAGTAGAGACAAATGTTGGTAGTGGTTACGGAATTGTCGTAACCATTACAGGTGGGAAACCGGGAAAAACGATCGGACTAAGAGCGGACTTCGATGCGCTTCCAATTAAAGAGGAAACAGATGTCCCATTTAAATCCAAAAATGAAGGTGTGATGCATGCGTGTGGTCATGATGCCCATACAGCATACTTACTCATTCTCGCGGATTGTCTCATTCAATTAAAGGGTGAACTGAACGGAACGATTAAAATTATTCATCAGCATGCAGAAGAAGTACCACCAGGTGGAGCGAAAAGTATATTGGAATCTGGAAAGTTAGACGATTTAGATGCTATTTTTGGGGTTCATGTGCTACCGATGGATGAAGCTGGTGTCGTTGGATATCACAGTGGTTATTCCTTTAATGGTAGGTCGTATTTTAAATTGAAAATACAAGGACAAGGTGGTCACGGTTCATCACCACATAATGCAAATGATGCGATTGTTGCAGGTAGCCATTTTGTTACGGTCGCTCAAACCATTATTAGCCGCAGATTAAATCCAATGGATGTCGGTGTCGTTACAATTGGCTCATTCGATGGAAAAGGTACATTCAATGTGATTAAAGATAGTATCGAACTGGAAGGTGATATTCGTTATATGAGCGTAGAAAGCCAAGAAATAATTGAAAAAGAATTTAAGCGGATTGTGAAAGGGATTGAAGTAGAGTTCGGTGTGGAATGCACACTGGAATACAATGCGGACTACCCGCCATTATACAACCATCCAGAATATACAGAGATGGTTGCTGAAACGCTAAAGCAGGCAAATGACAAGGATATTAAAGAAGTAAAAGAATATCCACCGTTATCCCCATCAGAGGATTTTGCTTATTATTTAGAAAAAATACCAGGTTGCTACTTCTATATCGGATGTACACCAAAAGGGGTAGAAAAACCGTATTTCAATCATCATCCTAAATTTGAAATTGATGAAGATGCCATTCTTGTCGCAGCAAAAGCAGTTGGTCATGTCGTTTGCGGTTATTTCGGCAAATAAGAAAGCATAAAAGTATTCTAAAAAAAATGAAGTAAAACATACCGATAGTAGGAGGTACTATCGGTATTTCTTTATTCAATGTCATGACGGCGCATTCATCACCTAAAGACTAAAAATTTTCCCTTCCTCATTTTATATATTGAAGTTTTAGGGTAGTATAGGAAAAGTGAACTTCAATCAGGGGGGGATTCTGTAAACGAATCGGGCGTTTGATTTGCTTCCTTTTCTTTATTTACGATTCTTATTACTCCCGAATTGTCTTTCAGCCAGTTAACCTACAAAAATATAGAAAATGTTAGAGGTGGAATAGATGAGTCAAAAGAAGCCACAAAATAACGTCATGCTAATTATCTCTATTATGTTTGGATATGCATTGACCTATATGGACAAAAATATGATCGCCGCAGCAATCATTCCAATGGAAGCAGAATTGGGGTTAAGTGCTAGTCAATCAGGCCTATTAATGAGTATGTTCTTCATCGGATATACCGTGATGCAAGTTCCAAGTGGATGGCTCTCTGACAAAATTGGACCAAAAAAAGTATTATTAATTTCGATTGGTACCATTCTAGTAGCAACCCTTTTCTTTGGATTTGTGAGCGCATTAGTATTGTTAATGGTTATCCGATTAGTTGCAGGGCTTGGTCATGCTGGTGTACCAACAAGCGCGACAAAGGTTGTATCAAATACCATTCAGCCCAAACAAAAGATGTTTGTCCAGTCATTAATCTTATCAACTTCTGGTATTGGTGGCATTCTTGCATTCACATTAGGTTCCACGTTAATTAATATGAACTGGCGCTATGCTTACTACGGATTAGCTTTATTATTTGCTGTTTCCATTCTTATGATCTTTTTCTTCTTTCCGAATAAGAAAAAGTATCCGAACGGAGAACAAGAGATAAAAAAGGATAAGGTCCCAATCCGTGTTGTGTTTAAAGATAAAAATGTATTTATTTTATTTACTGCACTACTATTTCTAAATATTGTTTTATACGGCTATCTTTCCTGGTTGCCATCCCTCTATGAGGCTGAATTTGGATTTGATTTAAAAGCAATAAGTATTATTTTGGGTATCAATGCCATTTTAATGAGTGTTGGTGCACTGAGCTCAAGCTTTATAGTCAATAAAGTTTTTAAAGGAAAAGATAAGCGCTTTGCTTTAACTGGTATTATCTTATGTGGACTTGCGTGTATCGTTTTTGCTATGACCGATAGCTTATTTTTGTCGATTATCATGATGTTTATTTTTACACTTACATCAAATGCCGTTTTCGTTACTTTATTTAGCTGGCCACATAAATTGATTCGGCCAGCGGTGATTGGCACCTCCATTGCCATTATTAATATGGGTTCTACGATTGGAGGTTTTCTATCTCCTACGATTACTGGATATTTAATTTCCGCTTACGGTGGTAATTATAATGTGGCTTTTATTGCAATGGGAATAAGTGCATTTATTTGTGGCTTAGTAATTCTTTTAGTAAGAACAAAGCCAGTAAATACGGGGGAAGTCTAAATTCATGAGTCTGAACGCAACATGTGTTGAGAAAAATGGAGCATTATATACAAGGGCTAAGTTACTTGTATATAATGCTTTTTTGAGGTTTAGCACAAGAAATGGCAAAACTCGTGCAGTGGAGGCAACGATTTACTTTCTCCCATAATCAGCTTTAATTTCACCCCATTTTTTCGTTTCCCACTTAAGGACTTTATTTTCATATGTATGATGGTGAAGCCAGTGGTGGGCGCGGTCAATTAATTCCCAAATTTCAGCGGTAGATTCATCTCTTTTAAGTGTTGTCGACACAGCCTTTTTCTTTACCCATAGCATGGCATTTCGGGAATCCGTGTAAACGGTTTTATTACTACCTATCTTATTCAAGTAAGCCAATGCATGCACAATTGCAAGAAATTCCCCTAAATTGTTCGTGCCCTTACTGATTGGTCCGTAAGAAAAGATCACTTCTCCTGTTCGTGTATCGACACCTTGATATTCAACTGGACCAGGATTCCCGTGGGTTCCAACGTCAACGGAAATGCTGTTATAATCGATTTCATCGGAGGTTACATCACTTGGTCTACTTGCAGTCGTTTTTCTATTCGATTGACCTTTCGTAGCTTTTTGTGTCTTTCCCTTACCCCAATGATGTTGCCAGCCTTCACGATAGGCTTTCTCCGCCTGTTCCTGACTTTCAAAGGATTTGAATTTTGCTTGATCAAAGTGATTCGTCTGTGCTTGACAGTCTGCCCAGCTCGAATAAATACCGGGTTTTCTACCAACCCAGACAACATAATATTTTTTCTTCGCCATTGTATTACTCCTCGCACGTTAATTATCATATAATCAATTATAACATTTAAGATTACTATTATCATTTTAGGCGAGAAGACTCCATTCTCAACGAGTAATGTGGAGATGAATCGCCTTCTGACAAGGAATGGCTTCAGATACTCGATTGTTGCACTATTCGAGTAAAACTTGTAATGGATAAGAGGAAAAGTGAGATTACAGATACTAACGGGTTCTGTTACTTATCGTAAACATTAAATATGAAACATAAATTGACTACTTAATTACATACCAATTTGTAGTCAATTTTTTATTGATATAAAGTCATTTCAGTGATTTTCTAGGGTGAATTGTACACTTATTTGTCGGGGGCAATATGCAATAGCTGATGTATGGTTATATTTTTGATGTACATTTTGTATGCAAATCCTGATCCATTAAATAAGATAAATGATTCCTTTTCCTTGGTTATACAAGGTATTCTGAATATTTATGTTAAAATAAATATAGAGATTGTGAAGAAATTTACTTAAACTAAAGAGGCAGGTTAGTGCAAGAAAGGAATAGACAGATAGCGAATTAGTAAAACCTATTTTAATAAGATAACGGGGGATGGATGTGAAAAGTCCAAAAATGATAGTGACAATATTTTGTTTGTTTCTTGTAATTATAGGATGTCTATCTATTTATTTCTTTGTTGAAAGAAGTGAAAGGTCGATATTAGCCTTGTTGTTAGCAGCATCTGTGATGTTAATTCGACAAGTGATGTTTAAAGTAATTAGTACTAAAGTTAAATAAACCAATTGTGCTAACTGGTACGAGACTTAAACAAGGCAATCATAGCTTGATTGTCTTTTCCTTTTTGAATAATATTAGGAATATTATGTTAACATTAAATAAAATACTGTTAATCTAACTTGGCAGGTTAGCTAAAGAGTGCGGTCTGATTATCTTTTCAACAATGGACCAGATTGTTGAATAAAAGCACCGTCTAAGCTATCTCAAAAATACTGTCCGAGAAAAGCACAGAAAGACAGGATTCACAGGTGATGCCCTGTTAGGATTTAAATAAGGAGTGAGTGACATGACATGGGTTGAATCATTACAGGCGGCAATAGACTACATGGAAGATCATTTACTAGATGACCTATCAATGAAAAGTATTGCTCAACATGTAAATTTTTCAGTATTTCACTTTCAGCGTACATTTGCGATACTGACCGATATATCTGTGGGTGATTATGTCAGACGCCGTCGCCTGACATTAGCTGCCCATGAGTTAACGAAATCAAACACAAAGGTTATTGATCTTGCCTACAAGTATGGCTACGAAACCCCCGAGGCTTTTTCAAAGGCGTTCCGTAGACAACATGGTGTATCCCCAACAGAAGCACGAAAGTATACGGGAAAGTTAAAATCTTATAATCGCCTGGTGGTCCAGGTGAATTTGAAAGGAGCAGACCCCATGAATTACAAAATTGTCGAGCGTGATGCATTTAAGGTTGCAGGTGTTAAGCGAGAATTTTCATTGATCAATGAACAGAATCAGGTGGGTATTCCAAAAATGTGGGATGACGTACATGCAGATGGAACCAACGATTTATTATTTAAGTTAAACAATGGTCCGATCAAAGGGGTGTTGGGGGTATGTGTCGATAAAAGCTCCAAAGCCATTGATTATTGGATCGGTACAGCGTATGAGGGCAATATCTCTGATGGATTATCTGTTTTAGAGATTCCCGCATCCAAATGGGCTGTGTTCGAAGTTCGGGGACCAATGCCAGACGCAATGCAAAAGGTGTGGAAACAAATCTTTTCAGAATGGTTTCCCTCAAGTAGTTATGAGCATGCAGGAACACCAGAGTTAGAGGTTTATTCAGATGAAGATCCCTCTTGCCCAGATTTATATTCAGAAATTTGGATTCCTATAAAATAGGAAGCTATACAAGCAGTGGATTACGTTGTGAAATCCACTGCTTCAAGAAATATATTTTAATCCGCAAAAGGACACGATTCTTTAATAAAAGTCTCTTCTTCATCTTCAACTCTATGGTGCATTAGCGAGAGAAGTAATATGAGGTAAATGGCATGTTAGTTTACAAGAAAAAAATATTATTAGTACCAACTCTTAATAACAGATGTTAAAATAGATTAAGTTCTAGTGTTAACTAATAATTAAGAGGTGTTTTGTATGAAGTTAGATGAATTTACAATTGGAGATGTGTTCGAAACTAAATCACATAAATTAACAAAAGAAGATATTGTGAGGTTTGCAGGTGAATTTGACCCCCAATATATGCATTTGGATGAGGAAAAAGCAAATCAGGGAAGATTTAATGGAATCAT
The DNA here is from genome assembly GCF_051262635.1 of Oceanobacillus sp. CF4.6. Lineage (NCBI taxonomy): Bacteria > Bacillati > Bacillota > Bacilli > Caryophanales > Bacillaceae > Oceanobacillus > Oceanobacillus sp. CF4.6. The sequence continues at coordinate 56,596 of NZ_JBIMEX010000012.1, read as the reverse complement.
TGCTTCTGGAATACATACACTGGCTATTTCATTTAAGTTATGGGTTGAAGATGGTAGGTACGGTGCGGATGTTATTGCTGGAACAAAAATGAATAATATTAAATTTATAAAGCCAGTGTATCCTGATGATGAATTACATATCATTGTTGAGGTTATTAATAAAAAAGCATTAAAGAATGAAACGGGTCTCATTACGGTATTGTTATCTACTTTTAATGATAATGAAGAAAAAGTTTTTGAGGGTGACTTAACCGTATTGATAAAGCGATGAAGTTAATATGCAAATTTTCTTATTCAACTATGTGGTGCTTTTCTTGAAAAAGGAACAGCACCCTTATTACGTTAATGTCGCAGGTTAGTTGAGATAGCTAGATAATAAAGGTTATTCAGGAGGTGGGGATATATTCTGGTTAACATACGGAGTAACACCTGTAATCATTATCGTCATCATTAATTTAATATTATATAAATTTGTTAACAAGCTAAAATACTTATTTTCTATATTTCCTGTTCTTTTAACGCTGTATTTTTTCATAAGGTTTCTGGACAGTCCTCATAGTCTAGAAGGTGCTTATGAGTTTATTTGGGGAACGACTTCTTTTGGTGTCGGCGTTATTAGTTTTGTTTTCACTAAACTGCTAGAGAAAATCTTATTCAATTAAATGGTGCAAAAGTTCAACAAAGGCGGTCATCTAAACGATCGTCTCTTTTTTTAAATAATGTTTTTTGAATATTATGGTATTATGAAGAAGGAGTTATTTAACTATCGGAGCAGGATTGTTAAATAAAGATTAGGGGGTAGTAAAATGGAGAGTTTTAAAAATCATACATATATAGTATTGGATTTACCAAAGAAAATTGCTGATAAAGTAAAGAAAATAAGGTCTGAATATAGTTATACAATGTCTTTTCCCGTCGAAATAACGGTTGCTGGTTCAAGTGGAATAGGGGTATTACAGTATGAACAAAACCCGAGTAATGTTTATACAACTGTTAAAGATATAGCATCACGAACAAAGCCGATTAAAGGTATATTCGGAGAAGTCAGCAGCTTTCCAAGTACGGATGTTTTCTTTTTCACATTACAAGATGAAAGTTCTATTCGAGACTTTCAGGAAGAGCTTGTAAAATCGAATATTAAATTTTTAGAAAATCCATTTCCTTATAAGCCACATTGCACGTTATGTAATAACTCATCTCTAGCAAATATAGAAACTCAAGAGTTATTGTCAAAGGAAATTAGCGAGGAGTTCATTCTTGATACGGTGTCAGTTTATTCTCTGGAAAGAAAACCAAATGATAATATAGATGTTAGTTTGCTTGAAAGGGTTAACTTGTCTGGAAAATAGTAATTGTCTTCTTCAACAAACATGGTGTGAAAGTAAAACAAGATGATTATCAAACGTTCATCCTGTTCTTTAATAAATGTTGTTTGAATTTTATGGTAATATAAAGATGGAGTTCTAAAGGTGTGGGAAAAGAAGTGAATTTTTAATAACGGAGGAAGAAAATACCATATAAGAAAAAAATAATTCCTAATCCTACATTTACTTTTCCAATAAGAGAGAATTTCTCCATATTTTATGCCTTTTTATGATTTAGGTCTTGAAAATGAAATAACCAACAATAGATGGGTAATTTCCCCACAACAACACGAACACCCAACTATGATAGTGGGGTGAATGCTTGTTATCATATATCTTTAAATTACTTAAGTTAATCTAAAATATGTACTTGCAATTCTTTTACACCGAACTGTAAAGCTTGATCCAAATCTGCAATATATACATCTAATCGCCCATCTGTAATCGCGCTCCCGCGATCTTCACAAGTATATGTTTGACCTAAGTTTGGAATATGTACTGTAGTTCCAAATGAAATTGATGACGGACAAGCTATCGTTTGACCTTCCTTTACTGTGGTACCTGATGCGGTAATACCGTAAGCTGGATCGCCTGGTCGTTTCCCGGTTGACTCATATCCCGCTGTAAACGCAGTAACTGTAAACTGTTGTCCGTTTCCATCCGGTATCGTTATCATTTGTCCAGGAAAAATGATATCCGGATTTTCTATATAAGGATTCGAAGCGAGTAACGTATCGATGTCAACATTATGATTCTTAGAAATTTTTAATAAAACATCCCCTGATTGAACTGTATACTTTGCATGAGCAGAAGCTGAATCAGGTAACAGGAACAGTCCAACTGTAAATAAAGTTACTAGAATAATATATTTCATAAAAAAAAGCCCTCCAAATTTATTTAGTTTTAAAAGTCTTGCATTATATAATTCGGAAATCTATCTGACTTATTAGGGATGTAATAGAATTGTAAATTACTTGTAATATGAATAAAATGGCTTTTTGTATTGTACAAAGGAAAGGATGCCAATTAGTTGCAGTATGATGATTTGCTTCGCTAGGGGGTTGCTTTGTCACGAGGCTTTAACCTTGGGATTTCTCCTAGTTTCCTGTCAGTTACCAGCATCTTGCCACTTACCCGAAGAATTGTGAAAGAATATACTAAAGTAACTGGTCCTTTAACACAATAAGGAGATCGTCGATTTGGTAGCCTATCTTGTGCTAACTGGCAGGTTAGTGCAACAAGAGGAAAAATTTGTTAAGAAGACGTTGAAATACTATTATAAAGAATCGTGTGGTGAAATTTTTTTCGATTCTAAATATTAAAATCAAATACTAGGAAAAAGATTGTTAACAATTAAATCTTAATAGACTAGTGTATTAATAAGAATAAATTAATTAATTATTATTAAACTAAAGAACGTTTATTTGAGAGAATTTCTCACTTTATATTTATGTAAAATAAGTATTAAAACTGGGCAATTAAGTAAAAGCCGAACGTAAAAGTTCATCTCTTATTTAATTGCTTTTATAATCTGTCTTTGCCGTTTACGGAGTGCATGTTTTGTACCACACTCATGCATAGAAACCAAAATTGGTTCTAATTCTTTTCCATATTTAGTGATTGAATAATCAACCTTTGGTGGGACTTGTGCATAAACAACTCGATTAATAATATCTTCTACTTCCAACTCTCGTAAATTTTCCGTTAACATTTTCTTTGTAATCTCAGGAATACTACGTTTTAGTTCACTAAATCTCAACGTACCGTCTTTCAATAAATGCAATAAAATAAGAGGTTTCCTCTTTCCAACTAATATACCTAATGCATCTTCTACCTTACATAGTTCTGGCACCTTTCCCCTATAACGCCTCCAATAGTATCTTTTTGTAAACTATACCACTTTAAAGTGCGTACTTACAAAAGGAGTTTAAGCAGTTTGTAATAATGGTGCAAGGGAATTTAAATGTTTGAGTTAACAATCTTAAAAAATAAGGGAAGGTGTAAGAAATGAAAGCATGGCAATTAATAGGAGCTAACAATCCTCTCACATTAAATGAAGTCGATCCACCAACTGCTGGCCCAGGTCAAGTCGTTATTGACGTTAAAGCCGCTGGAATTTGCCACAGCGATGTCGGCTACCTCGACGGAACTCTCACTCACTATGTTGGATACATGCCGCTAACTCTCGGCCATGAGATTGCGGGAACCATAGCTAGTCTGGGCGAGGGGGTTACTGGGTTCTCGGTAGGACAGCGGGTAGTAGCCGCGGGGAATGAGAACGGACCCGGTACCCGATACCATGGCGGTTTTGCCTCGCAGGTGATGGTCCCTGCTGAACTGCTTGTGCCATTGCCTGACGAAGTGTCCTGGGATCAGGCAGCTACTGCCACTGATGCTGGAATGACTTCGATGCACGCGTTAAATCTGGGTGGAGTCCGTAAAGGAACTAAGGTCGGAATCATAGGTGCTGGTGGTCTAGGATCTCTCGCGATTCAGTTCGCGCTGGGAATGGGTGCCGAGGTCTTCGTGGCCGAAATTAATGAGAAGGCCCATGACAATATCCGCAAATATGGCAATCTTGAGATCGCCACATCCATCACCGAATTCGCAGACAGGGACCTTGAGGTCATCGTTGACTATGCAGGATTTGGCACCACGACCGCCGAGGCTATTGAGGCCATTGGTATGGGCGGGACAGTGATACAAGTCGGTCTAGGTCGTGAAAAAGCGAACATCTCCGCACAGAGCGTGGTCTTAAAGAAATTGCGCTACCTGGGATCTCTCGGCGGAACCACGGAAGACGTCGCGAACGTGCTTAACTTGATAGCCGAGGGCAAAGTAAAGTCTAACGTCACTACCATTTCGTTCGATCAGATCGGAGATACCGTGGAAAAACTGGCTCAGGGAGAGATCACTGGAAGAGCTGTCGCACTTCTCGACTGATGAGACATTCCTAGAACTGAGCTATCTGTTCTAGTTCTATTAAACAACATTTTTGGATAGAACAGTAACCGAATATAAATATTATGAGGAGAGCCTTTTGGTTCTCCTCATTTTTGTGCGCCCGGCATGGGTGCAATCTTTAGGGTGAGAGTCCCGACCCACGAAGGCAGAAGTAGTGGTTAGCTTAACGCAAGGGTGTACGTGGCGACGCGGAATCTGAAGGAAGCGTGCGGCAAACTTCCGGTCCGAGGAACACGAACTTCATATAAGGCTAGGTATCATTGGATGAGTTTGCAAAACAAAACAAAGTCCTTTCTGCCAAAGGTGATACAGAGTAAATGAAGCGGATAGATGGAAGGAAAGATTGCATCCTTACCCGGGGAGATCTGATGGAAATGTGAAGTACCCTTCATAACCTGCTTAGTGATAAGCAGCTGAACCATCAGAAGTCAGCAGAAGTCATAGTACGAATCGGTCTAGAACGATTCGGAAGGACGGAACAACGAAGAGAGAATAGCCCTTTGCATTCAGTGAGTCATGATGAACACAGAAAACGCAGTACCTCACTAGAGGGAGGAGACGGTGAATCCCGTTGGGGACCTTTAGGAGGGTGGAGTGACTGCTGGCATAAGAAGATAAGCTATTCACGGAAGGAAGAATAACGATGCTTTTGAATCAAATTCTATCACGGGAGAATATGCTCCTCGCACTCAAACGAGTCGAACGGAATAAAGGAAGCCACGGAGTAGACATGATGCCCGTACAAAACCTGCGTCAGCACATGGTCGAAAACTGGTCATCCATTAAAGAGAGTATTCTCCAGGGTTCCTATGAACCAATGCCTGTCCGCAGGGTCGAAATCCCGAAACCTGATGGCGGCATCCGGCTGCTAGGTATCCCAACCGTGACAGACCGTTTAATTCAACAAGCGATAGCCCAAGTCCTGTCGAGGATATACGACCCAACGTTCTCTGAACACAGTTATGGGTTCCGCCCGAATCGGAGTGCCCATGATTTAGCGGGCTAACCTACATTGCACTATGCTTTAATTATAGTATCCCTTTAGCAATTTCAACAGAAACTATTGCGGGTATAGTAATGGCTATTTTTAGCATCCATAATACAACTATTATTCAAAAAGCTGTACCCAATGACCTAATGGGGAAAGTGTTTTCAGTTCGTTTGCTAATTATAAGGGGCGTCATGCCGTTAGGAGTGCTTGTTGGTGGTGTGTTAAGTGAAGTGTTTGGTGTCAGACCATTGTACCTTTTAATTGGTCTATTGATTAGTGGAGTTTCCTTAGTAGGAATATGTTTACCATATTTTAAATTTATTGATGAAAAAAGTAGTCTAGAAAAAATGGTTTCTTGAGAGAGACACATATTTATTTATAAAGAGTGTTTGTGAAAAAATGTACTTAAAGTAACTGGTGCGAGAGTTTAACAGGGCAATCAGAATTTGATTGTCTTTTCTTTTGCTAATAATGTTAGGAATATTATGTCAATGTTAAATAAGAGGCTGTTGATCTATTTGGCAGAAGAGTTGAATAGGAAAAAATAAGGATGTTCTATAGAAAGAAGTATTGATTCGATATTAATAAATGGGAGATTTCTTATGGTGTACGATGATCTAAATAAAACAATATTTACGGATAGACTTGTACTAAGACTGTTTCAGAAATCTGATGCAGAAGCTGTTACTAAACTATGTAATAATTATAATATTTTTAAAAGTACATTGTATCTACCATATCCATACTCTATAAAAGATGCTTTAATGTGGATTGAACGTCATCTTGATAATTTTAATGCCAACAAATCATATGAATTCGCAATAACTGATAAGGAAACAGAGGAAATATATGGAGCTATAGCCTTAACGAACAACCAAAGATTTAATCAAGGGGAAATTGCCTATTGGATTGGTGAAGAGTACTGGGGAAAGGGTTACGCTACGGAAGCATCACAAGCTATATTATAATTTGCATTTGATGAAAAAAATACCATAAAGTGTTTGCACGTTACTTTAGTTCAAATCCAGCCTCTGGTAGGGTTTTGCAAAAAATAGGTATGGAAAAATAAGGAATATTAATAGACCACATAAGAAAAGAAGAAAAATATGAAAATCTCGTTTATTATGGAATCATTAATCCAAAAGGGTAGTATTTGCGAAGTGTTTTTTCAAATACATAGAAATTTCCCTTATTGAGTTAACCTGGTGCGCTTGTAAAAGAGGGAATTGCATCCTTTTTCAATTAAAGCAGCAGTTTATTATAAAAAGGGGATCTCCTTTTTATTTCATCAATATGTGATTCTCTTTATAATAGCTTTATTTTTGTTATTAAAAATAAACATAGTAAGTACAACATAATCTTGTAAGACATACAAAATTAATCAACATAATTGATCAATGACTTTGAGATTTCCAATTATTGGCTCTATTCCATATTAAAAGACAGCATAAAGCTGCCTTTTAATCACTATTATAGTACCTACCACCAGTGTCCTCCACCATATCAATACCCAGGGTAATAAGGGTAATAAGGGTAATAATATGGGTAAGGGAATAAACTTCTAAATAAACGGAATGGGAAACGTTGGCGACGGAAACGACGAAACCTTCTTCTGCGAGGACGACCATAATCATCATAATCATTATAATCATCAAAATCAAAGCCAAATTGTCTGGCTACCCCTTCTTCATTCTGCCTTACTTGTTCTGCATCAACCTCTTCAGGAACTAACATGGTTACGCCATCATCGTCCATACTTTCGATAATACCATCAAATTGTGATCCATCACCCATTTGTGCTATAACATGGTAGTTCATATACCGTCGGCAGGTTGCTTTTATATCGTGATCCATAGGTTGATAAGTTCCTTGAAATTGATGATGCATTGGATTGTTGTTATCCATTAGAACATCTCTCCTTTCTTTATATCCTAATGATATTCACCTAGCTTGGGCAATGATTGGGCAATGGTGTGGTGTTCTTGAAAAACGTATGCCAGATTAATACAGTTACACTAATTTGGATACTTAATCATATCTATACAGATGAGAGTTTTTTCAAAAAGGAGATGATTTCTTGTATCCGTATTATTACTACAGAGTCAACAACTGGTCGCATGTTTTAAATTTGTTACAACAAAGCTTGTATGCCGAAGAAATGGAATGTGTTATGAGTAGTGAGCTTTTCCATATACCAGAATATATAAAGGGGTGAGTACAATTTAAAAAACTTTTGCTTTAATTATTATCATTGGATTGATTGTTATAAGCTTATTTGTTTTTAAACAATTTCATTCAGAACCACCTACACCGAAAGTAACAGCAGGGGATATTAAAATTCCAACTACACAAGGTTTCGTATTGTTGGGATGGACTGTTTTCGGCTCAGTGCGTAGATAAGGTTTATACAAGTCCGTTAGAGTTTTTTAACTATCGACGCAGGATTATTCAATTAGCAAAAGTTATATTTTATAAAGTTAAAATATATTAACAGATAAAGGGAAGGTGTAATTTTGAGGAGATTTAGTTTATTTTTATTGCTCTTGGTTAACGTTTTTTACATAGTAAGTTTCCATACTGGTTATGAAACTTCTATAACTTTAAACAGTCTTTGGGTTGTCTTTTTTATCATCAGTTTGTGCTTAGCCGTTTTTTATTTATTTCGATCATGGAAAACCCCTTTTTTATTAATTGCGGTTTTTGTTACAAGCATTAGTTCTTTAGGAACTTATGGTTTCCTATATTACTTAACTAACTTTATGGGATAAGGATATTAAACAAACTGGTGCTATCTTATTAGGAAGGTGTCACTTATGTTGTGGTGTAAATAAGGGGTTCTATGTTGTTGAATGAAATTAGATTATTGTTAAGGAGGTCGAGAATGAAAAGGTTCCTAAGAATAGCCTTAGCAGTTATCATATTCATAGTTTTAATTATTGGGGTTAAGATGTCCGACTTTGAACTTGGAAAATACGATGATTTTCAAGAAGCAATTGAAAAAGGTATCCCTTATGAAGTCAATACTATAATCCACACGGAACAGTATAATGGTGTAACAATTGTGATGTACACTACTCAACCTGATAAAGATGAACTACCTTTTGCAAATTATGAAGCACTTGCAGTTGCTTTCTTTAAAGGTAATGACGATAAAGGATGGGAAAACATTGGTTATCACGGATGGGACCATTACGAGAATGACAACATGACTGTTTATACTGAATCTTTACGTGAACATGATAATAAAGGTAATGTACTCCATGAATTCTATGTGGTGTTCGGTGAGTTAAATAATGCTGAAATTGAAAAAGTGGAGACGAGAACTAAGCAAGATAAAGCATTTGAAGAAGCAGAAATTATTATGAAGCAAGGTAGACGATATTACCTTCAAATTGGTAGGGAAACAATTGTTAGAGGTTTATCTAAAAATGGAGAAGTAATCGATAGACAAGGTGGTTAATGTAGGTTTGTGAAGCAATATACTTAAAGTAACTGGTGCGTTAGCTTAAGTACCTTGAATTCACTGTTCCACAATCGGGCCATATTGTTGAACAAGATTATTGTTTTAAGGGGAGGTTGCAATCTTGAATAAGAAAAAAGCAAAAAATATATTGGGAGTTTTATCAATATTAACTGTGGTAATAAGCATCATCTTTTTCTTTATAACAAGAGGACCTAATTCAAGTTTGACTTTGGCTATAAGTGTCTTTACCGTGCTTTCTGTACTTGGAATTATTTTTGCTATAACATCTAAAAAACTGTGGTTTATTGTAATAGGAATTATACTGAATAGCGCAGTGTTAGTATTTGCTTATTTTCTGTTGATTGCACTAGCAATTGGTGGACCATAAAATTTAGTGAGGTAACGACGAGTGATTGTTTCATAAGGCGTCTCTGTTTCTTCTTCACTTATAGGGTGCATTCCTTAGTAAGGATTTGCACCCTATTTTAATAATTGCGTCTTATGGTAAAGGAAAAATGTCTACAAATAAATTACACATATGTAATAAGTTGGGTTATAAACTCATATCCAAAATAAACACTAAATCCAAATAGAATGATTGCAGCCACGATCGCAGCCCATTTTAACAACGTCTTGTTTAAAAATCTTCTTGAAAAGTGAATAATACTCATTAATCCTATATCGTGGGTTAATATTCCAAGTAAAATCCCTAGTGCTACTATTATAAAATGTGCTTGGTTCTCTCCGTTAATCGAGGATATCAATAATGGACCGAATATCCCAATCCAAAATACTATATTTCCTGGTGAGACTGCCATTAAAAAGCCTGAAGTGTAAGCTTTTGCTAATGATTTTTTTGGGGTGGTCCCACTAAAATCAACGTTATTTTTCGATTCCTTTAAACTGTCAATCCCAATAACTAATAAAAATATACTTCCTATGAACCACATAATAAGTTCAACCATTGGATGAGCTAAGTAATATGAAAACCCAAAGTAAACCAATGTAATTAATGCTAAGTCTATTGTCATACCACCCAATCCTACAAACCATCCACTTAAAAAACCTTTTCTCAATGCTTGATTAACCATTTGTACAGTCATTGCTCCAGGGGTTAGAGATAATACTAAACCTAATAAAAAATATGTAAAGAAAGCTGTTATCATTGTTTGTACTCCTTTGCAAAAAAATCACTAACAAGTCTAATTATAATTGAAAATGTATATTTATGAAGTACAAATGCTTATTTCATTAACTGGTGCACTTTTGTAATAAGAATTGTTCTTTATATTAAGCTTTCAAAATATCCATTCTACTTTAAAGGAAATATTAAAAGTTAATAAGGAGAAAATTGACTAACTGGTGCAAGAGTTAAAAAGGACAATCATTTCAAAATGATTGTCTTTTAATTTAATAAATGTTTTTTGAATATTATAGTAGTATTAAATTAGAGGGGGAAGATTTAGATGATGCTTTTAGGACCTTTCCTAATGGCTCTTATACCAGGAATTTTTATAGTTGTCCTTGCGTGGTGGTTCAGAAAAAAGCGTTTTTCCTTATTTGTAAGGATGTTGCCTGGAATCCTATTAATTATAACTGCTGTCATTCTCTTTTATATCGGTTTTGTTAACATTAAAGGGTTCGAAGGTGGAGCTTATGGCATTCTAAGTTTCTTTTTAATCATTTTTGCTATTATATCTAATTTATATCAATTGTTTCTTTCTTTGTTATTTTATTTTTAATAACTTGGTTTGAGCCGTTTCAGGTTCTCCGTATAGTAACATGGCTAAAAAATGTTGTTTAACTTTTTGGTGCTCTAACACAATAAGTAGATCGTCGATTTGGAAGCCTGCTGTATTCTAACTGGAAGATTAGTTATTTAAATGTTAACGCAAAATTATATAGGTTACCATTTAAGTAGGAATTACTGTTAGGAGGTTTGAAAAGTGAAAAATAAAACTCGAACAATTATTACACTTGTAGGTAGTTTACTTATTTTTGCTGTTGGTATGTTTAGAATACTTACTGAGTCACTTTCTTCAACACCTTTGTTTGTAGCATATGTTCTTGTAATTACTGGGTTTATCGGAGTTATTGCAAACGGAATAATACTAAGAAAGTTACAATCTAATTAAACAAACCAGAAGTGCAATTCCTAAAGTGAATCGTTTTTTCTTATTCAACAAGTAATAAGGAAATCTTTATTGGCAAAAGATATTAAACCACCTGTATTTGGTCATTACTAAAACTAAACTTTTTAAGAAAACAAAAAAATCCAATAACAAATTTATAAAACAGTTGGGGATGGCTATATTGGTAGGATCTTTAACTATGAATACTCTTTTTTCTAGTAATGGTGAAACTGCCTTCAAATATACAGTTGTAGGAATGGGGATAATGTCATTTATTGTTATTCTATTTGAAGCAGTAGTCTCTAAGAAAAGGCAAACGAAAGTATGATTTAAATTTTTGCCATTCTATTAATCGTTAACTAAACGATTTGGTGCACAAGTAGGTTCTGTATTACATCAAAAGGTTTACAAGAACTGAGTAGATTAGGTATATTATAGGTTAAAATAGGGAAAAGAGGGATTGAAAATGGATGTAAGATACCCAATTGGCAAATTACAAGTACCCGAAAAGGTAACACTTGAAAATATTCAAGAATGGATAAGGAAAATCGAAACGTACACGATTCGTTTAAGAGAGACAGTCGACTCATTAAGTGATGAGGAATTAAGCAAAACGTATCGTGATGGTAGTTGGACAGTTCGCGGGCTTGTTCATCACATTGCAGATTCTCAGTTGAACATGTATCAACGTTTGAAGCTAGCTTTAACAGATGAGAATCCAACCGTACCAAATTTTGTTCAAGACAAGTGGGCTGTTCAACCGGATACAAACCTTCCTATAGAAAGTTCTATTAAAATGCTAGAAGGTATAAACGAGCGTATCGTATCTTTGGGTAATAGTTTAACTGAAAAGCAATTAGATCGAGCTTTTACTCACCAGATAAACGGTAAAATAACAGTTGCAACAAAGGTTGCCAAATTAGCTTGGCATGAAGACCATCACTTGGCCCATATAAAAATCGCATTATCAAAATAGCATAGTATTTTAGGAATTGGCTTATCAAATCTGATAAGCCAATTTTTTAAATGAGGAAAGGAAACAGAAGTTTTTCAACTGGATGGTGCGTTAGTACAATAGTGGCGACGATTTTTTCAGTAACTGACCTATTCCATCTCAAAGCGATTGTCTTTTACTTTAATAAATGTTTTTTGAATATTATAGTAGTATTAAGTTAGATATGGAGTTTTTTGATTGAAAGGTTTTTAAATTCAACTATCCGGTGTAAACACAATAAGAAGATCAATCTTCGGAAAATATATTGGTCTACTTTAATGAAGGAGGAAATTTGAAAATGGCAATTGTAACTTTTCTTATCATTGGCTGGATACTAAGTTGGTTTAAATTTAATAAATTATTATCCGTGACACAGAAAACCAAGTTGAAGTGGAATGGAAGAATAATACTACAGTATCGATTAACAATCGGACCTTAAATTTAAAAGAAGGAGAAACATACGGATATTAGCTTCGTTTCTCCTATTAGAATTTACGGAGCAGTAGTTGGAGATAGACTTTCTGATATAAACGCAGCCAAAGATAATGGCTTAATTTCAATAGGATGTAACTTATCAATATAAAAAAATTACCGCCATATAAAGCGATACTTCAAAAGGTATCGCTTGTTTTATTCTGTTCTTGGATTTGAATCCTCAAATACTGACATTGTTAATTTAAAATTATTTATAAAAAGAGGAACTTTTCAGAGGATTATTCGGTCTGTATATATAGGGAGGTGGTTGAAATCAGTCGGTCAAATGAAAAGGAAATATATGAAAGCTATTTTGAAAAGGTGTATAAAACAGCTTATTATATCTTAAGAAACGAGGAACTAGCAAAAGATGCTACACACGATACATTTATCAAAGTGTTTAAAAATTGGGGGGACATTAACCAGCAATCAAAAATTAACGCTTGGATAACTACTATTGCTACACGTACTGCCATTGACATTTATAATAAAAATAAAATGCAATTAGCTTTTGAGTTTATAGAAGAATATGTTTCAATCACAGATGAATTCAACGATAAGAAAGATGAGTTAGAAAAATATTTAAATCATATCCCACCCCCACCTGAACATAAACAAGTATTGGTTTTAAGGTATATAGAAGATTTAACGGAAAAAGAAATCGCAAACCAGCTTTCTATTAAATTAGGAACCGTTAAATCAAGAATATTCCGTGCGAAACAAAAATTATATGAACAGTATCATTCAGGAGGTGAAAATAGTGTTGGAGAATAATCGGAAAGAAGAAATGTTAAAGAAACATTTAACAAAAAAAATGGATTCAATTAAAGTACCAAAAGGATTAAAAGAAGAAATGTGGACACAGGTTGAGCCTGTACGTAAGAAGAAAAAAGTTCTTCCCTATATAGTTGCGCTAGCGTGCTTAGCTATCTTGGTTCCGCTTGGGTTAATTGGAATACCTCTTGATTCGGATCCAATGCCTAGTGACGTTGTAACAACTCAAGAAGAGAATATACGATCAATTGAAGCTGTGTTACAAAATGCTCTTACAGGTCCAAGTGATGAATTTAAGAAAGTATTTAATAGTGAGGAATTAATTGATTTAGTGAAACACGAAGAAGAACTATATAAAGATTATTTTGCTGACGATATGGCCTACCTGGATTTTGTAATGAACAATGGTTCGAGGATTATGATTGAAGCGGCAAGAAATGATTACAAATTAAAGGTGAAAAATATTGAATATGAAAAAACAGAATCTGAAGAGATCATTTATAATTTCACCGTAGAATTACAATACCAACAAGTAGGCAGGGAATCATCAGGAGTTGAATCGGTGACTGGTCAAGCCAATTTAAATGAAGAACATAAAATAGAAGATATTCTTATTCGAGATGGAGACTTTTATAATCTTATTATCAATTAAAGGCGAATTACAAGTTTAGTTATTTTTGTTGTAGGAACTGGTACGTTACTATAATAAGTAGCCAAGAACCTAAAAAAGTAGCGAAAAAATAACCAATAGTCCTAAGAATAGCAAGAATAAGGACAAATACACTTACATATATTTGGGAAGGAAGTGCAAATAGGGAGGGACATAATGACGAATCCAATCGTAATGAGGTCCTTGGATGAAATCGAATTCTGGTCGAGGATCATGAAGGAGCATGCTTTATTTTTAAGCTTGGGATTTACCTATGAACAGAACCAATTAATTGAAGAAGCCCAACAGTTCATCACTCTTTTTGAGCGAATAGAAGAAAAGTTGGCAAGGTTTACTGTAAACTCGGATTTACGTCAAATTCAAGTTTTTAACAGTGAGGTTTATCAAGCAGCTGTTGCGATTTGGAGTTACAAAAGAAAAGTTTTAGGGTTAACTTTACGTTGTGAAATCCAATCAAATAATTTCCCATTATTAGTTGACCATATTAGTAGAGAAGCAGCTTATTTTGCCAACAGAATAAAAGACCTCAACGAAGGAAAACTTGCCCCTGAACCTGATACCATCATTCAAGAAAATTTATTCTTCTTAAGGATTATGGCTGACCATTCTAAATTTATCGGACATCTTTTAGATCCTTCTGAAAGGAAGCTAGTAGAACAGGCGAGAGAATTTAGTCATGATTTTGATCAACTGGTTTTCCAGGCTGTTGATTTAGACTCAATGCGCCCGCAATCTGAAACTGTACCAATACTGGATCAATTCTTGGATCAAAACAGAGTTTCAGTAGTTTCCTTACGCGACTTTAAGAAAACAGCAAGAGATTTAATTGAGGCTTGTCGTATTAAAAGTAATATTCATCCACTATTAGCTGACCATACATTTAGAGAAGCTGAAAGGTTTTTGGAAATTATAGATTTATTTGAAGCTCATCTTTCAAAATCAAATCAGTAAAATAAATCAATCCAGCTGCCATACCAGGCAGCTTTTTTTATTTTATTCTTTTTCAGCTAAACCAGCTAATAGAAGCAACTCTCTTATTGCACTATATGTTGCAATAGCTTAACAAGGAGTTATTCCATAAATGGCTCTTGTCCGTAAGAATCCATTCAACTACCTCAGCCATCTGTTTGAGGAACTTCCCAATAGGAATACAACAGAAAAAGAGACATTGGCTCAACTTCTGCGTGGTCAGCGTCACTTCCGCAGGACTGCCGCGTTCCAAGTAAATCTAAATAAAGTATATACAAAATCCCCATCTGAAAACAGGTGGGGATTATTTAACGCTTACTTTAAAAGAAATAATTGGTCAAGGATTAGATGCTCTTGTCATTCTTCAGCTTTTTCTTTGTAGTACTGTTTTTCTTCCTTTGCACTACTAAACGTTTTTTGTGTTGGATAGTGAGCTTTTGCAAGCGAACCACCACTCACATCTTTTACTGTATTAACAACAGTAAACGCATCTTCATCAATCTCACGGATCAATTTTTTTAAATAAAATAATTGCTGTTTTGGAACTGCAACATAAATAAGATTCTCATCGTTTCCATCCCCATCATTTTTACCTTGCAAGATCGTAGTATGGGCACCAAGATTCTCTCGAATAGAACGAGCTATTGATTCGCTATAATCTGAGAATATATGAACAATCTTTTTTGATTCAAAGCCTTCTAAGACGTAGTCAGTCACTCGCTTTCCAATAAATAAAGCCACTACAGTGTTTAATGTTAGAATTGGACCTATAACTAATACTCCACCCACAACAACTAAAGTATCTAACACAAAGTTTGTTCCTGTTATTTCCCAACCAAATTTATAGTTTAGCATTTTTGCAATAGTGGACGTTCCACCTATAGTACTTCCCGAGCGAAAGATGAAACCAAAGCCAATCCCAGTAAATACTCCCGCATAAAGGGCAGCAAGAAGGGGATCATTCACTGCAGACCCAAAATCCTCTAATACGAACAGAAATATTGAAAATAGGGGGATAGCAAAAGCTGATTTTATTATTATCGACTTAGGTAAGAAGCGATAACTAACTAATAAAATTAGTCCATTCGCGATGAAGTTCACCAATGCAGGAGACCATCCTAACCCAAAATAAAGTAAGAGGGATAATCCAGGGATACCACCCTCTGCGAGCGAGTTAGGCATTGAAAATATTGCTACTGAAAAAGCAAAGAAAAAAGTACCCAATACCATAAGTCCAAAGTCTTTCATTTCGCACTTCCTTTTTCTCTCTCTAATGTATGAATAACTAATTTACTTGATTCTTGGAAAAAGTATTTCGTCAACTTCTGTCGAGTAATGAATAGTTTTGAAAGGTTTTCCCGAAAAAGGAATACATCTCGTTTTTTTGGTTGTATTGGAAGGTTAACACACCTCCACATTTCCAATTAATAATTAGTATATAAGATTTTATTTTGTGTTGCACTAATTGGGTGAAACGTCCTTGGTGTACGATACTTAATGTTCCAGAATATGCCCTATTGCGCAAGACTGCTCTTATTGCAAATCAATCAAATATGTACAACAAGTATAACATTTTTGAATCTAAAAACTATGGGTTTTTAGTTTTAATCATCCAGTGGTAAAAACTATGTCAAGGATGGTACATTTCACTGGCTGTAATCATATCCCTAATTTTCAACTAATTTGTTTTGAAATCCTGAAGCAGTGTTTCTTCAGGCAATCAATCCTATCATACCCACAGAGGCTCCTACGGGTTCTTAAACACTTATCTTATTAGCTTTTTGCGACTATATGGTGCGTTTCTGAAAGAAGGAATTGCACCCTTTTTCAATTAAAGAAACATTGATTGTTTATGATGAAATTAATATGGAGGTGTAATCTTATGCCATTAGAACAGGAAGTAATGGGTTTGTTAATTGGTGGATTTTCTATTGTTATAGGGATTGTAATTTTAGTTTCTGTGTTCCTTTGGGTTAAAAATAAAAATTATAGTTCAGGATACATCTGGACATTACTTCATTTGCTATTAGTTTCTGTTGCAGTATATTTTGCATTGAAGGGTATAGCTTTTGACTACAATCATCCAATGGCTTCAGAAGAGATTTCCCTCCAAATAGGTATTTCTGGAATTGTTTGGGCATTGAGTATGCTCTGTTTAGTAATAGCATTATTTTGCTTTTCGAAATAGAGAAAGAGAAAGCATAGTGCTTCTTAAACAAATTGGTGCCATACTTCAAGATAGTTTGTATGGCACTTCTTATTGAAATAATGCATAATTTAGGATAAGTAATCAAGGTTAAAAAATAATTAATGTAGTATATATTTTTAAGGGGGTTATAGTGATAGATAAAGAAAACATTATTTCACTTATTAAAGAAGATGAATGGATGATGGATATATTACTATCCGCAAAATCATTGAATTTACCCGATTGGTGGATATGTGCTGGATTTGTTCGGTCAAAAATATGGGATACATTACATAATTTTAATGAAAGATCACCAATCCCAGATATTGACGTAATTTATTTTGAACCTACAAATATTAATAAAATGGAAGAAAAGGGATTTGAAGAAATGCTTATGGCTCTAATGCCGAACATCCCGTGGTCTGTAATGAACGAAGCAAGAATGCATATACATAGCAATATGTCTCCTTATTCTTCTTCAGTTGATGCTATTTCCAAGTTTCCAGAAACAGCGACAGCTTTAGGTGTGAAATTAGATGGTAAAGATAATGTGATATTAACAGCCCCCTGTGGAATTAACGATGTTGTCAATTTAGAGGTAAAGCCTACTCCATATTTTAAAGATTATAAAAAACGTGTGGAAATTTACGAAGGCCGAATAACTAAAAAGAATTGGAAATCAACTTGGTATAAATTAAAAGTGTTTCATATCAATACTTCTTTATAATCTTATTGTGCTAAATGGTGCAATAGCTTAACAAGGAGTTGTCGATACGACAGCTCCTATTCTGTTCAATGGCAGGTTAGTGTAATAAGGAAAAATTACTGAGTATTGAAACAATATAATAATTATATTCGTATATATAAGTAAGTTAAGTTAATTTCAGGGGGGTTGCTTTATTAAAAGGTTCTTCTATTATTTCGGTTGGACAGTCGTTATTGGACTTATTATTTTCTTGGGAACTAAATATCAGATTCGATTAGAAGAAGAAGCTAGGTTAAATTTCGAATTGATGTCTGTTGTATTATTTGCAACAATATTACCTATTGTTATTGGGCTCTTTCTGAGATTACCTAGGTTGATAATTGAAATTAAAGAGAATAAACAATGGACATTTGATTGGGTTAAGTTTATTGCAATTGCATTACCGTCTCTTTATATAATATCAATGTCGATTTTACCCTATTCTCCTTTAGGAGCAGGCTCGATTAAAATACCAGAGATAATTATGATTGGAAGTCCAACTATTCAAATAATTGCTGGCGTTGTTTTTGGATATACCTTATTGGATAGTTTAAAGAAATAAAGTTCTTTAAATAACTGGTGCTGAGGTAGCACAATAAGAGGCGACCGCTCTTATTGGCCATTTGGCAGGTTAGTTGAAGAAGGTAATATTTGGATTAAGATAGATATAAGTAGAAAAGTTAATAATAAGGGATGATTTTTTGGAGAAAAATATTTGGGATGTAGTTTTTTTAACAAGTAGTAAAAAGACTTTGCAAAATAAACAATATTTAACCTCAGAAACCTAAATTTGAAATCATCGAGAACGTAATGGTTATTAGCATTAAGAACCATTTAAAAGATGGAGTAGACTTAGATTGTTTTAATATTTTAAACCTTATTTACCGAACAAATGGACCTTTAGAAGAGAGCTGAACAAACAAGAAATAGAATTATTGAGGCTTATGCAGAGTGTCAAGGCATTTTATTTTGATTATAGCAATGAAATGAATACCATTTGGCGATGAATAATTTTACTAAGTTTTTAATGTTTTTACAGATATATGCAAAGTTAGCAGTACATTAATAAAGTAATAAGGTTTACTTCAGTAAAATAAGGTATATTATATTTGTTGAATAGATTCTTTTTAAAGACAAGAAAAGTAGGTGAACAAAGTGGGAAAATATCAATTGGATTACAAAGGTCAGGTAGCTGTGACAAAGTTTCATGAAAAACAGACGCCTGACAAATTTGATAAAAAGAAGCAACTTGAAAAAATACGTGCGGAGTATTTGAAAAAGAAGCAAAAACAAACAGATAAATAATATGAATGAAAACATAGGAAGACTAAAATCTCCCTATGTTTTTCTTATTCGAAGTTCTTTTCTCATTTGATAATAGAGTTTATTATTCCCATAAATTTCAGATTCGGTGACAAAAAACTCGTCATCAGATATCCATTCCTCACTAAAAATTTCAGTAGCAGAATCAATAGACCAGCCGTTATTTTGGATACACCAGTAATCTCCAGCAGAAATTTTTAAAACATTTGGATACTCACTTGGCTTAGGTAGCTGAATAAAAAGATAAGTCTCGATCTTTTCAGCAAGATACTTTCTCAACACCCCACACTCAAAGAAAGTCAGGGAATACGTGCTTTACATCAATAAGGGAGGTTGTTGAAGCAACCTTTTTTAATGAAATAACTGGTGCACAACAATGAGATCGTCACAATGGCGGTCTTTTTTTACTAAAGAGGCAGGATTATGGAATAAGGAGAAATATGAAACGTCTAACAATGAACTGACGCCTGTGTATGAAGGAGGTTGGAAAAATGAAAAAAATTAGTTTTATTATTTTACTTTTCTTTATACTTTATCTCGTCACTGGCTGTGAAAGTGCGAGTCCAAAAGTAACAGAAGAAGAAGCAGAGTCAATCCCTATTGAACATCATTCTGGTGAGATAGGTGAAGTTAAATTCAATTCGGTAAGTCATAAAAGTGGCGAGCATATAGTTAAGTGGGAAATTGACGCAGATTGTAATTTTGGCACTTATTATATAGATGACCAAAGCGGTAAGATAGTTAAAGGCGAAGAAACCAGCTGTTAGTTTAATGAAAAGCAAATGAAAGATATACAATTAAAAGGTGCCATCCTTAAAGAAGGAGAAGCACCTTTTTTGTCGAATTTATACAATGGGACAGTTTAGTGAAAGTAGATAAAGGAAATAAAAGGAGGCTATTTGATGGAAATTATTTTTATGTATGTTGCAGGGATTATTGTATTTGTTATAGCTATAATTGCAATTGTTAGAGGGATTACATATAGAATTAAGAGTCCAGCAGATGATTTAAAAGAACAAATTTCTATTCTTGAA
Organism: Oceanobacillus sp. CF4.6; assembly: GCF_051262635.1. NCBI lineage: Bacteria > Bacillati > Bacillota > Bacilli > Caryophanales > Bacillaceae > Oceanobacillus > Oceanobacillus sp. CF4.6. The sequence goes on along the minus strand of NZ_JBIMEX010000012.1, from coordinate 36,511 downwards.
AGAAGAGTTGATGACTTAGAAAAAATTAAGAAAGATGATTCTTAATTTTTAAGCTAACTGGTGCTTTAGCGAAAATGGGGGAATAAATATGACAGCGTTCTTTAGCATTTTTATATATTTAATAATTCTCTTTGGTATTTCAACAGTGCTGTTTTTTTCTTTGACTTCTGTATGGAATACTGATAATCAGGCAATTGTATATCTGTTATCTATAATTGTGACACACTTGATATTAAATATCTTGGGTGACATAGGAAAAGAAAACAATCATCCCTGAGTTCTTAAATGAATTGTGAATAAGTGTACTTAAAGTAGCTGGTGTGTTAATAAAAAGTGAAGGGGGAAAGAAATGAAACAACTATTTTTAATCGTTTTATCATTGTTGTTGATTACTGGTTGTAATCAACAATCAAACATTGATATGGTTGAAGTCTTAGGGAAAACAGAGAATACACTTAGAGAATCAGAAGAAATAGAAACAACTGCATCTTCCTTTGATGGTGAAAAAGATGTTAAGTTTAGGCTTATGGTTGAAGAAAACCCAACAAATGAGGAAGCTACAATATTGTTTAACGAAATAATAGAAAATATAGCATCATACTCAAATCATTCAGATGTATGGGATTATTATAATGGCTATTTTGATATTAAAAGTTATGACAATCGAGTGCTATATGAAGCGACTAAATTTAAAGGTGAAGGTTTGGATGTAACATCTAAATAAAATCGTTAACTAACGATACTTTTATTGAATTGTGATATTACACTTAAACTAAATGGTGCTTTAACACAATAAGGAGATCGGCGGTATGTCAGCCTATCTTGTGCTATCTGGCAGGTTAATGGAGGAAGCCTTGATTAATCGTGGCTGAAATAAAGAAAAAATAAGACTAGAAATCCCCACGAAGTTCTTGTGCATGAGGAAGGCGTACATTAAAAGCTAGGGTAAAAATAATCTGCAGGAAGGGGATTTATGGAAACTAATGGAGACCAAAAAAATTGAGGAAATATTTAACCAAACTATAAAATCAAAGCAAATACATGAGTGCGTTCTATTTGTTGAAAACACATATGGAGATTTTGCATTCAGTTATGAGTATGGAGGCAAAAATATAGACGCACCATTACTTATGGCAAGCATCACAAAATTGTTTACAACCACTTGTATTTTGGTTTTGCGGGAGCAAGGTAAGCTGTCATTAGATGATGAGGTAACAAAATACTTCGATAGTAGGACACTCAGCAGGCTTCATAAATATAGGGGTCAAGAGTATTCTTCTAAATTGAAAATCTCTAATTTGTTGTTTCAAACAAGCGGACTGCCGGATGCCTTTGAAGAAAGTAAAAATAACATTAAAAAACGTGTCCTCCATGAAGATATGCACATTAATTTTGATGAAATGATAACACTGACCAAACAATTGAAACCCCACTTTGCACCTGACACAATCAAAAGAGCTTATTATGCAGATATAAACTTTGATATACTCGGAGAGATAATCGAAACGATTACTAATTCGGCATTAGAAGATGTATATAAGCTGATGATTTTTGACCCCTTGGAGCTTGAGAATACATATTTGCCTAAAAGTGAAAATGACTTTGTTCCCAATATATATTATAAGGAAACCGCCATTTCCCGTCCGAAGTTCATCAAAAGCTGTCGTGCTAGTGGTGGCGGTATTAGCACAGCTCGTGAATTAATGATATTTATTAAGGCCTTTTTTGGAGGGAAATTGTTTAACAAAGATGTTTTTCATCAACTAGAAAAATATAACAAGTTACAAACTTCCATGTATCCAATTCAATATGGCGGTGGCTACATGCGAATACCATTAAATGGTCTTCCAACACTTTTTATGGGCAAAGGAGAGTTAGTTGGACATTCGGGCTCAACGGGTTCATTTGCTTTTTATTTTCCTAATAAGAATCTGTTTTTAGTAGGAGATGTAAATCAGTTGGCGAAGCCTGCATTGCCAATACGACTGGCGATGCGGCTTGCTATATCAATTAAATAATGATTCTTTTAAGAGAAACCTGTTACTAAACCAAATGGTAGCGAGAGTTTAAGAGGGCAATCATCAAAATTGATTAGTCCTTTCTTTTTTTAAAAAACTATATGGAATATTATGTTAAAGTTAAATTAAAAAAATAATGAGTTAACGTGACAGAATTGTTGAACAAGATAAGTAACGTATTTTTCAAGACGGGATAACATAATTGCTTTAATAGGGGGGATTTTATGGGATGGATTATTGACATATTGCTTGGTGTTGGTATTGTTTTCTTTATACTGTTTTCATTTATAATTTTTGTTAACCTCCGAAATAAAAAATAAATTTAATAGTTAATGGGTGCATTACATAAATAATAACAGGAACCTTCGAATATGATGGTTCTTGTTTCTCTTTAGTATTTAAGTATCGGTGCAGTTTAGTACAACAATAATTAACAAAAGGAGTAGAAATTTATGGTTATTGTATCTTGGTATGTAGGCTGGTTTTTAATACCTATATTGTGCATTATATTTTGTTTGAATTTAGTATCTATATTGAAAAAGGTAAAGAATGAAGAAAAAAATACGGTTAATACTGTTTGGCTTACAATTTCTTTTACACTTATTATGTGGACCATAGCAATATTAGCGTCATCAAGTTTTTATTAAGTTAACGGGTGCGTTTCTTAAATAAGAAATTGCAACCTTGCTCAATTAACGTGAGCAGGTGGTTTTAAAGAAAGGAGGAAGGTTTTATTAAATTAATAAAAATAATTAGTGTTATTGCAACTGTTATTATTATATTTTTGGGCGGTTATTTTACAGGTAACATAAACAATAACGAAGCTTCTAGGGAATTAAGGATTGGATACAAAAATAATGAAAATCCAAACCAAGTTGATTATAGTAATATTTTTACTGATACTGAAAACCAAACTGTAATTGATAATTTTATGATCATTTATTTACATAGAGATAAGATAGCAAATGTAAATCTGGATGTGGAAAACCCAGATATTTATATTAGTTTAATAAGTCCAAAGCAATCGGTAGGCTTAACTGACTCTAAGGTGTGGTTTATCGATGAAGGTGCTATTATAGGCGAGCGTATTGGGGAAAGTTGGGACCAAGTAGAATATTACCAAATCGATAAAAGCGATGCTAACTACATTAAGGAAAATATTGATTATCAAGAAGACTAAGAAGGATAATACTCTTTCGTTAACTGGTGCAAAAGATGAATATGAGATCGAACGGTGCTGAATGTTAGATTGTAATTATTTTTGCTATGACTAAAACATAATATTTGGAGGCGATAACAGATGGACAATATTAATGCAGAAAAAATAATTATATTAGAAAATGGCGAAGAAAAAATTGAATCTATTGATAGTAATTTTAAAGATATTGATGAAGCAGTTGAATATTTCCTAGAATACGATACATCTAATTTTCCGTTTAATGCAAATAAAGTGAAATTTAATTTGTACGAAGACAACTATCCTCATACTGTTATTTTCAGCAAATTTAAAGATGAATGGTATGGAAGTGAATATCATTTTAATTTTAAAGGATATTATCTGAATGATCTTCTATTTTCAGTTGATGGAAATGAGATAGATATCGCAAATTATCTCTATAAAAATATCGATAAAATCAACAGTAAATGTAATTTAGTACTAGATACAGAAAATTTTAAATCGAAAATTGAACCAGATGATTTTATCATTGAAGAATTGATAGATGAAATGAACACAAACGAAGCCAAATTTGAAGTTTTAGATATATAAAAAACACTTCCAACCTGTTTCCGCAATTCGAATGCGTAATACAAAAAAATGGGCTTGTAGGAGGGCTTTATTGCAGTTAGAGCAAAAGATAAGTAATAAATAGAAATTTTATTGTTGAGCTAACTGGGGCTTTAATACAATAAGTGGCGATGATTTTGAAGTGGTTGTTGTTGGTAGAATAAACAGGGGCTAAGCTTGTGCGATATAAAAGAGACTTGTTTGACCAAGCCTATTTTCGGGTTCAATAATTCCTGATTATCTCACTCTTTGTTTTCTCATCCATTGTGTGGCTACCCATTTTTCTCCTGTGATGACGGGTGCCCCACCGTGCAGGGTTCGTTCATTCAGGGCTTGATCACCGTAGAAGTATTCAAAGTAAACCGCCATTCCCTTTTTCGGCGAAACGAAAAAGCCGAGCTCCGGGAAAAAGGTTTTACCGCCTTCATCGACATCATTTAAGTACATGATAAGCGTGCTGATTCGGTTATTTTTGGATGCTTTGCTTGAATCCGAAAAATAATCATAATGAGCTTTGTACTCCTGTCCGGGTGTATATTTCAGGATTTGTAGTCCTTCTGCGTGTTCGGTGGGAATGTTCATAATGCTCGCTACTCGTTTTTCAATGGTTGTCAGTAAGTCGTGTTCTTCTTCAAAAAACATGCTGCTGCTTGTTCGGATGTCATTCACTTGCCGGGAATCCCCGATTTTTGAACGATGCATGCTATCTTTTGATAATCGAATGAGTTGGTCGCACTCTTCAACGCTCAAAACATTCCCTAGAACTACCACGAGTGGTTCTTCCAGACGGGCAACGATATGAATCTCTCGATCTTCTGTTTGAAACCGATTTCCGATGTGATGAAAAATGGTTTGTTCTTTATTGGAAGTTTGTTCGTTTACCTTTTTCACGTGCATCGACTCCTTCAATGAGTATAATTTCGTGTTTAATTTCAGAACAAGGTTTTCTGGATGTAGTGTTCCCATTGTTATTATACTATATTTTTATGTCTTTTCAGTAAATAATGGTCTTTAACTATCGAGGCAGGTTAATAATTAAATAAAAAGAGAGAAAAGAATGTCCGTTTTCTTGTAATTTTAAGAATGTATCTAAAAAATCAGTGAGTTTTATTCCCACTGATTTTTAGATGCAAAATTGCAACCGTTTAATGCCATTCCATCGAATCTATAAATAGATCCAATCTTTGTGAATAAACACCGCCATTATAATCCTGTCGATCCGCATGCTTTTGCTTGTAATACCATTCTCCGTTCGCTTCAAATAATTCGATATACCCATCGAAAAACTCCTCATCCATTCCACTTTGGTAAGAGTAATGGTAAGAATTCACTCCCTCCATGTTATCGCTATAAGAAAGGTCAATGTTCAATGCTTCAAACATAATTTCTTTCCTATTTTCAAGAGGAAATCCATGCTTTAGCTTACCAAAGGCATAAAAGCTGTTTTCAGAAACGTTTGGTTCTGTAAAACGCCATTCTGTAAACTGAGCATGTTCTATTCGTTCTACTTCTGTATCACGAGGGAGATAGCTAGTCATATTTAGTTCCTCCATTTCATATAACTCCACATCGACTTCCTCCACTCCCATTGCACCTACTGGTAATAGAACACTTTTTTCAATAGGTCTGTTGAATTCCGGGTGAAGGTCACCTTCTGAACCATGAATCGTATGGGGATAATTGGCCTGCATGAAAGTAAAAAATCGTATAGGCAACATCCAGCTTTCGGTATCATCTAGTGATAGTTCAGAAGTAAAAATCATCGGATGACCAAATAATTCAGAGATATACAATTCCATGAACTTCCCGTTTTCTTCATCAAAAAATGCCGTTATTTCTGCGTTTTCTGTTTCAAACGGAAACACATTTTCATGAGGGAAAGAGACCTGGTGGCTTAGCTCTATTTCGTTAATAAACGAATCGACTGGTATGGAAACCTCCTCAGCCTCAGCAAAACTGGCCGTCAACTGTTGAAGGTGGGTATCAAATACTTCTTGATCATAATCTTCATTAAACAGCAAGAGGTTCATTTGCTCTCCATTCTCTCCGGACATATGAATCGAATATGCATCATTCACTTCTGTTTCATCAATTGTCCAGTCCCTAGGAAGATAAACTTTTAAATCGTTGTTAAAAATACTGCTTGTCGGCATTCCGTTTAAATCATCGTAATCAAAGGGTGGTCTGTTCAAAATAGTTTCTAATAAATCTTCGGGTTCGTTGTCTTGCACATCTCTTGCATTTTCCTCGTCCTGCAGTATTTCTTCAACGCTATTTCCTTGATCTGTTGTAACGTTAGAATTACTATCCCCTAAGATTCCGGTGCTAAGAAATAACAAGCCAGCAATGCTTGCAGCAATTGCGGTAGAAGAAATTCCAATCACTCGTTGCCTGAGCTTACGACGCTTACTTTTGGTTTTGCGCAATCCAGCTTGATTTAAACCATCCTGAAAGGCAAGAAGACTTTTTTTACGTGCTTCATTAGAAGCTTCTATCCTTTCTTTATTTAGAGAATCGAGAAATGGATCGTCCTTTTGTTTACGTTTATTCATCAACTGCTCACCTCCATTTTGATATGTTCAGCCAGTTCCTTTCTAGCACGGTGTTGCAATGCTTTTACAGAAAGCGTCGTTTTACCCATAATTTCAGCCGTTTCTTTTATAGAAAAGCCCTCGATAAACCTCAAGTGAAGAACAGTTTGATAATGTTTTGGCAGCTTATTGAGTGTTTGCATCACTTCGTCCATATGTAATTTCCGGAGAACCGTATTCTCTGCTGATTCACCCCCAACAACTTTTGTTTCGATAACGCTCCCCTCCATTGTAATAGACTTGCTCCGATTATTATTTTTTCGATAATAATCAATTACAACATTCCGGGTAATTTTGAAAATCCACGTTTTAAATGATGATTTCCCCTCGAAATTATGTAATTGTCTTGCAGTTTTAAAGAACACATCCTGCAAAAGTTCCTCTGAATCATGATAGTTATTCGTTTGTACGTAAATATAATTGAAAATACGATCAACATAGCGGCTATGCAATTTCTGAATGGCTAAATTGTCACCGCTAAGAATCTGTCTTATGAGTTCGTGATCTTCCATGATCGTCCTCCTGTTCTCTCTCATCATTATAGACGAAAGGTTTTAAAAAAAGATTCTTAGAATTCAATTAAGGATAATAAAAGGTGTGTTTTAGTGTGAGCAAGAGACGGTAAAAGGAACGGATTTTGTTATAGCGCCACATAAAGGAGTAATAATCTTTAACGATATTGGATACTTATGTTAGTCTTTGTATGAAGTTTTTAAAGATTTGCACTTTAAACGAATGTAAAAAATGATAGTAACTAAAGCAAAAGAAACAATGATAGATGAAGTGATGATTATGGAATTCTACTCTGATAAAACAGCTAGTCAAAATGCTTATCGTTTATTAGCAAAAGAATTTAATTTAAAAGGACAATAAAAATACTATAGATAGAGGAGTTTAATTAAATGGAAAACAAACGAAAAATGCAATTGGCGATGCAAATGGGTTCAGGTTATGGTATAGACCAAGGCGCTTGGCGAATGCCTCATGCAGATCCAGCTGTCTATATGAATATGGATAAGCTTGTGGAGTTTGCGGAAATCGCGGAACGTGGAAAAATACAAATGATTTTTTTCGCTGATACACCAGGATTAACGAACGATCTCAATAATCAACCACCTCAGTCCCCGATGGATCCTATTATTGCAATGACAGCGATGGCAAGAGAAACGGAACGAATTGGTTTCGTTTCGACTGTGTCTACGACTTTCAACTATCCATATAATGTAGCCCGTCAGCTAAAGGCACTGGATGTTATCAGCAATGGCCGAATTGGTGTAAACTTTGTGACGACTTCTCATCCAGTGGCAGCGTTGAATTACGGGGACAAGATACCTAGCCGTAAAGAAAGATACGAAAAGACGCATGAATTTATTCAAATTGTCCAGGCTTTGTGGGGAAGCTGGGGAGAAGATGCGCTTCTGATGGATGCTAAAAATGGGAAATTTGCGGATATGGACAAAATTCAACCCGTAAATATAGCTGGATATCATTTTCAATCCCAAGGCCCTTTGCCAATTCCACCTTCAAAACAAGGGCAACCCGTTATTTTTACAGCTGGCGGATCCGAAGAAACACTTAAAATCCTTGGACGCTATGCCAATGGTCTGTATACAAACCCGTATGATAGTAAGACTGCAAGTGGATACAGAGAAATTTTTCGGAAAGGTGCCAAAAGATTTGGACGTAACCCAAATGAGATAAAAGTGTTTCCAGGTATTATCCCGTCCATTGCACCGACGAAAGAAGAAGCGTTAGAACGCCGCAGACAACTTGATCGGAATACTGATTTAAGAGGGAAATTGCAATACTTAGGTTCAATGATTGGCCTTTCTTTATCCTACAATCAAATTGATCAGCCGGTACCAAAGGAAATGCTTGAACATGCTTATGCGAACTCACAAGATCCACGTTCTTCTTATGCATTAGAGCTCGTGAAGACTGGTATAACTATTCGTGATGTTTTGGCACATGGCGTGATTAACTATCACCCTGTTATTGTTGGTACTGCTGAAGAAGTTGCTGATTTTATGGAAGATTGGTTCCTTAAAGGTGCCTGTGATGGGTTTGCCATTCAACCAGACGTGAGCTTTGATGGTATAAGCGATTTCGTTGATCAAGTCATTCCAATTCTACAAGAACGAGGCTTGTTCCATGAAGATTATGAAGGCACAACGTTACGAGAACATATGGAGATACCTTACCAATATGGGAGTATGGAGTAAAGGGATTTCCATTACTTAATCGTCTAACCCACACTTAAACGAGGTGGTGCTAATTGTGGGACAAGTAAGATCATCAAACGGTGGTCTTTTTCTTTTGGCACCCCTAGCTTGTTATGGTTTATCCCGTTCGTTTGCTATGATGTTTCGTTCTGCTTTCTTGCTCCCGATTAGATACAGCAACAAAATAATAATCATAAATGCAGCAGAATAAGTAAAGGTCATGCCGTATCCTACAAATTTTGCTAAGAATCCAAGCCCAAATGATCCAAAGGCCAAACCAAAGTCTATAAAAATAAGCAGCATCGAATTGGCTGTTGCTTTTTTCTCGGGTGGCACAAGAGTTAATGCCCAAGCTTGTGTAATTGGATGGATAATGGCAAAAGCGATTCCGAATAATGCCCCGGAAACGAGAACCATCCACATACTCGTAGAGAAACCTAATAAGATTAAGCCTACAGTCCCTGAAATAGCACCTGGAATAATAAGAATTCTGTGACCGAATTTATCGAAAATCTTACCGGAGAAAGACCGAACTAAAACCATTGCAATCCCTTGTGCGATAAAAAACTGTGAAATACTTCCGCCAACATTAATCTCATTACCAAACGCCCCCATAAAGTTTACCGTTCCTGCAATTGTCATATAATTTAACGATACCAGAATACTCGGAAGAAGGACGCGCTTATCGAACATATACTTATAGAAAGGTTCATTATCGGTAGTCTGTGGAAGTTCCTTTTTTTGTTCTTGTTTAACCGTATTCTTTGTAAAAAAACTGCACAAAAGTGAAAAAGCCATAAGGCCCAGCGTCAACATCATCAACGACTGGAAGGAATAATTTGCAAGATAAGAAATAGCAATTAGTGGTCCAAGTGTCGTCCCAACGCTTGTAGACATTGCGAAAAAAACAATACCCTCACCTAAGCGAGATTTAGGAACGATATTACTTGATATCGTAAAGACTAAAATCGTAAGCATACTAAAACCAATACCTTGTAGCGCTCGAATGAATATTAAAAATCCGATGGAGTCATTTACAAAAGTAAGAGCGATAGTGCCTATAAAATAAAGCAGGGAAATAATGAGGAGAAATTTCATATTAACTTTTTGGATAATTATACTTGCAAAGAAGCGTGTAATTAGTGATGCTGTCATTAAGGTCGTGGTCATGATTCCTGCAATCGCAGGATCATCACTAATGGCTGTTACAAAGATAGGGAAGCCTGCAGTAATCATATAAAAAGAAGCGAACATGACTAAAGACAATAATATAATAATTAAATATTGGCTTGTCCAAAGTTTAACTTTTCTTTTATCCATAGTATATAAGACCGCCTTTCAATGGCTAATTCTAAAAGTAGGATGATTTATAAGCATTTTAAATCATGACATTTATTCTCCCCTTATTTAAAAAAAATATTAAGAGTTGATTTAAATAAATGCAATTAATAAAAATACCATCCACGAGGTGGGAGATCACCGAAAATGTGAAGGGTTAAAGGAGTTTATAGAAGAAGCATATACCATAAAAATGAAATAAATAAAAATTTATTCAACTAGGCCATATTGTCAGAGGGGCTTATTATTTGTACTAAACAATACAGGACCACCCCTATTAGCTATACCTAATAGGGGTGGTCCTGTTAATATTAGAGATTTATTAACGAAAGTTATTCTTTTGGCTGTAAATCTTCAATGGAATCAATGTCCATATAAGATGGTACAGCTAATCCAATTTTGGCACCATCTACGTTCGGTCCTAAATCCTCAAATTCACCTTCATACTCAGCATATAATGCACCATGTGTGGATGGCATCCATGGTGCTAGAGATGCATCAGCACCACCCTCTGCTATGATTTCAAACAAAATAGCTGGATCAACGGATGTAGTTTTGACACTATAACCTTGTTGTTCCAATACAATTTTAGCTACATTTGTTGTAAAAGCCTCTGCATCCCAAGGAGTTAAAACTAATTCTATGGAAGTACCATCTACAGGCTCTACCCCTTCTGTCCATTCTGCAACGGTTTCCTGATTTTCATCTACCCAATCTTGAGCTACTTCTTCAAATTCCTTTTCTTGGGCTTTTAACAAGGCCGATTCTACGTCTTTTAGTTCCCAATTGAATCGATCAATAATGGTATAAGCTTCAGGCATTTCTTCTTTTAGGCCTTTTCTTGCAATTGTTGTGATGGCTTCTTCTTCCCCAAATATACCTTTAGGATCTTCTAAGTATTTTATATCCCAATTGGCAAACATATAATGAGGAGACCAAGCACTAAAGACAATTGGTTCTTCCGTCTTCATAGCATCATCTAACGCGGATAACATTGCCCCAGTTGAAGATAGTTGATGTTCCCAGCCATTAAGGCTCTCGTACGTAGATATAGCCTCATCATTTGTTTCAGATTGCCCAGCACCAGGCTCTATACCAGTAATTGTATACTCCATTTCTTTACTAACATTGGTTTCAGTCTGTGCATCCTCATCATCAGTTCCGCAACCTGCAGCGATAAGGGATAAGGATAAACCAGCAATTAACCCTAATTTTTTCCATTTGATGTTAAACATGTTGTAACTCTCCTTCGTTTTATATATTGCTATTTTTGTACCTGTCATAAATGGTGCACACCATATTCATCAAAACGCAACATACTTAATGCTATATTTTTTATGAATATCAAACAAACCCCAAATACAGTTATTTTCGTAAAAATAGTGCGTACAGTATAGGGGAAATGGCGATTTTATGGGGAAATGTCTTCAATTGGTTCGTTTTCCTCTGTGTTCCAACCATTATCTTCTATTTTGGTAAGAAGTCTGTGTTGTGCAACTTCCATTAACCTAGGGTTTTCAATAAAGAATGAAGGATCTTGCGGGAGATAGGAAAAATTAAGAACGAGCTTAGGGATTGTAAACCAAAGCTCGTACTTATGTGTAAAATTAGGAAGCCATTTGTCTGCATGCATTGGCACATGAGCGACAAATGTTGGCACATTCCTTACAGTGCTCATCTTGAAATTTGTCACATTCAGTTGCACAACCCTCACACATAGTTGCACAAAGATTGCAAAAATCCTTGGAACTATGGCTGTTCCTAGCCATCAGTCCTGCTGCCTGGAAACATATTTCAGCACAATCATTTAAGTGCTTCATACATGCAATACGTGCTTGAACATCCGGTTCTTGCAAACATGCTGTATGACACTCTTCACAAGCACGAGCACATTTTAAACATTTTTCAATACATTGATCCATATTGGATGGTGAATTAGAAAGAACTCCCATCATCTATCCCTCCCCTCTAAAAATTTATCAATAGTAGTATTCTCAAGGGGAAAGTTAATATACTTTAACGAAACGTTGTGGTATTAGGGAACTATTTATTTTAGGTGACAGGAAGATGGGATGCCAGTTGTGAGAGATTCAATAGGTAAATTACTGACCTAGAAGTGTACTGCCATACTAGGTTGTAATCGGTTGTGGGGAACCATAAAAATTAGATTTTGCTACAATTTTCCAATAAAGTTGACATATTAACAGGCAGACTCTCATTGTGTTGTTCTATCAAATCAAATTATAAAAGATGTTGGAAATGTAAAAAGGTGTTAACCTGTTCCTCTACAGATGCATGAGGAACAAACTTCCATCCTATACTCTCTATAAATTCATCATATATTTTTTGTAATTGTAGTTGTTGTAATGCCATTTCAATATGTGCAGTTTTCACATTAGGCTTTTGCATCATTAGAGCAGAGTTATAATTTGTACTAGACATATTTTTGGCTGTATGACGTACTTCCAAAGCAATCCACTTATTATCATTACCCGTTTCGTTACTTCCGCCATTGGATTTATGTTTAAAATCATAAATATTTAAAGGTGGCACCTCAACCTTATTGCTATATTCGGGGTTAATTAACGCCAACATCACCCAGACATGTGCTTGCATCACGTTTTCTTGCAAGCTAATAATATCTCTCAACTGGTGATTAGTAACTGTTTCTCGGTAAGCCTTTAACTTATTAATCACACCTTCGTGGGCTGATAAGTGATTGGCCATTAGCCCAAGATCTACAGCAGGCAAAGCAACCATAAAGACACCTCTTCCATTCAATATAGGTTATTTCATTATAATGTATGAGAATGAAAGTAATTTGTTCAATAAATAAATTTCGTTGTCCATTCAAGGAGAGGGTTGAAAAAGTCTTCGGAAGTAATTATCCTTACGAAAACCATTTCCTTTCCTTTAAATAGAATAAAAGCACCTGGTATCAACAGGTGCTTTTTATGTTACGTTAATTGCATCGTAGTAATGCATGTGCCATCATTTTTAAAAGTAGAAATTTCTGATTCTACTGTTCTACCTTCATGAGTAATTTTTACATGGTATGTCTTATCCCGTGGTAGCCATAAATCCACAAATCCGTTTGATTCGGAGTTCATCTTTTCGTCAAGTATTACATTACCTTCCATATCCTCAATATAAATACCGAAGTCCTTATCGACCAGTTCCCCTTGGCAACCTGTCAAGCTATGATCGGTGCACGGGTGAGTTGCATTGATGAAAGGGGCAATAGAAACAAAAAATTCTTCTTCAGGCAAATCATAGACCGTTTCATTATCGTCGTTTTCTGTCACTACGAGTTGTGTTGATGTAATGGAAGCAGTCTGGTTTGTTACCTCACCTGTACTATAATCTTGAACTAATTCTTTAATATCTATCGTTTCATTATCTTTTGATTCTTCATTAGTGCTATTACCATTACAAGCAGCTAATAAAACTGAAATCAGCAAAGTAACTATGATGATTTTTAACCTCATTAAGATCCACCCCACTTATGATTATTAAGTTATATTATACTACTTTTACTGCCTTCTACATATAAAAAATTAGAATTGACATAATTTATTCAATTTTTTCAAACGGCTTTAATTTCCGGATTGTCGATAGTGCGGTCATTAACTAAAGGGGGAATAATGGTAGGAATGTTATGTTAATAATAAATAAAATGCTGTTGATAGGTGATATTGTAAAGAAATTTTCTTAAAGTAAGAAACCATATAACACCGTGTTATTAATTGAAGTTTGATATACTTTAATTGATAAACAGGGGAAAATGATAAAGTAAAGAATATTTATTAACTTGTAAAAGGAGTGTGTTCAGATTGACTGGAGTAGAAATAGACTTGGTAGTTACTGATAGCTTAAAAGCATTGGAATTATACGAAAAAATATTTGAAACCGAACGGATTGAGGTTTCCAACTTACCACGAGGGGAAAACGAAGCAGTTTTCACTCTATATGGGGTTCAATTTCATATGTTAGATGAAAACCCACAATTCCATTTAATCGCACCAAAACCTGACGACCCTAAAACTAGTTGGGTTAACGTTACTGTCCCAGATATTAAGGAGACCTATAACAAGGCGATGGATTTGGGATGTACAGAGATACAACCAGTGACTGAACTGGCTGACTACGGAGTGTCGAATGCTATTTTCATGGATCCCTTTGGTTATGTATGGATGCTGCATCAAGTATATAAAGAAGTTAGTCATGAAGAACGATTACAGCTTTGGGAGGAAAAAAGGGAGAATTAACAATGGATGTATTATAAGAGTTATACAGAAAAATAGTATCCAAAAATTGCTTCCTTTAGTGTTCCAAATGGCAGAGTAGCTAAAAAAAAGATAAGTGAAAATAATCTATTCTAAGATAGTCTAAGTAGAATTTTCAACCAATATTAGGTCATCCTAAAAGCAGGAGGGATGATCTTGATACTTCGGGTATTATTAATACTTATTTTCATTAGTTTAGATCTAACAACAATGGTTAGTGCAAGTTCCCCATTAAAAGCAGCTTTTATTCGTGACAACCAGTTATGGATTAAAAGCGGTGATACAGAAATCCAACTTACAAAGGACAAATATGTGTATTCTCCAAAATGGTCCTATGACGGTCGATTTATTGCTTATGTTGATGGTGATGAGCAAGGAGAAAAAGCAGACTTATTCATATATGACACAAAGGAAAAAGAAAACTACCAGCCATATGTAAGGGTTGAAACAACGAACTTCAAATGGTCCCCGATTAAAAATCAATTAGCTTATAATTCAAATGGGATACTAAATGTTACAAAAATGAAAAATGGTCGTCCACATGGTTTTGAAAATGTCTTTCTAGGTGTTAGTGATTTTGATTGGTTCCCAAACGGAAAAGAATTTATCGTTTCTTCCCAAGCCAGTTTGCGTCCAACTGGGTGGGGACCAATACCACTTTATAAGGTTCCCGTAGATGCGAATCTTTCTGAAGAGAAAATGAAACCTTTTTATACCATTCAAACAAAAAAACAAGATTTCTTTGCTATTTCCGCAGTTGACTTTAAATGGAGCGTTGACGGAAAGTGGGTTAGCTTTTTAGCCACTCCAACATCTTCTTGGTCAAATGATAGTAATACATTATGCGTTTTGTCATCAGAGGGAAAGGATTTTCAAGTAATTGGGAAAATGCTTTGGTATCAAGACTGGATGAAGTGGGCTCCATCGGCTAACAAACTCGCATATATTTCTGGAGAAGGAAGATTTTTTGTTGAGAACAAAAACACCACAATTGCTGATATACCAACTTCAAAGCAGCAAAAGGAATACACACCTAAAGGTTATGTCGATCTTGATTTGGAATGGTTTTCACCCGAACAAGTCATTGTTGCTCGTGCCACAGAGAACAAGGAATGGGATGAAGGACCTGTCCCAACCATGTTGACAGCACTTTATGTTATCAATATTAAAACAGAAGAGCAAAAACAAATCTCTTTTCCAAAGAAAAATGAATTTGACAGAGAACCTCAAGTTATTGATTCTAAACTTACTTGGTTTCGAAAGGGATTAAATAATACAAAAGGTGATGTATTAGTGAAGGAAGGATTAAGTGGTCGGGAACATATATGGATTAAGAACGTTGATTCGGCTCCAATTTTCTTTACTCAGAATGGTAAGCATTGATAAAAGGGACCGTGGGGACAGGTTCCTTGGACCAATCTTTAATCTACCTTACGATAAATCTGTCCTAGTGGGGCCTTAAGGTACACCACAGTTCCTTGTTCCATTAGTTTTAGGGTTACCTACGGACCAGTGAACCTGTCCCTATGGACCACTTAATCTGAACCAATTCTTAGGCCAGGCTCGAGCCATAAATATAGAATGACAAAGGGAACAAAATGCTACTCATTCTTAGAAATATTAACGAAATTTTTAGTATTCCTAACCATTAGGAATTAGTAATGGCTAAAATAATCATTGTGAAGTAAATCACAATGTGCTATCATTATTTATGAGGTTAAATAATGATCACCTAGAAGTGGGCGATTTTTTTCTCACTAATATTTTAATTATTCTATTCTTCTTATAAAGGAGATTACATAAAGGAGATTTATAAATGTCTGAAGAAAAATTGTCAGAATTAATTAGTCCTGAAGCTGTGCGATTAAAGCAAGCACTTTGGATTCAATCATTAATCTTTTGCCATTTGAAATGGGTTTTTGCGATGCCAACGATATTTTCCGATGGTATTCAAATAATCCAGACCGCGTGCATGGTCGCCGTAAAGAAGCGATTGGTCGCCATGTACTTGAGCTTCACCCAAAAGTGACTCACCACGTTAAAAAATTGTTGAACGATTTCCATTCAGGAGTACGCGACGAATGGGAATTTTGGTTCCCAAAACGCTCTGGTGAACCTGGTCAAATTTACCAAAAATTCATGGCAGTACGTGATGAAAATGGAAAATACCTTGGCTGTATGGATGTGACCGTTAATATCGAGCTTTTCCAAGGAAAAGAAGGAAAAAACACTCCTGAAACTATTGACGAATTTATAGCTGTGAAGCCTGAAGATTCTTTATTACATGGATAGTCGGTGCTGGCAAGTGGCATACAATTTTAAATGCCATTATATACATATACATTTTTTACTTGTCAAATACAGAAAGGCCACATCACTAGTGTATAAAGGAGTATAATATTTTCGGAAGTGGCTAACATATTAATGGACTTTTTCGGTTAAATACACTGGAGGGATTTAGTATGAAACATTTTACAAAAGAAGAAAAGATAACGATTTTATCTGACATTATAGCGATTAAAACTATTAATGAAAACGAAATCGAAGTGGCAAATTACTTGAAAGATTTATTTGCTGCATACGGCATCGAATCTAAAATTGTTCCAGTTACAGACACTCGTGTTAACTTAGTGGCTGAAATTGGAAGCGGGAGCCCAGTCATTGGTGTTTCTGGTCATATGGATGTCGTTTCTCCTGGTGATGAAAGCGAGTGGACAACTGATCCGTTCACATTGACAGAAAGAGACGGAAAATTATACGGACGTGGAACAAATGACATGAAAGCAGGTTTAGTAAACCTTGCTTTAGTGATGATTGAACTCAAAGAAAATAATGAACTAAAAAATGGTACTGTCCGTTTTATGGCAACGACTGGTGAAGAAGTCGGTGGCGCAGGTTCTAAAAAACTATACGAAGAAGGCTATATGGATGATGTAGATTATCTATGGGTAGCTGAACCTTCTCATGACACGATTATTTACTCTCACAAAGGATCACTAAACTTGCGTGTAACGTCTACTGGTGAAGCAGCACACAGTTCTATGCCTGACCAAGGTTATAACGCGATTAATCCATTAATGGAATATCTATTAGAAGTAGACGGAAAATTGAATGGCGATGATCGTAAAAATGAAGTTCTAGATAAATTGGTTATGAGTACAACTATTTTTAATGCAGGGAACCAAGTAAACTCCGTTCCAGAAAAAGCAGTAGCTGAAATAAACGTGCGGACTATTCCAGAATTTGATAACGATGAAGTGATTGACTTATTCAACACAACAGCGAGCATTTACAATAAAGAAGGCTCTGAAATTGATGTTGAAGTGACAATGTCATTACCAAGTGTTTTCACTTCAGGACAGTCTGAAATGGTTGATCTTACTAAACAACTCGGTAAAAAACATTTAGATTTAGAAATTTCTGTTAAAGGTTCGCCAGGGGTGACGGATGCATCAAACTTATTACGAGGTAAAGATGATAACTTCCCATTCATGATGTATGGTCCAGGCGAAACAAAAATGGCACACAAAACAGATGAATATGTCTACAAAGATTACTACTTTGCATTCTTCGATATCTATAAAGAGTTAATTTTAGGATTATCGAAATAAAAAGAAATTTTTAAAACAATAAAGAGGCGACTACCATTTTTGGTTGTTATCTCTTTTTCCTTTTTATGCTACACTTTTTCTTTAACCACCAATCAGATATAACAATAATGAGGGTAAAGACTTTTCAATCGAGACAACCCTTGCTGGAAAAAATGCTATCAAACAACTGTTTCGCACCAGTTAGCTTTACTAATCACTTTTCTTCATAATGTAATATCGCTAAACATATCATTCCAATTGATAAAAATGTGATTGGGCTACTTACTTCAATAGACCCTTGAATAACCAAAACAATTGTAGCTACACCAATTCCTAATGGAACTGCTCTTAGAATAAGTCTAATCCATTTCCTAAACATTCTTGACCCCCTAGACCACTTTGTAAGGAAATTAAAACGTATCATTGACTCTTATAGTAACCTGCCACGTTTACTCAATAATCTTTTAATTAACCTTAACATAATATTCCATATGGTTTTCAAATAAGAAAGGACAATCAATTTTGATGATCGCCCTCTTAAACTCTTGCACCAGATTATTTTGTACATCCTTTCACAATATTGTACTAATATCTTATAAACTGATACCTGTCCAAAAGATATCCCATGTTATTTTTTGTAATTTTTCATACCTTTTACTATCTTCATATACTAATTGAATATCCAGTCCATCTAACAATGCGACAAAAGCCAGAGCACACTCTATCGCATTTATACGGAATGTTTGTTTTGCAAAGCAAGATTCTAATGTACCAGTCAAAATATCTATATATTTATACGGTTTTTGGATAACATCTTCATACATCTCATCCGGTACAAGAAAAGAAATTGTTAGCATCAGTTGTGTATTTGGATTTGTTTGAAACCGTACTTTATGTTCCGTTAGAAAGTGATACAATCGCTGCTTAATCGGTTTCTCTGCATGTTGCAAAAAATAATGCTTAATAAATTGTACTTCTCCTTCTACTGCTTCCTTATACACTTCTTGAAATAACAATCGTTTATTCGGGAAATGGTATGCAAGTGATTGTTTGCGGATGCCTACTTCTTCTGCAATTTGGGAAAGCTTCGTCCCCTCATAACCAAATTTGTTAAAATGAGAGACAGCAATTCTTTTAATTTTTCCTTTACTCAAAAATAAATCCCCTTTCTTCTACATTACGCAGTACGCCTTTTAACATAAAATATAGATAACAATAGGAATAATACATAGGCACCAATAGAAACATAAAATACTGCTGCATATGTATTATACACTTGTGCTACTATCCCGAGTGCCATAGCCCCAATACCAATACCAATGTCGAAAAAATTAAAAAATGATGCAACTGCGTTCTCATGTTCATGTTTTTCAACAGAGCTGATACACCAAGCTTGAATTGCAGGGAAAACCGCACCAAAACCAAGACCATAGAGAAACGCTGCAATCAAAAACTGCACATCATTTTGTACAATCACAAGTAAAACAAGCCCAGCCATCGCAACTAATCCAAACAAAATTAACATAAGACCCGGTCCAAAATGGTCATACATTCTGCCAGAGAACAAACGTACAACAAGTCCTGCTAGCGCTACTACTGTAAAGAACAAAGCTACTTGATCAAGACCTTTTTCAACAGCAAATAATGCTATAAAGGACATAATCCCACCTGCAGCAATTCCTATTAGTGCAATAAGAATCGATTGAAATAGCACACGTTTTTCAATTAATTTAAATTGAATAGCCGGTGTTGGCTTCTTTAAGCCTTTTGAATCAGTTGATTTACGTGATATAAACAATGTAATGAGTAACGTCAACAACATAAACGCCATTCCGCTCATGAAAAGTCCTTTGAAATCCCATATTTCCAAAAACATTACACCAACTAATGGTCCAACGGAAACCATGGTCGTTTCTCCTACACCAAAATATCCGATCCCTTCTCCTAGTCGTTCTTTAGGAATATTTTCAGCAGCAATTGTTGTGAAATATGTCGTCGTAATGCCAAAGCCAAAGCCATGTAGAATACGAATCAGGACTAGTGCCCAGATTTCTGTCGCTAAATAGTATCCACCAGTCGCAAGTGCCCCAATAGCTACGCCTATTATTAATAAATATTTTTTATCCATTTTCATTGCCATGATGCCTGTAAATGGTCGAATTAAAATGGCAGAAATCACAAAGATTCCAGTCACAAGTCCAATCTGTGTTGCCTCGCCTCCGATACTTGAAACATAAAGTGGCAATGTAGGCGCCAGCATTTCAAATGCTAAAAATACGAATGCATTTGCTAGCAAAACAAAAATAAATGAACGATTCCATAATTTTGTTTTTGGTCGTTGATTCGCAATCGTAATCAATGGTATTACCCCACTTCTAAAAATAAAATTAGTCCCATAACAATTATTTTAACTGACTGTAGTCAGATAAATTGTATCTGACTACAGTCAGTTTGTAAACTATTAAAAATAATTATTACAGTTTTTTTAATTTTTCCAATAGGGGATGCCGCCAACAAAATACGAATAGTATTTTAGGATATCTTCTAATAACTAAATGTAGTTATCACAGTATTATTTTTCCAACCATGAGCTGTTCTGGTTAATCATAAATATACATTTGACGAAATTATTTCAGTGATAGAAATTCATACCGAAAAAATATAAATCCATTCTCTATACTATTCGAGAATGGATTTATATTTAGATTTTGCAAATACTTATTAAAGATACGCACCATTTTCTTGAATAATCAGCATAACTTTACTAAGCGGTATAGCAAAATAATACTAAGAAGATACATTTCTCAATCTGCCTTTTGTCTCTGTGTCATCGCTTTTTCCACTATAAACTGAAATCCATATATCCAAAGTGACATGAGCACAGTAATAAAATACCACATTGTCTTCGTCATCTTTTTAAACTTAATTACTCCTAATTTCTCCGATATGTACATGAAGGGGTAAGCGTTCAACAAATTCACTAATAAATTTGTAATTATATATTTAGGAAAATTGCCGTAAGTTAACTTAAATATCCATAATGTTCCAACAAAATATGTTCCTAATATGTATGGATAATCGATAGGCACGCCAAATAGAGGGTTTTTCGTTTTCCACCATCTTTGCTTATTAGAGGTGACGCTTAAAAGGTTTAAAAATAAGCTAATAAAACTTGCTGCAGGCAAAAACCTAAAAAAGGATTTTCTTCTCAAGAAAGGAACAGTAAGCCACGGCAGAATGAGCACAGCTAATTGGTATATCTTCTTTTTATCCATCACATATATCTCTCCCGAAAACGTATTTAAACATATTATTAACTGTTTCTTGGAAGTAATGTACCCGATAAAAAATATATATAGCTAAAACTAATCTTCCCCGTTAGTAAAAAAGACTGTCCTATTGACAATCTCCAGTTACACTAAAGGACCCTTAATTTGTCCATATCTCAGGTGATTCCAGGCACCTTCAAATTCGCTTGCGTAATCTTATACATTCAGGAAAATCTATACATAAGGAGGCGAATGAAATGGAAAAAAATGAGTTCAGCGAGTTTAAAGGACGCGTCATGAAAGCGAAAGGGTACACGATCGACAATGAGAATCCGGATGCGGTTAAATACGAGGTCGCAAAAGAGCAAGGAGTCCCGTTGAAGGAAGGCTACAATGGACATCTAACCTCCGAACAAGTGGGAAAAGTTGGTGGTCCAATAGGAGGAAACATGGTGAAAGAAATGGTAAGGATGGCACAGGAACAAATGAAAAGGAAATAAGCAAACAACCCTGCTGTTTGAAAACACAAACAGACAGGTGAAGCGTACTATTTCAGTGTTCTTCTGAAATAGACGAGTTGTTGAGGTTCGACACCGAAAAGCTAATCAAATAAGTATAAAAAAGCTGATTATCTTTTTATAAGAAAATCAGCTTTTTTATACTTTTAACGTTATTCAAATTAATCATCTAAATCATCTAGTCATCCTGCTTTATTAGTTAACTTTTATATTCAAATTCTTTACGTTGTTTTAAGGCAAGTGCTTCTTGTTTCTTTTCTAAGCGCATCTCTATTTTTGATATACTTTCTTTATCATTTAGAAGCTCTTGTCTATTAACATTAACTAATTGTTCGAAATTTAATGATCTTGGCCGCATATGTGACACTCCTTCTTATGTTCTAACTACATTATATCCTATTTTTCGCGTTATAAATCAAAATTGTTTGAACTTTTTATTAAATATTTGTCACAAAACAGCAAATTTACTGGGAAAACTGAAAATGCCGCGCTAAATATTGATTTTCAATTTTTTTTTGGACCGTGGGGACAGGTTCCTTGGACCAATCTTTAATCTACCTTATGATAAATCTGTCCTAGTGGGGCCTTAAGGTACACCGCAGTTCTTTGTTCCATTAGTTTTAGGGTTGCCTATGGACCAATGGACCTGTCCCTATGGACCACCAACGATTACTCCCACAATCCAACCAAGAGTGAATTTTATTAAACGCAAAATTAACTCCTCCTAATATTTATTCAACTTTTCTGCCAGAAACTAAAAATTAAAAAAACATCGCCACTTATTGTAGTAGAGCACCAATTTGTTTAAGTAGAATATCTCACAAGTTACTATTAAAAAATATTACACTTTTAAGTTCCAAAACCTACGTAAACCAAAAATTAGACAAATGAATGCAATCAATACAATAATTTTTGGAATATATGATAAGAATGCTACAAATTCTCCCAACGTCATACCCATTATTGGTATTTTATTTTCAATCATAAGCATATCAATATACTTTTGTATCAAAGGTGGTGCTATAAATGAATAAACTTCATGAATTATTAAAAGGAGAAAAAAATATACACCATGTTTAAAAGAATGAATTTTACTAATCCAAAGTCCTATTATAAATAATATAAACATTAAAATGGATATCATTATCCCCGCAATTCCGATAACTATACTTACCAATACATCACTCCTCTTTATTCAACAATCCTGCCACCTCAGCACCAGTTATTTAATGAACTTTATTTCTTTAAACTATCCAATAAGGTATATCCAAAAACAACGCCAGCGATTATTTGAATAGTTGGACTTCCAATCATATTTATCTCTGGTATTTTAATCGAGCCTGCTCCTAAAGGAGAATATGGTAAAATCGACATTGATATTATATAAAGAGACGGTAATGCAATTGCAATAAACTTAACCCAATCAAATGTCCATTGTTTATTCTCTTTAATTTCAATTATCAACCTAGGTAATCTCAGAAAGAGTCCAATAACAATAGGAAATATTGTTGCAAATAATACAACAGGCATCAATTCGAAATTTATACTAGCTTCTTCTTCTAATCGAATCTGATATTTAGTTCCCAAGAAAATAATAAATCCAATAACGACTGTCCAACCGAAATAATATAAGAACCTTTTAATGAAGCAACCCCCCTGAATTTAATTACTGTAATGTTTCAATATTTAGTATTTTTCTTATTAACCTGCCAGATAGCTCAGCAGCCTTTTATTTAACATTAACATAATATTCTTAAAACAATTAGAAAAAGAAAAGGTTATCAAATTATGATTGCCTAATTTAACTCCTTCAGATAGACAAGGCTATCTAAATTAAATAGAAAATACAATTAAACTATTTTTATTTCCAAATTATATTGAAAAAATAGTCGATAAATGTAAAACGATTAATAAAGGAATTTCGTCCACTTTGT
Source organism: Oceanobacillus sp. CF4.6 (assembly GCF_051262635.1). Taxonomy (NCBI): domain Bacteria; kingdom Bacillati; phylum Bacillota; class Bacilli; order Caryophanales; family Bacillaceae; genus Oceanobacillus; species Oceanobacillus sp. CF4.6. The sequence continues at coordinate 12,959 of NZ_JBIMEX010000012.1, read as the reverse complement.
AGAACTGATTAATATTAAGGTCATTGTCTCGAAACAATAGCCGAATATACAAGGAAGGTGAATGATATGCTCAAGAAAAATTTTCTTGCAAAAAAATTTTTAAAATGGATACCAAATAATGAGCAAAGCGTGTATGAAAAAAACCTTACTGTCGTTATGAAATGTTTAAAGGTACAAAATTATAATTTCAATTGGGATCGCACTAGCTGCTTTGTTGAGTTTCATTACAATGAGAATTTTTACAGACTTGAACACTCTGTTGAAAAAGCTAAGAAAAAAGGAATTGTTTTACACAATGGACTGGATTGTTTGATGGAGTTGACTCAATCATTGGAAGATCTATGCGGTATTATTGATAGAGGAATGAATGACTTCGAAACATGGATATCCGGCATGAAACAATCACCTTCAGAAACAAAGATGCCTGGATTCCAAGAAGAATTTGAAATAAGATATAAGACACTGAGAGGACAAAATAGTGAAGAATATAACACAGATGAACTGAAGGAACTTATCCCTTTTGGCACTGAATCATCACTTAAAGAATTTAAACAAAATAGAATAACCAACGATCACTAGGTAATAAAGCTACATTTTGAAGATAGTTTAATGCGAACTTTTACCAAAACTGTAAACAGAAATGGAGATTAGTAAGCAAGATATAGGAATATAAACGTCAACATTATTTTATGTTTGTATTTCTATATCCTTGCAATTTTATTGCCATAACAACATTGCAACCTCCATTTATTCTCGATACATTACGAGGAAGCGGTGCGGTAGCGCTACAAGTTAAAAGGGAGGAAACAAATACGAGATTATCAGCTTTATGTGAGCGTATGGGAATGCGATGGTGAAAGCACATGATGCGGATAATAATGATATAAAATTCAACTTTTATGATTCAAACTCTGGTTTGAATTTAGCCACTTTTCTACTCTTTCTTACTATGTTAATTGCACAGTTTATCGTAATCCTCATCAACCACGTTTTTTCCTTAAATATTTTCTCCCTTTTATACATAAAAATAAAAAATCGCCTAACATAGACGATTTAATAAATATTCAGATTCCCTTGTGAAATCAAGCAAAAACTAATCAATTTTCAATATTTATGTATGCTAATTTGCAGACGAATTTGTAGTTTTTACATGTTTGCGATGAGTAACGGATTCGTTATCAATCAATATACACGGTCTTTCTTTTGATAACGTGGCAGAAGAATTGAAAGAAGAAAAAATTTACAAAAGCTGCTCCTTCATTCCACCTCGTAAATTTGTAACTATTGGACAAAATAGATTACAGGATAGTGCTACTAAACAAATAGTACTTCCCTATAAAAAACAAGGGAGTGAAATAGATGGCTGATAACAATAAACGCAAACGTGACGATAATGATGCTGGCAAAAGAGTAGGAAGTGGTGTAGGTGTTGTTCCTGGAGATAACATAGCTACTGCTCTTGATCCATTTGGTGCTGCTGTAGGTGCTGTTGGTGACGAGCTGGACAACAAGACAGAGAGAGATGACGACAATCATGTCTCCAAAAAAAGAGATTAGAATGAAATAAAGTCATCCCTTAAAGGTTATGGCATGCAAAGGACTTCCTAAATGGGAGTCCTTTTATTTACAGTAAAATACGAATTTACAATGTGTTTTAATCAAACTTTATTAAATCAGACTGGTTTAAAATTCTATTGACCGTAGTATAACAACAATTCCGAGTGGTAATACTTATGTTGACGGAATGGATGGATGGAATATGGAAACTGTGTTACTGACCGTAAACAAATTTCATAGGATGGCATGCTCATGATTAGCATACCGATGAGTAAACAGGAAAATAAAGTCCTCAGGCTAACCTGAATTTATATCTCATGGATTTGTTGATCCGAATTTCTTTGAACCCCGAAAAGGAATGAATCGAATTACAATGGAAACAATCAACGATCTCCACGAAGCAAATAGATACTCATGGGATGCCATGAAAAAACATGTAAAAAGGGCAATAGGACTATATTGGTTCGTTTATTAATCAAATATTATCTTCTGATATAGTGAATTAGTTTTAGAACTATATCATTATAGTTATTGGAGGCTTTTTTTATGTCAAAAGATGAAAAAAAACTTGATGCAAAGGGTTCCTCAAGACGTAAATTTTTGAAAAGTTCTGGGATGGCTGTAGGGGGAATTGCAGTTGGTGGAGCAATAGGCGGTTTACTTAGTATGAATGATAAAGGTGAACAACCAACTCCTGATACAGCGACAGAAGATACACAACCTGCACAGCAGCATGATCAGGCTTTAGAATATTTTACGAATGGAGCGGATTTCGATTTGCTGGGGCACGCAACAGAGCGAATTTTTCCAGAAGATGAAAATGGACCAGGTGCGATTGGTTTAGGAGTTCCTTACTATATTGATCACCAATTAGCAGGTAAATGGGGAATCAACGCGAAGGATTATAGGCAGGGGCCTTTCTTTGATGGGAAGACGGACCTAGGGGGAGAGGTGAGACTAGGGCGGGAGCAGGAGCAGCCGAACCTAGGCTATCAATCTCAATTAAAATACCATCAGATTTATGACTTAGGCATTGAAGCAATCGAGAATCATAGTCAAGCGACCTTTAATGAAGGGTTTACAGCATTAGATGGTGAACAACAAGACGAGGTCTTAGTAGCCCTTGAAAATGATGAAGTGGACATACCTGGCATTAAATCAAGCTTCTTCTTTAATATTTTACGTCAGTCGACATTAGAGGGGGCCTATGCCGATCCGCTTTATGGTGGGAATAAAGATATGCAAGGTTGGAAGATGAAAGAGTATCCAGGTGTTCAATTGAGTTATACACCGGAACAAGTGGAATCTAAAGAATTCATTGAAATTAACCCATCGAGTCTTCATACCACGTTTAATACTTGAGAAAATACTAACAGCAGGAAAAGGGGTAATTGAATATGGTTACGAAACTGCCTAAAACAGACGTTGTAACGTTAGGGGTAGGCTGGACAGGCGGCATTATAGCTGCTGAAGCCAGTAAAGCAGGACTGAAAGTTGTCGGATTAGAACGTGGACCAAATCGTGTGACGGCAAACTTTGCGATGAAGCATGATGAGCTTCGTTATGCATTACGTGGTGAATTGATGCAAGATTTATCAAGAGAAACGTTAACATTTAGACATAATAATGGTCAACGTGCATTACCAATGCGTCAATATGGATCCTTCTTGTTAGGAACTGGTGTTGGAGGAGCAGGTACACATTGGAATGGGATGACGGACCGTTATTTACCATATGACTTTGAAATTAAATCAAAAACAATTGAAAGATATGGTGAGGGTAAGATTGCGGATGGGCTACTCATCCAAGATTGGGGAATCACGTACGATGAAATGGAGCCATATTATACAAAGTTTGATAAAATGGCTGGTATTTCTGCTGACGAAACGCCTCTTCGCGGAGAACGTTCAGAAACCTTCCCAAATCCGGCATTGCTACATGGTCCAGAGCTTGATTTATTTAAAGAAGCAACGAAAAAAATGGGAATGGATCCCTTTACCATGCCAGCTGCTAACAACTCACAACCCTATACAAATCCGGACGGTCAGAATATAGCTACTTGTCAAATGAAGGGATTCTGTGAACGATTCGGTTGTGAATACGGTGCAAAAGCAAGTCCAAACGTTACCGTTGTCCCAACAGCACTAAAGACTGGAAATTTTGACCTTCGTACACATTCCGAAGTTATCGAAGTGTTACATAAAGGTGGAAAGGCAACAGGAGTTATTTATGTCAATACACGTACAGGTGAAAGATTTGAACAACCAGCTGAAATCGTTGCCATAACAAGCTATACTTTTAATAATAGTCGCTTGTTACTTAATTCAAAACTTGGTACCGCCTATAACCCTGATACTGGAAGAGGTACAATTGGCAAGAATTACTGTTACCAAGTAATTGTCGGGACAGATGGATTTTTCGATGATCGAAAGTTCAATACGGCAATTGGGTCAGGTGGACTCGGTGCAACAGTAGATAACTTTAATGGCGATAACTTTGACCATACTGATTTTGATTTTATACATGGTGGAGCATTAATCATAAACCAACCTGGAAAAAGACCAATTGAGAACAACCAAGTTCCTCCTGGTACACCAAAATGGGGTAAAGAATTTAAAAAGCAATCAATAAAGTACTATAACCGCTCATTGAACGTTCATGCGTATGGTGCAGTTATGCCTCATGTGAATAACTATTTAGATTTAGATCCGACATATAAAGATGTACACGGCAATCCACTTATTCGCATGACGTTTAATTTTTCAGAAACTGACCGTAAACGTGGTCACTTCCTGAACGACCAAACAAAGAAAATTATGCAAGAAATGGGAGCAACACATGTCTCTGAGAATACATCCGTTGAGCATTATGACATTACAACATATCAAGCAACACATAATTCAGGTGGTGTTATCATGGGAGCAGACCCAGAAACGTCTGCTGTCAATAATTACCTGCAAATGTGGGAAGCGGATAATGTTTTCGTTGTTGGTGGATCAGCATACCCTCACCAAAGTGGTTACAATGCGACGCATACTTTAGCAGCGCTTGCCTACCGAGCTTCAGAAGGAATCATCAAATTTAGCAAAGACGGCGCAAAGCTCGCTTAATTGTTAAGAAAGGAAGCATGGGGACGGTTCTCATGCTTCCTCCACTCGGTTGAGAGCGCCGATTAAACGGGCGAAGCAAATAATCAGGTACCTTACCACTTTAAATCGTAAAGTCCTTTACAATGATTTTCAAATGGGACAATGAACTTGATCCTCTGTCCTCTACGATGTTGTACCACATCGTTACCATTGCACCGATGAACCTGAGGTACGTTTGACTCCCCGAATGGCAGCTGTTTCTTCTACAAGTCTCTGCATTGCAAGGTTCTTCTGTTTTGCTTCAATCATGATGTCAAAGTCCTGATCCAGTTCCTTTGCCATCTTTAAGAAGGGGAGGACAAAGTCTAAGGAGACAAAATCAGAATGGGAACGATAAGCTTGTTCCGATTTTGGTGAAGAAAGGTGAACTTTCGGTACCATGTTAAAATTCTTCCAAGTCATAAATATACGGTCTAAGTATTGAGGGAGATCATTCTCCACGTTATTCGCCATATGGTGATGATAATCGAGTATCATTGGAATGTTTTCTTTTTCGCATGTAAGGAGTGTTTCCCGAACATCATACGTTTTATCATCATTTTCTAAGGTCATCTGCTTCTTAATTTCCTTTGGTAATTTCTTGAGGTTTTCATGGAAACGATCTAATGTTTTCTTTTTATCGCCATAGGCCCCGCCAATATGAATATTAATTAATCCTGCATCGAGAGCATCCATCGCTTCGAGCATCTTATAATGATATTCCATATCTTTTACTGCATTCATTGTTACTTCATCTCTTTGGCTTGTGAAAAGTGTAAATTGATTTGGGTGAAAGCTTACTCTGAGATTGAATTGCCGGACTAGATTTCCAATTTCCTTCCATTCGCTTTTGAATGGAGTTATGAAATCCCACATAACTTCCGGATGGGTTGCTAAAGGGACAAGGGAGCTTGAAAAACGATATAATTCTATTTCATGTGCAATATTATAATGCAAAATTCGCTTTGTATGATGTAAATTTTGTGCTGTTATAGACTTCAATTTTTCCATTCGCTCGTTTTTAGAAAGCGCAGAATAGCGTGTAAAAGTTAACGTCTTTGAAGGACTGGCATCCCATAATCCTAATGCATTTGCTACATAGCCGAATCGAATCTTCATCTAGTTTCCCCCCTTTATTTCACCACGATTATTGGACCGTGGGTGGACCGTGGGGACAGGTTCCTTGGACCAATCAATCTTTCGCCCCCTTATTTTAGACTTAAAACGTCCCAAATCTCTTTCAATATAGTATATAAAATAACTTAATATGGTCCGAGGGTAATTTGTCTTAATTAATTTATTGGTTAATCTACGTTACGATAAACCTGTCCCAGTGGTGCCTTAAGTAACACCACGGTTCCTTGTTCCATTAGTTTTAAGTGTTACCTACGGACCAGTGAACCTGTCCCCATGGACCCCCATGGACCCCCATGGACCCATTTTTTACATCTCACCTATTTTTTTATCTTAGTAGGTATTGTATTATGTATGGTAAGGTATGATATAAATGCCATCATTATTTATCCAGTCTGCATAAAGTACTTCTTCGCTACTATTTACTCCATTTGTTGCGAGTTGAGAGCTTAGCCATGTTTCATTAAAACCCAACGCCTTTATGTTATCTTCTAAAATTTCTCCATCTATAATTAATGTTGAACTAAGATAAGTAGGCTGTTCAGGCAATTGCAAATCTTTGTTTGTAACCTTTTGATACTTAGACTTCTTCAGTACGCTTATAGAACCATTTGATTCTAAGATGGCAAAGGCAACTTCGCGGACAGAAAAAATTTCACTTTGTCTAAGTAAGCTTAATAATTGATTAATATTCATTCGGTTCTTTTTCAACTGATTTCTGTCAATCCTACCATCACGAATAATAATAGAAGGATTTCCTTCTAGAAAAGCACGGAATCCTTTATATTTAAGCAGTATTTTTTCCATCAGGATCATTAAGATTCCCCAAAGAAGTACAGTATAGATAATATATAAGAGACTAACCCTTTCTTCGTATATACCATTACCTAAAAATTCAGATAAAACAATTGCTGAGATGAAATCAAAAGGTGTCAATTGGTTTATTGTTGTTTTTCCTAATATCTTCGTAATAAAAAAGAGTAAAAAAAAGCCGAAGATTACTTTTAAAGATATATCCATCAAACTTAGTTCCATATGATAACCTCCACTTTAACAAATAAAATATTAAGCACAGTTTTTTTACTAGCTTTGTCTAACTTCTACGTTTTTAATCAAATAGTTAGCTCTGGAAGGTGCCTGACACCAAGTGTAGTAAAGTATTAACGCATTAGAGGAGTGGGGGAATGATTTAATATCCTGGAGGTGTCCTCTTTTTTATTGCTTCTCTAAATAGACAACGTACGTTGAGATATGAAAAATATATAAATATATGAAAAGGTCGAATTATAAATGCATCTACTTAGGCCTCGTATTAAGATTCACTCCACCTAATATTTTATACTCTATTATGACGGAATATTTCATCTAATAGGGCTTTATGAAAAGCTGCAATACCCGCTAATACAATGGAAAATAGGAGGCAATGAAATAATGGATCAGGCTCAGAAAGAAATAGAAGCGGAATACGGAAATAATACTTTAGGGTCAGTAAAGCCTTTTGGTATAAGGGATAAATTAGGTTACATGTTTGGAGATTTTGGAAGCAGTTTATTTTTTATGTTGGTAACTACCTACTTAATGATATATTACACGGATATCTTACATGTTAGCGCAGCAATGGTTGGTAGTTTATTTTTGGTTGTAAATATTTGGAATGCCTGTGTTGATGTACTATGGGGACGTTTTCTAGACTCAAGGAGAAATAGAAACAAAAGCAAATTCATCTCATGGATATTCCGTATGTCATTTCCGCTTGTCATTGCAGGTGTCCTCATGTTTGTGAAAATTCCTGGAATGCCGGATGGATTCTATGTTGGATGGTCAGTTGTCATGTATATTCTATGGGGCACTTTATATTCTACCGTGAATATTCCTTATGGTTCCATGGCATCCGTTATTACGAATAATCCAGTAGAGCGTACGTCACTATCCACTTGGAGAACGATGGGTTCGTCGATAGCCATGTTAATTATTAGTGTTGGCGGACCACTCATTTTATTTGAAAATAATATAGCAAGTGCGGACCGCTTTTTGTTGACAGCAGTTCTATTTGGATTCTTGTCTCTAGCATTGCTTCAAACTTGTGTCAGGTTATCAACGGAGCGAATTACGGTACCTAAGATGGAAAAGAAAACAGGTGATTTAAAACGAACGGCCGGCGCGCTTATGAAAAACAAATCGCTCCTGTGGTTGTTACTTGTCTCACTCATTTCGATGACGACGATGATGATGATTGGCGTTGTAAATATTTATTTGTTTAAAAATTACTTTGGTACAACAATTGCATTAAGTGTTGTTGGATTTATTCAGACTGCTACCGTATTTATTGCGATGCCAATTATTACCCCTGCAGTTATGAGGTTTGGAAAAAAAGAGATCGGTTCGGCGGGACTACTTATCGCATCTGTTGCCTATTTACTATTATATATTTTACCGGATGTCTCCGTAACCTTGTTCGTCATGTTAACAGCAGTAGGTATGTTTGGAATGAGCTTATTCAACATCATCACTTGGGCATTTGTCACAGATGTTGCGGATTATCATGAGTATATTACTGGAATGAGGGAAGACGGGACCGTTTATTCGATCTATTCCTTTTCGCGAAAAATCGGTCAAGCACTTGCCGGTGGACTTGCTGGGTTTGCAATAACGGCAGTGGGGTACGATGCAGCGAAGGGAACACAGTCGCGTGATGTACTTGATGGCATTTATTCACTTGCCACCTTGGTACCAGGGGTATTGTTTTTAGGAGGATTTTTAGTCCTGGCAATTTTTTATCCGCTAAATAAAAGACGTACGAACCAACTTGCAGCTAATCTTATCCAAAATAGAAAAGAAAAATCTAGCTTTTAAGCAAGTGGACCGTGGGGACAGGTTCCTTGGACCAATCAATCTTTCGCCCCTTATTTTGACTTAAGACATCCCAAATCCCTTTCAATATTGTATATAAAATAACTTAATATGGTCCGTGGGTAATTTGTCCCGATTAATTTATTGTTTAATCTACGTTACGATAAATCTGTCCCAGTGGTGCCTTAAGGAACACCACGGTTCCTTGTTCCATTAGTTTTAAGTGTTACCTCCGGACCAGTGAACCTGTCCCCATGGACCACCCATGGACCACCCATGGACCAAAATGAGAAACCAAAACATCCTCAAATGTGATAAGCTAATTTTAAAACGATTCAGAATGGGAGTATACATATGTTTGAACTAACAATCATGGAATGGCTTATTGTCATCCTTTGTGCTATTTTCATAGGTTTTTCAAAATCGGGATTGCCAAATATGATTATTCTCGTTGTTACCGTGTTAACGTTCATTTTTCCAGCAAAAGAATCAGTTGGTATTCTGCTTCCTATGTTATTGGTAGGGGACATATTTGCAGTGACATATTATCGTAGAAATGTCATTTGGAAACATCTCATCAAACTAATTCCTTGGGTATTGATTGGAATTCTATCAGGCTATTTTGTGCTTTCACAGGCGAGCAGTGATCAGTTGAAACCCCTCATTGGCATCATTGTGCTGACAATGATTGTGCTTCAGCTAACACGGCAGAAATTCGGGGAAAGGTTCAATCAACTTTTGCCAACATCTCTCTGGTTTGTAGCATTAATGGGGATTCTAGGCGGATTCACGACCATCGTAGGAAATGCTGCTGGTGCCGTGATGACCATTTATCTATTAGTGAAAGGTCTATCAAAGGAAGATTTTGTCGGTACTGCTGCATGGTTCTTCCTGTTCGTAAATGTGATCAAGTTTCCGTTTTACGTGCAATTAGGGTTGATTAATCAAGCTTCATTGACTTTTAACCTCTGGATGCTTCCGGCAATTATTGCTGGTGTATTTATTGGTATTAAAATCCTACCGCTTATACCAAGGAAGGTATTTCAAAGGCTTGTTCTGGGACTTGCGGCGTTAGGTGGGATAAATTTGTTGTTTTAGTGGACCGTGGGGACAGGTTCCTTGGACCAATCGGGCCTTAAGGTACACCACAGTTCCTTGTTCCATTATTTTTAGGGTTACCACCGGACCAGTAAACCTGTCTGTCCCCATGGACCACCCATGGACCACCTTAACTTTTTGGATAAATCCATTTGTCATGTGAGATTCTAAAAGTATGTAGGAAGTGAAGGAGCTGGAATGATGGATTTTTGTCCTTTATGTAATGGGTTTGAAACGGTAACAATTACATGTCCGAAATGTCAGACAGACTTGACAGATAAAGGGAAAATTACCGATTATTTTGATGACTATAGTGCCTATATGGATATCGATATGATGAAGCTTTTTGATGGAGATCCGAACTCACTTGAAGCGCATCAATGCTTGCATTACTTTTATTGCGAAACATGTGAGCATGAGGAGACAAGGGGGATAAAAGATTGATACTTGGCGATGTGAGATAGTGGCCCGTGGGGACAGGTTCCTTGGACCAATCAATCTTTCGCCGCCTTATTTTAGACTTAAAACATCACAAATCCCTTTCAATAATATAAAACAACTTAATATGGTCCGTGGGTAATTTGTCTCAATTAATGTATTGTTTAATCTAAGTTACGATAAACCTGTCCCAGTGGGGCTTAAAGTACACCGCAGTTCCTTGCTCCATTAGTTTGATTACCTACGGACCAGTGAACCTGTCCCCATGGACCACCCATGGACCACATGAATAAAAGAAACGAGGAGAATTTTAATATGATTCAATTAGAATTTTTCGAAACATCGGATTTTCAGCAACTTATTAATTGGATAGAAACCCCAGAGCTTTTACTGCAGTGGGGAGGACCTGCATTTGACTTTCCTTTAACTGTAAACCAGTTAGAAAAATATATTGAGAATGCCAATTGTGATAACTCAGATACATTGGTTTATAAAGTAATAGATAAAGAAACTGAAGCTGTTATTGGTCACATTTCTTTAGGGAAAATTGATCGAAAAAACAGATCTGCACGGATAGGTAAAGTATTAGTTGGTAATGAAAACGTAAGAGGTAAAGGAATAGGGGAGCAAATGATAAAGGAAATCCTTCAAATTGCTTTTGATGATCTTTGTTTACATCGAATAAGTCTAGGAGTTTATGACTTTAATGTTCCTGCTATATCCTGTTATGAAAAAGTTGGATTTGTAAAAGAGGGATTGCTTAGAGACGCTGCAAAAAATGGGGATGAATATTGGAGTTCGTATGAAATGAGTATATTAGAAAAGGAATGGATGGAAAGAGATGGCCAATGGTGGGTCAGTCCGCCACCACGTTAAAGCGATAGCGTAGTGGGAGGCAGATACCATTTTATGTGTTCAACAATCGGGCCAATTAGTGGTTTAATTTCTTCAATTAAAGTAACTTCATGTATAGAAGTTCTTATTAAAAAAATATGTAAATAAAGATTGATTCTGCATTTGAAAGGAGTGAAATAGTATCGAATTACGACATTTAGAATATTTTTTAATGGTTAGTAAAGAACTCCATTTTACTAAAGCAGCTGAAAAATTAGGAATATCACAACCTACTTTAAGTCATCAAATTAAGATGCTCGAACAAGAGGTAGGTTATCCACTTTTTAACCGTGTTGGTAAGAAAATTGAGCTTACTAAGGTAGGGGAAATTGTACAACAAGAAACTTTGAATGTTCAAGGTTCCCTACAAAGTATGTCCTCTCAAATAGAAGCATTCACGAAAGTAGAAATCGGGGAATTGAAAATTGCTGTATTACCAGGGGAAATAACGGACTTGGTATCTACTTTGTGTATTAAATTTAACCAGTTATATCCGAGCATTAATGTGTTCATTCAAACTACGGATCAGGTGGAAAAGTCCGTTCTTGAGAATCAAGCTGATTTTGGTATTAGTTTCCAACTTAATCCATGTGATAGGTTGCAATTCACGAAGTTGTATGATGAAGAATTTTATCTGATTAGTAATGAAAATAATGGAGAGGATAAGGTTTCATTTTCCTCTGTTTTAGATGGTCCTCTGATTTTATTTCCTAGTATGCATCAATGTAGAAAGATACTTGATATAACGAGTGATGAGGTTGGCAAGCAAATAGAACCTATTGTGGAAACGTCTAGTGTTCAATCTATTTTGAATCTAGTCCGAAGTGGTGTAGGTCGTAGTGTTGTTTCACGTACATTATATGAATTTTATGATACAGAAGATTTATTTTTCCAACATATTGAAAAACCGCTTTTGACAAGGACAGCTTATCTCGTGATGAAAAAGAATTGTTTTATTAATTATGCAGCACGTAAATATATTCAGTTATTAATACGCGAAATCGAAAAGCTACATTTTCACACTGAGAAAGATGCGATTACTTCTTTGCAACGTTCTATATTATAGTTTTTATCTATCATTATCATAGAAATGATTAAATAGACAAATGATGAAGGCCTCTTTACAATGGAGACAACTCATTGAAATGAGAAATTTTATTGTAAAGGGGTTTTTATTCATGCAACAATCAATAGCAGGTATCAAAATTCCGGATTCTCAACTGGCGAAGGATGCAGCCGATATCTTACGTGAGTACGGGAATGATCTGTTGTGGAATCATTCCAATCGTGTATTTTTATTTGGTGCAGTTAACGGACAAAAAGCGAAGCAGAGTTATGATTTAGAATTGCTATATGTCAGTGCTTTATTCCACGATTTAGGCTTAACAAAAAAGTACAGTAGTCCTGATTTACGGTTTGAAGTAGACGGTGCAAATACAGCAAGAAGTTTCCTGCAGCAATACCAAATTCCAGATGAATCGATTCGTCTTGTATGGGACGCTATTGCATTGCATACAACGCCAGGAGTTGCAGAACATAAAGAGTCTGAAGTGGCGCTCTTATTTCATGGTGTTGGATTAGATGTGATGGGAGATGGATTTGAACAATTCCCTGACGACTTGCGTGAAGAAATTATAAAAGCCTATCCACGAAACAATTTCAAAAAGGATATTATTCCAGCGTTTTATGACGGCTTTAAGCATAAGCCAGAAACGACCTTTGGCAATATGAAAGAAGATGTTATTCAACATTTTCAACCGGAATATAGAAATAAGAACTTCTGTCAATGTATTTTACATTCACCATGGTCGGAATGATTGATTCGAAAAAGATTAACCAATGCCCAGCCTAAGGGTCAGT
>NZ_JBIMEX010000011.1:0-143348 GCF_051262635.1 Oceanobacillus sp. CF4.6 | reverse complement strand
CCATTTGGACTATGGTTCCATTGATGCAAGGCCAATGTGCCTGTCCCCCATTGCTTTAAAGTATTAAAGCGGGGTCGGCACTTTTTCTTTCATTATCATATTTCTTTCATTGTTCTTATTAGTATCATCATTTTGTGCTGAAGAGTAATTACTCGTCTTATTCGATTCTTCTGTCTGTTTTCCTCCACTTTACTATCAGCAATCCATTGCAAACACTCCTTAAAGACAACGTAACACCCTCATTTAATCTGTCTACCTTTATAGGAATAATCTCAATGCCCCCAATTACTTTTAATACGATAAATAATCAAGGTACAAGCATCTGATTCTAAACTCTTTCAAAACCATAGCCATTTAATCTTCACTTACTTTCACTTCATCTCCAATTTCAATCGTCATCAAATCTTCCCCCAATACAACCTTACCATCGTAAATTTCGTTAGTCCGATCTACTATTGTAGCTTCATGTTCAGGTAAGAAGGTTGCAATATGTGTGTATACCGCAAGTTTAGGGTTTACTTCCTTAAATATTTCTCCTGCTTGTTCCGGAGTCGTATGATAAGCTTCAATGTTTTTATGAGCTTCGGATTGATATTCTTCTTCTGGACCTTTTACTACTACGACTTCCTGAACGAGTAAATCCGTATCCTTTGCATATTTAATGAGATTTTCACTATATGTGGTATCTCCAGAAATAACGACGGAATGGCCATTGTAATTAATTCTATATCCTAATGCTGGCTTCATGGGACCGTGATCAACATGAAATGCAATCACTTCCACACCATTATTTTCGTATACGACCCCTTCGTCAATCTCATGAACTTCCGTACCCAACCCGGATGCTCCTTCCACCTTTTTACGGGTTTGGATATCTACTTCAAAAGCTTGGATGGTGCTATTAACCATGTTCTCGGTTCCTTTTGGTCCCCAGACTTGAAAGTCACCTTCTCGATTTCCTCTTGGGTCAGGCACAGCTGCCGTTATTAGTACATCCGCAAATCCTACTGTGTGGTCATGATGCAAATGAGTAACAAATAGTTTATCAATCATTCCAGGAGAAATATCAATTTGATCTAATCGAAGAGCTGCTCCTCTTCCAACATCAAAAAGTAATTTTTCATCTCCAACTTCTACTAACGTGGCATTCCCAAAACGGTCCATGGATAACACTGGTGACCCCGTTCCAAGAAGCGTTACCTTTATATCTGCACTACTTTCTTCCTGAGCTATCTTGTCCGTATCATCTTTTTGTTCGGAAGATGCATTACTATCCTGATTCGACTCTTTCTCCGGGTTTTCCTCACTTTTCGATTGACTCTCCGTTGCACATCCTCCTAACCAAACGAAAGAAATAAAGCAGATGACAATCAAAAATAGATATTTATTTTTCAACTTCTATACTCCAATCATAGCAAATCAAATATTGTCTATCCCAAAGTCTACTATTTACGGTTAATGAGATCTTACTTCCAGCGTCTCTTTAAACCCCACAAAATATTGAATCGATTCCGGATTCAATAAGGAACCGATGTTAATCGCTTCTTCCAGTGGGACGCCCATTAAGATCTTCTTAATTGGAACTTCTATTTTCTTTCCATTTAAAGTCTTTGGTAGATCGTCAACTTCAATTATTTCATTTGGAATATGTCTTGGTGAGCAGTTTTGGCGTATCGTTTGTTTAATTCTCGTTTTTAATTCATCGGTAATTTGCTCTCCATCCTTTAACACAAGGAATAAAGGCATAATGGATTGCTCCGAACTTATCGGAATGTCCAAGATTAAACTGTCCGCTATTTCCGGTACACTATCGAGGGCACTGTATATTTCACTTGTACCCATTCGAATACCACCACGGTTAATCGTAGCATCGGAACGACCAAAGATAATTCCTGTACCTCTTGAAGTAATTTGGAGAAAATCACCATGTCTCCAAATTCCAGGAAAATGATTAAAATAACTATTCCGATATCTTTCTCCGTTCTCATCATTCCAGAAGTAAATAGGCATGGATGGCATTGGTTCTGTAATCACAAGTTCACCGATATCATCTATGATTTCGTCCCCTGCATCGTTAAATGACTTCACTGCGACACCAAGTGCGCGTGCTTGTATTTCCCCGGCATAGACGGGTAACAGTGGGCTTCCTCCTAAAAATCCCGAGCAAATATCCGTACCGCCGCTGGTAGAATAAAGCCATACATCTTCTTTTACCTCTTCGTAAACCCAATCAAAGCCAGCATCTGGTAATGGAGAGCCTGTTGATCCAATGGCTCGTAAGTTAGAAAGATCATAGGTTTCTTTTGGTTTTATCCCTTCCTTGGAACTTGCCATTAACAGACTTGCACTCGCACCAAATACGGTCATTTTGCTAGATTCTGCAAATTTCCATAGCGTTTCATAATTTGGATAACCTGGATTACCATCATATAGAACGATAGTAGTTCCTGTTAATAGTCCACTTACAACAATATTCCACATCATCCATCCCGTTGTGGTAAACCAAAAGAAACGGTCACTTTCTTGCAAATCATTTTGCAGTCCATGAAATTTTAAATGCTCCAGTAATATGCCCCCATGCCCATGAACAATCCCTTTTGGTTTTCCAGTTGTTCCAGAAGAATACAAGATCCAAAGCGGATGATTAAATGGCAACTGT
The DNA here is from genome assembly GCF_051262635.1 of Oceanobacillus sp. CF4.6. Lineage (NCBI taxonomy): Bacteria > Bacillati > Bacillota > Bacilli > Caryophanales > Bacillaceae > Oceanobacillus > Oceanobacillus sp. CF4.6. The sequence continues at coordinate 140,689 of NZ_JBIMEX010000011.1, read as the reverse complement.
TCAAAGGTTAATGTTGCTTCACGGTTTTCTTTTAGTATTTGATTCCATCGTATCGTAGCATGCCCTTCTGGAACTGCTTCTTCTAGCTCCTCACGTAAATAAGGAATGATAATCGTTTGTTCCAATGTAGGCAATTCCTTTTGAATTTGTACGATATTCTCCAGACGGTCATATTGCTTTCCATTATACTGATAGCCATCAACAGCAAACATTACTTTTGGCTGTATTTGTTTAAATCGATCAATGACACTTTTCACACCAAATTCAGGAGCACAACTGGACCAAACGGCACCAATACTCGCACATGCCAAGAATGCAGTGATCGTCTCATGAATATTGGAAGAATAAGAAACGACTCGATCACCTGGTTTGATTCCAATATATTTCAAATAAGCCGCGATAGAAGCTGTATTTTGTTTTAATTCTTTCCATGTTAATGCAGATTTTGACCGTGTTTCCGATTGATAAATGATTGCTTCTTTATCTGGATCTTCTTTTCTAAAAATATGTTCCGCATAATTTAAGGTTGCATTTGGAAACCATGTCATATCAGGCATTGCTTCACCTGATAAAACAATACCATCTTTTCTTTCTCCTTTTATTTCAAAGTAATCCCAAATTGCTACCCAAAAATCTTCCTTTTCATCCACCGACCATTCCCATAATTCGTTGTAGTTTTCAAAGAGTAGGCCCTTCTCTTCCCGAAGCCAAGTCATAAATTTTTTCAAATTTGATCTTTCTTGCATTTCTTGTGAAGGTTGCCAAAGTATACGTTGCTGCACTTCTTCTGTCATTTTCATTGCCCCTTCCTAAAAAAAGTAAATCTATAAAAATACCGAAAACGTTTTCTATCAAATTTACTTTTTATGAAAAGCTGCTTCCCGTTTTTCCAAAAATGCAGAAATCCCTTCTTTTCCTTCTTTACTTGTTGCCCTTTCAGCTAGTGATAAAGACTCTAATTGCATTTGCGACTCTAATGTTTCTTGTAGCGAATGATAGAATAATTTTTTCGTTTGTCCATAAGCATTTATCGGGCCATTTGCTAACTTTTCAGCTAAATGAACTACTTCTTCTAATAGGCTTTCATCAGAATGGGTGTCATTAATAATTCCCCATTCTTTTGCTTCAACTGCACTTAATTGTTTATTCGTATACATTAACTCTAATGCTCGTTTCATCCCAACCACACGAGGTAAAAAATAGCTTCCAGATCCATCTGGTGTTAATCCTACACGGTTATAAGCCATCACAAACTTTGCTTTTTCAGAAGCATAGCCTAAGTCACAAGCAAGAACAAGGCCCATTCCAGCACCAGCTGCCGCTCCATTCACCGCACCAATAAAAGGTTTTTCCATCCTCGTAAAAATGGATACTGCTTGGTGCAAATGTGTTGTCACATGTTTAAGATGGGAACTAATTTCTTCCCCTTGTTCGGAGAAGCTCTTTAAGTCGCCTCCAACTGAAAACGCACTCCCTTGACCTGTAATTACGACCGCTCTGATGTTTTCACTCTCCGAACACTCTAAAGCAATATTCATCAGTTCTTTCGCCATTTGTAAATTAATCGCATTCCCTTTATTTGGTTGATTTAAGGTCACCATTCCTACATTATTTTTTACTGTTAATTCAACAAGGTTATTTTCCATAAAAGAACTCCTAACGTGTACATAATTTTATTACTATTCTTCATATTTAGTTCGAAACATTTTCAATTATCATTGCAATGCCTTGGCCTCCACCAATACATTATTTTATAACCTCCTAAAGTAATGGGGGACTAGGCACTTGGATCCGTTTTTGCTTCAATTCGTACTTTCGGTTGGAGGAAGTATGAATAATTCATATTTTAAGATGGTTTTAATCCTTCTAAATTAGATAGTGCTTCCTTCTTAAATCGTCGTTTTTTATGTACCATTTTTTCCAATTCCCTAGCTGTGCTCCTGAATCTCCTCAAGTGAACCTGTCTTTTTTTCAAAAAAATAAAGATGGCTCTCCTCATTTTTTGAGAAGAACCGTCTTCTAGTTAATTTAATGCAATGCAAATATTTTTCGCTTCGGTAAAGAATTCCATACTATGCTGACCGCCTTCTCTACCCATACCACTCTTCTTGAATCCACCGAATGGAGCGCGAAGGTCACGTACGAACCAACAGTTTACCCAAATCGTACCAGCACGAACATTATGAGAAACACGATGTGCTCTTTGTAGGTTTTCTGTCCATACCACACCATTTAATCCATAGTCCGTGTCATTAGCGATGTGAAGGGCCTCTTCTTCCGTATCAAACGGAATAATCGTTACAACTGGCCCAAAAATCTCTTCCTGACAAATACGAGCTTTCGGATTGTCGTGTAAATAGATAGTAGGTTCAAGATAGAAGCCATTGCTTAGATGTTCTGGAAGGTCTGGGCGTTTTCCACCACTTATGAGCTCTGCACCTTCTTCTTTCGCAATTTCAAAGTAGCTTGTTACCTTATTATAATGAACTTCACTAACCAATGGTCCCATATCTGTCCCTTTTTGTTGCGGATCCCCTACTTTTAAAGCCTGTGCAGCTTGCTTGAACTTCTCCAAGAATTCATCCAAAATAGAACGCTCGACTAGAATTCTTGATCCAGCAAGACATACTTGACCTGAGTTAAAGAATGCTGCACGAATGGAACCTGGTACAGCTTTGTCAAGATCCGCATCTTCAAAAATAATGTTTGCTGCCTTACCACCAAGTTCAAATGATACTTTCTTTAACGTATCTGCACCACTTTTTAGGATTCGTTTACCAGTAGCAGTTGAACCAGTGAAAGAAACTAAATCAACTTCTGGATGTGTAGTCAATGCATGGCCTACAACTCCACCTTGACCTTGCACAACGTTTACTACACCATCAGGAATTCCTGCTTCTTTTGCAATTTCACCTAAAAGAGAAACAGATAAAGGAGTGTTTTCTGCTGGCTTAATGACAGCCGTATTTCCCCCAGCTAGACATGGTCCCAGTTTCCAAGTCGTCAACATAAAGGGAACGTTCCAAGGAGTAATTAATGCAGCAACACCAACCGCCTCATACCTAGTATAGTTGATGAATTCCTCACCCATCGGGTATGTTTCTCCACCTTGTTTTTCTGCAAAATCTGCAAAGAAACGAATATTATTTGCTGCACGTGCAACTTCATGGGTCACTGTAGCTTCATAAGGTTTCCCAACATCCATTGCGTCGTAACGAGCAATTTCTTCTTTTCTTTCTAAAATGATATCTGCCATTTTTCTTAATTTAACAGCACGTTCTTCTACAGACATTTGTCTCCAAGGTCCATTCTCAAAGGCATCTCTAGCTACTCGACATGCACGGTCTACATCTTCCGCTGTAGCCTCACTAACACGTGCAATCAGTTCTTGGTTAGCTGGGTTCATTACATCAAATGTATTATTATCACTTGCAAACACATACTCTCCATTAATGTATAGACCGATTTCTTTTACATCTGTTTTTACAGTTGCCATTTTATTTCCCCCTCCGTTTTTTCACTGATTCACCAGCAATACCCCAATGTTCAGGTGGTAGTTCATTAATCATCACTCGAACACTTTGTTCTGGCGCATCAAAAACTTCTGAAGCCAAATCTGTTACTTCACGAATAAAGCGCTCTTTTGTTTCTGGTGTTCTTCCTTCTAAAATATTAACTTGAATAAATGGCATTTTTTTCACCCCTATATTTATTTATTCTGTAAATATTGCATGAACGGAACCGATTCCATCAAAACTAGCAGTATATTGGTCTCCTGGTGCAATTTCTAGAGCAGCAGATAGAGATCCACTTAATATCACTTCACCTGATTTTAGACTTTTCCCTACTTTATAAAGTCTATTAGCAAGCCAAGCAATTGCTCTTGCAGGGTGTCCCATTACTGCTGCTCCAGCACCAGTTGCTGCAACTTCCCCATTTCGTCTATAAACAAATCCCATTAATTTTAAATTCAAGTTTTCTGGATTGTAAAAACGTTCTCCAATAATGAATCTGGAAGAGGAGGAATTATCACTTACCGCATCAGCAAGTGTAAATTTAAATCCAAAAAATCTACTATCGATAATTTCGATAGCCGGTGCAACATATTCTGTTGCATCAAGTACATCTGCTACACTTACATGTGGACCTTTTAATTCTTTATTTAAAACAAATGCAATTTCTGGCTCTGCTTTTGCATGAATAAAAGGAGCAATGGAGATCGGTTCTCCTTCATATAGTTGCATGCTCTCTAGTAAGACACCATAAGAAGGCTCATGAACACCAATCATTTGCTGTTTTGCTTTACTCGTTAGACCTAATTTCCATCCAACTCTCTTCGTATTTTCTTCCTTTTCTTTCATTTCTACTAATCTATCTTGAATTTGATATGCTAATACCTCATCTAATTCAGGATATTTATCTACAAATTTATCCACTGCAGTTTTATTTTTTTCTGCATCAAACAATTCCTTTGCAATAACATCTACTACATCTGTTTTAATCATGATTTCACCTCTCTCCTTCTATCGTTTAAACGTTACACTAATAGAACCAATATGATCAAATTCTGCTGTAAATGTATCTTGATCATTTATCTCCACTGCAGCGGTTAATGCACCAGATAATACAACTTCACCAGATTTAAGCGAAACATCATATTTGCCTAAAGAGTTTGCTAACCAAGCAACAGAACGTAATGGATTGCCTAACACAGCAGCTCCCGCTCCAGAATCGATCATTTCACCATTTTTATAAGCAACCATACCAATATGGGTTAAATCAATACCAACTAATTTAGTTGGTTTCCCACCGATAACAGCCGCTGCTGATGAACCATTATCTGCTACTGTATCTTCAAATTTAATTTTCCAATCATCAATTCTACTATCAATAATCTCTATGGCAGGAGCTATATAATCCGTAGCCTCGATTACATCCATTATTGTGACATTTGGACCCTTTAAGTCTTTCTTCAACTTGAAAGCAATCTCAAATTCTACTTTTGGTTGAATAAAGTTTTCTAATGGGATATCCTCCCCTTCTACATACATCATGTAGTCTAGTAAATGTCCATAATCTGGTTGATTGACGCCGAACATATTCTGGATTGCCTTACTAGTCGCTCCAATTTTCTTACCAACAATGATTACGCCCTCATTTTCAACTTTGTGACGAATGATTTCCAATTGTGTATGGTATGCTTCATCAACTGTAATACCTGGATAAGTATCTGTTAATGGTTGGATAACATTTTTTGATTTTTCCGCTTCCAACAATTTTGTTGCCGCTTCTTGTACTGTCATTTATACCCCTCCTTAATCATTTAATAGTCTCTCGAAATTCAACGAATCGGATGGAGCAATGGATTCATCACCCAATCCAAATGGTGATGTCTCTAATATGTTATTATTCAGTTATTTTTTGAATATTGTACCATTTTACTCTGAAACTTCCGAGAATCTATTTGTTAGCCTACTTTATATTCTGAAGATCTTTTTTCTTCTCCGCTAGTTCAAGGGCTATATCTAAAATCCAATCTTCTTGACCTGCAATGGCTTGACGTTTTCCTAGTTCTTCCATAATTTCAGTAGGATTCAAATCAAATTGCTCTGCTGCTTTTCTTACGTGTAATAAGAAACTATTGTATACCCCTGCATATCCACTAGCTAAATTATCTCGGTCGATAACAATTGGACCTGGCATGATTGGTGCAACTACTTCTTCAGATAAATCCATCAATCCAGCTAAACTAATAGCTGTATCAATTCCCATTTTATTTAATGTAGCTACAATCACTTCAGTTGGTGCATTACCAGCACCAGCACCTAAACCTCTTACTGTTCCATCGACTTGATTTGCCCCTGCTTCAAGTGCCGCTACCGTATTACCAATAGCTAACCCCAAGTTATTATGCGCATGGAATCCTACATCGATGGATAATGCATCTTTTAGAGCAGAAACTCTTTCCCTTACATCTTGTGGAACAAGCGCTCCCGCTGAATCTACTACATACACACAGTCTGCTCCATAAGACTCCATGAGTTTCGCTTGACGGGCAAGTACTTCAGCTGGTTGTGTATGAGACATCATTAAGAATCCAACAGCCTCAATATCTAATTCTTTTGCCAAACGGATATACTGTTCTGTTACATCAGCTTCTGTACAATGAACAGCTACTCGAATCGCTTTGACTCCAATTTCTACCGCTTCCCTTAATTCTTCACTCGTACCGATTCCAGGAACAAATAAGGAAGCAATTTTTGCTTGTTTTACTGTTTCAACAGCTGCTTTAATAAGTTCAAATTCTGGGATTTTAGAAAAACCTTGTTGAATCGTGGAACCATTTAAACCAGCACCATGACTTACTTCTATCACTGGAACACCAGCTTCATCTAACCCACGTACAATATCTTTCACTTGTTCAATAGTATAACTATAACTAATAGCGTGCGAACCGTCTCTTAACGTCGTATCCGTAAGTCTTGGAATACTCACTTTCGTACCTCCTCTTTTTGTAAGGAATGACTGGCGTATAATTCTCCGACTTTTCTTGCGGATGCTGTCATAATATCTAAATTCCCAGCATATTTAGGGAAATAGTCTCCCGCACCCTCAACTTCATTCATAATGACGACAACTGGTAATCGTCCCCATGGAGTGTCTCGATAGTCAATGATTGGTTCCGCTTTTAAACGATAACCTGGTACATATTCAGAAACATCCTCAATCATATCATTGATAGATTTCTTGATTGCATCGAAGTCAAAATCTTTCTCGTTAATTGCTGCATAGACCGTATTTGCCATCGTAATTGGTGGTTCTGCTGGGTTAAATACAGGTATTGCTCTAGCAGTTCTAGCTCCGCCAACTTTCACTAGGGAGTTGGCCGTCGTTCTTGTAAACTCATCCACATTTTGTCTTGTTCCAGGACCAATCGCACGACTCGCCACCGTTGCAATCATTTCTGCATAGTGAACAGGAACAACTCTTGAAACTGCATGAACAAGTGGTGTAGTTGCTTGGCCCGCACAAGAAACCATGTTGACATTTTTCGCTTCAATATGATCATTTAAATTAACAGGCGGCACGAGATACGGTCCTATCGCTGCAGGAGTTAAATCAACTGCCATTTTACCAGCTGCTTTTAATTGTTCAGCTGCTTTAATATGCGCTTTTGCACTAGTTGCATCAAAAACAATCTTGATTTCTGGATCTTCTAAAATTTCCTTAATCCCCTCATGACTAGCCCCTATTCCCGCTTCCCTCGCTCTACGTAAACCTTCCGATTCAGGGTCAATACCAGCCACTAAGGATAACTCCATCGTTCCATCATTCTTTAAGATTTTATACATTAGGTCTGTACCTATATTTCCAGATCCTAATATTGCCACTTTCATTTTTGACATGACCTTCCACCTTCCGCTCTATTAATCTTTAACCTTTTAAATTGATTATAGTATTTTAAAAATGTTCGAACAATGTAACCGTCCCTCTATAGTGGACATTTTCAGAATATTTATTTATAATTGTCTTATAAAGGAGGGAAACTTATATGGAACAACTCGAATCGAAAAAATTACTTTCTTCTGTAAACAACTCAATGCGAGTATTACGTGCTTTTACAATGGATCAACCACAAAAAGGAGTTCGTGAACTTGCAAAAGAACTTGGTATTGGAAAAAGTAGTGTACAGCGAATTCTAACAACACTAGCTGCTAATGGTTTTGTCCGTAAAAATGAAGAAACGAATAAATATGAACTTGGTATTTCGGTTCTAGAATTAAGTTCGATTTTTTTAGAACATATTGACCTTCACCATGAAGCATTTCCTATCGTTACTAAACTTGCACATACACATAAGGAAACATCGCATCTTGCTATTTTGAGTAATATGGAGATTGTTTACTTATGTAAGGTTGAAAGTCCTTATTCCGTTAAATTACGCTCCCACTCTGGACTTCATAATCACACACATTGTACAAGCTCGGGTAAGCTTTTACTTGCTCACAGCGATCCATATCTAGTAGACACCATCCTACGTAATGGTCTTGTAAAATACACTTCTACAACGATTACCGAAAGAGATAAATTTCATAATGAATTAAATAAGATTCTTAAACAAGGTTATTCTGTAAGTAGAGGTGAATATCGTAAAGACGTCACCTCGGTTTCCGCACCTATTCTGGACCACTCCGGTCATGTAATCGCTGCTATCAATTTAGTAGGACCGAGTAATCGCTTTACAAAACCAAGAATTCAATTCTTTGCACGTGAATTAATGAACGCTGGTGAATTAATTTCTGAAAAACTTGGCTACTGGAACTATTAATTAAAGCGCATATAAGTATACCTTAGAAAATTTGGCATTCGCCAAGCCTTATGGCGAATGCCTTAGCCCGCACTTATGCAAGATAAGAAAGTTTATACTTTCTTACCTGCCAATAGAATGAGAAGATTTCTTTAAAAAAAAGTCTTTTATAAAGAAATCTTCTATTCTCATTACTTTATTTGGCAATTTCAGGAACGGTTATTGGAGTACCTTGGTTCCACCATGAATCAGGGAAAGCAGTTCCAATCCAAGTATCCCCATACCCGGGTGTATCTTTCATTTCCCAAATAACCGTTTCCCAAGTTGGGTCTGTGATTAGATATCCTGCGTCACCAAATAATTCAATACGGTTTCCGCCTGGCTCGTATACATACATACAGAACGCTTGACTAATACCATGTTTATTTGGTGGTACTTCAATAAATATATCATTTTCTTTTAATAGGTCTGCAATATCATATAGGTTTTGTGGAATTCCATACCAGTAGCATAGATGGTGCAATTTACCTGGAATTTGATTTGGTTCTTGCATAAATGCGATTTCATGAACCAAGTTAGAAACACTCAACCAACTCCCAAGAACATTTCCTTCATTTTGGATTTGTTCTCTTACTCTAAATCCAAGCGCATCCACTAAGAAGTCTGTGTTTTTACCAGGATTTGAAGTCATAAGATTAATATGATCTAAGCGACGTACAGGTACACCACGATCAGGTCGTTTTACGTTACGGTTTAAAAGTCTTGTTTTCTCTTCTTTTTTTGGCTGATAGTATTCAACATCAAATAGTAATTCCATATTATGTCCATCAGGAGTTGTGAATTGATATGCAGGTCCATGTCCGATATCTCCATCAATCCAGCCTTTACCTAAACCAGTTGCCTTCACTGCTTCCACCCGACGCTCTAATGCTTGTGGAGAGATAGTACGCAAAGCTAAATGACCTAAACCAGCATCATTCGATTCAGTGATTTTTAGCGTGTTTTGGTACGTATCTTCATATGCTTTCAAATAAACGGACTGACCAAATCGTGCTGTAACACTCATCCCTAGAAATCTAGTGAAAAATTCTACACTTTCTTCTGGTTTTGGAGACAGAATCTCCACATGCGCTAATTGTGCTACATCAAAAATTGGTTCTTTAAATTGACTCATTTCTAATTCCTCCCTGTAATTTAATATAATACGGAACCGCTTACATTATAGGTTGAATCTATTTGTCTTAACTGCTTATCTATATAATATAGCGCTCGCAACTAGATTCATAGCTATCTATATTTCTACAAAAGCTTACATAACAGCTTCTTCAGTTTCATCCAGTGAAGTATATTTTCCTTTATAGAACAGCAACGGATCAGAGCACTCCTGAAGCTTAAGATCAATTACCTTCCCAATAAAAAGAGTATGGTCTCCTTCCACATGTTCATTTACTACTTCACAAGAAATTTGTGTATTAGCCCCTTTGATTACTGGTAAATCTGCTAAACTCTCAAATGAAACATTTCTGTCTTCTTTGATTTGTCCAGCAAATATCATGGATAATTCTTTTTGATTCTGAGATAGAATGTTGATAGCATACTTTTTACTTTTTCTTACTTTTTCTAACATGCTTGCATTCTCCCCAATAGAAATCACAACTAACTTCGGATCTAATGAAACGGACATGAATGCATTTGCTGTCATTCCATGAATATCTCCATCTACTTCCGTTGTAATAACATTTACACCAGTTGCAAACTTTCCCATCGCATTTCTAAATTGACGATCATCCATTAAAATTCTCCTCCTTAGAAGTTTATTGCTTTACCAAATGTTCCACGTTAGATGGATTAATCCAAGTTTCATTCGTCCATCCATGCAAGTCATAATCACTCATTGCCGATTCTGCAAGTGCTTTATAAGAATCTGTTTTACCTGCAAATTCAGCCATTTTCAATGCTTCAATACGGATGTTTTCCGTATTACCAGCATAGTTCACTTCATAAAGCTCATGACGTCCCCCAAATTCGGAACCAATCGCATCCCAAACCATCTTCAGTAACTTCACGCGCTCTTCAGCAGAAATACCTGTTCCACGATAGTATTTATCAATATGTGGTCTTAAATCTTCATTTAGAAAATCCTTTGAACTAGATGGTAACTGAATTAATCCACCAGCAACTACTTGCTCAAAGATATTTTTAACTCGAACCCAAGTGCTCGGTGCCAATACACGATAAGCAGTGGAAGCAGACGTGTTTGGAATAGCTACACCATTCATTCCTACATCGGGATCACTAGCCATTGCAGTAGATAGAGACCAAATCATATTGCGAAGTGCTATTACTTCTCCAACATTAACTTGAACTCCTCTAAATTGCTGTGTACCTGCACCCTCTGTAGCTTTAAGCAATAATCCTGCCATAAAATCAAGTTTTACAGCTAAACGAGTCGCTCCATGTATCGAGAATCTGTTAACAAAATTCATTCCAGGTACAAAGTTATTAGATACTTCTACATTCTTATAAGCTAATACATCTTCCCACGGAATAAATACATTATCTAAAACAATTACAGCATCATTTTCATCGAATCGGCTTGAAAGTGGATAATCAAATGGCGTACCATTTCTTGCAGCATTTAATTCATAGGATGTACGACTAATCATCTTCACTCCAGGTGCATTCATTGGCATGATGAAAATAAGAGCATGACTTTGATCACCGTCGCCTAAATCTTTTGGCCCGTAGTTCGCAACAAAATTATAATTTGTTAATGGTGCAGCTGTACCTACCATTTTAGCACCGCTTACAACAATACCATCATCTCTCTCATCAACCGCGCGTACAAATACATCCTTGTTTTCATGAAGCGGTTTTGAACGATCCATTTGCGGATTAATGATCGTATGGTTAATAAAAGATACTTCTTTTGATGCCTTTCTGTACCATCTTCTTGCATTATCCTCGAATCCTTTAAAGAAGTCTGCATATCCATTTAAGTGACCCATGAATGAAGCCTTATAATCAGGAGTACGTCCCATAAATCCAAAGTTTAACTTAGACCATTCTGCAATAGCATCCCTAGTATTCAGTAAATCCTCTGCACTTCTTGGCGTTTTAAAGAACCAATGCGTTTTGTCTCCAAATTCATTTTCCGTTACTAACTTTTTACTTGCTTCCGGATCATGTAGGGTATCATACATTCTTGCATAAGAACGAGCCGCATTACGAAATGCTGGATGTGTAGTTACATCCTCTACTTTTTCTCCATTTAAATAAACTTCTCTACCATCTTTTAAGCTTTCCAAATATTCTTTACCGGTTAACATTTTTCATCCTCCAATATTTTATTATTTTAATTATTGCTTCAATTCTTAATTCTATTATATTTAAAAACGCTTACATATTCAACGTCGCACAATGTTTGAATATAAAAAACTTTTAAACATAAACTGTTAGTATGTGAAAAAATAAAAGTCTCCCATGAGGAGACTTTTATCATTCAATACTCTTCTAGATCTAATTTACCTGTTGATATTAACGCTTGAATGGATAGTAATAAATTGTATTTTACTTCCGGATTTCTTATATCTTGTTTAAGTAACTTTTCAATTTTCCCTATTCGATATCGTAACCCACTTAATGATAATGCTAAGTCGGAAGCTGTTTGTTCCAAATTCCCACCATTAAGCAAATACACATACAAGGTTTTAATTATTTCTAACTTTTTATGATCATCGAAGTCATCACAAAGAAGATTCATTGTATGCATGGCCATTCTTTCCACTTCTTTTTTGTTATTGGAATTAATTAAAGGTCCTAATATCCCTAACGATTGAAACTCCATAATATTATTTGCTTTTGTTGTCATTCTCATGGCAGTAAGTGCTTCCTTATAACTATCGGAAGCCTTTTCAATCTCTTCCGATTGCATACTAATTCCAGCACGAAACGTTACAGATGGATGTGTTTTAGAAAGATTGTGTAAGTAATATGAACATGTAACTTGAATCCCTTTTTCCTTGATTTCACTTTTTAAGAATAAAAGAACCAAATCATTCGCTTGCTGTCCCATCAATATATTTATTCCTTGCGTTTGGAAATAAGTAGATGTTTCATTCATCACTTCATCCAAGAGAGCTAATTCTTCCTTGTAATTTTTATTAGGCATTTGAAAATCGATCACTGCGATATAATAAGGTTGAAAAAGATCTAACCCAACAAAGCTACTTCGCCTTAATATCTCTTCTTTTGTATTTTCTTCACTTAGAATCTGTTCCAGAAATCGCCCCTTCATTCGATCTTCTGCTTCCACCTCTGTTTTTTTATTTAATATATATAAAGCACAAACAGAAGAAATTCGCTCAATAATCATTTGGAGAAATCTAGTACTCTCTTTTTCTGATTTTTGATAAACAAATGAACTATATCCAATCGTTTTACCTTGTAGGAATATAGGAGTAGTGATTCTGTTATGATCATCTAATTTTAATGTTTTCGTTTGATGGAAGTTTTTTTTCATGGATCCCTTACATTGAACATATCGTTTAAATGATTGGTTAAAAACACCCAATTCCTTTTCAGAGATTCCACCAAAAGCAATAGGTTGTAATTCGGCACCTTCAATTAGAATAGCTGTATTTGTTAAGTTGTAGACGATATCCATGATGGAATGTAAATCTTTCCCTTTTAAGATTTCCTCTGTTAATTTGTTATATATTATAGAAACATTTTGTAAATTGTTCCGTTCTTCCAATAACTTTTCATACGTTAATTCTAGTTCCTTAACAATCGGTTCTTCATTATAAATTTTAAGTTCATCACTCATTTCATCTGTCCAATAATCTACCGTTCTTCCCACGAATTCACATACCTTATCTCCCTTTCCCACACAGGATACTTCTTTAAATAACACGGTTTGATTGCAGACTTCTGTTAAAAATCCATTTGCATATCCAACTAGTGTTTTACAAACCGGCTCATCAGCTAGTCCAAATTGTTCAATATGTTCCTCCGCTTCATAGGAATGCTCCCATATACCTTCTAAATAAGTAGATATTTTATCCCCATGATCCTCTACTTTAATATCTGTGACTGTTGGAATAACATGTCCATGCAACTGATGATAAACGGGCCCTTTTTTTATAATGGTCTTTATCGGTTCATCTTTGAATTTTTTTAGTATGATTCTTGCATCTTTTCGACCAAGATCAGATCCGTAACGTATTAAGAAACCTTTAACCCTATCCTTACCAATAGTCGTATACAAATCTTTTCTTAAAATACCAAACGAAGATGTTGGGACCAAGATTGCTCTGCTTTCCTCCGTATAAATTAACCCATCATCCGCAAATCTTATATCACGTTCAAGCTGCAGATATTTTCCCAAACTACTTTCCCCCCTTTTAAAATAGTTACTTTAGACTACGCTCCTTGTAAACGCTTTCGTAATATTTTATAGTATTTGTAATAAATAGTCTACTTATATTCAAACAACAAAAACATACTAAAGTTCATCTGGATTGTGCAGTTTACTGTTTTAAAAAAGAAAAGTAGCAGCTAGGAATTATTACTCAATTATAACACGATCTGCTTCTTCAAAATCGCATTTCACCTTCTCAATATCACCCATAGGTAACTTTATCCCATATTCGAGATATAGTAATCTTTACCAATATCTAACCATTCAAGGGCCGTTTTGCGGTTGTGTTTGTATTTCCATATCTCAACAGGTTCTTCATTAATGAGTAGTGTACCTATAATCATATCGGGGTATAGTGTTGGCATTAATCGTTCATCCATAAAAACTCACTCCTTTTATAATAATGCTTATAGCAACGATTACATTTTCATATCTGTATGGCGAAAATGAGTATGTATAATCAGAATAATCCTTATTAATTTGTCATACAAGGGTACTGTCCCTTTATGAAGTACAAATTTTTATTTTTTTGATTAATCCAGTTAAGCCCTATCTTACCTGTTCGCATAAAAACAGAAGGAAAGTATATTACCTACTGTTTTCATTTCTAACACGATCTGCCTTCCCAATCGTATATTCATATGTTACATCCATTCTATTTTCAAATTAAATATAGACTTCCAAAAGGTTGGAAGTCTATAAACCAAAACATTATGAATAATAGCCCATAGAAAAAGCGCCTACCCCCACCACTAGGGAAAATCCGTATAGAGACAACCATATTTCCACCTGAAAATGTTGTTTTAGGTGTTGCTGCTACGTTTTCAGCAAAACGGTGTCTGTCACACACTGCTTTACAGTATTAAAGCGATAGGGGACAGGCACTTTGATGGTTCTTGTAACTTCATGATTATATTTTATTGCTCGAGGTAGTCCATACGACTTGTCATATTTCTCAAAAACGCCAACATTCACCCTTTTTTTCCAAGTAAACTGGAAACTAGCTTTCCAACCGGACCATATCCAATGACAATCACATCATACTCCAACGTTTTCATCTTTTTCCCCCTATTCTTTTTTCAATATGATAGCGCATATATCTTATTCATAGGTGCTCGTTTAAGCCACCTATCTGTACCTATTAGTAATCTGATGTAACCAAAGAATGAGAAGTAATTACGTTTCTTTGTTCACCTAGATCAATCTTGCTATCCTTGCTCTTTATAGAAGCTCGAACGACATCTCCATCTTTTAGATATTTATTATTGCCACTTAATTGATTATCTACAAATGTAGTTCGTTTTTCTTCAGCAGGAAAAGTTGGATCAGATACAAGCTTTAATATATCTGGTGTTAGATTCATTGCTACTCCACCTGTAGTACCAGATAATACCAAGTCACCTTTAGATAAATCCATAATTTGAGATAACTCTGTCATTGTTTCTGCTGGTTTAAATAGTAATTGACTCGTATTGGCTGATTGACGAAGTTCATCATTTACCCATAGATTTAATTCAAGATCATGAATGAATGAAATCTCTTCTTGGTCTAGTAGATATAGGATGGGCCCTGTTGGACAGAAAGTACGGTAACTTTTCCCTTTAAGCCATTGTCCTTGGACTAACTGTATATCACGAGCAGATACATCATTTGTTAAAACAATTCCGGCTATATATTCATGTAAATTATCATCCGTTACTTCCACCGCTTCATTAATATTAGAACCGATTACGAGTCCTAATTCGATTTCATAATCGAGTAGATCTACATTCGATGGACGCACAATATTGGCGTATGCACCACTTAGCGAACTATCTGCCTTGCTAAATATCATATTAAATGGAGGTCGCTTGGCTTCCATTCCAGATTCTGCACGGTGGGTAGAGTAATTAGCCCCTTGACATACAATTCTTGCTGGTTTGGTTACTGGACTAAGTAAAGATACATCATTAAAAGATACGCTTTCAGCAGAAGAATCTGCTAGCAACTTTTTCGCTTCCTCTTGACCTTCCTCTAAAAAGTCTGAAAGTGTTAAGTAATTGCCTTTTACTACTTTGATTTGATTATCCGATAGTACTCCCCATTTTTCCGTATTATCTTTTTCAAAACGAACAACTTGAATTCCCATATGAACTACTCCTTCTTCTTTTTAATTTTTTTGATGAAGTAACGTTTTTTCAAATAATAGTTGAACGCGTAAGATCATATTTGTCATGACGATCCTAGAGTTCTCTTCATCTCCAGTTATAATTGCGTTGTATAATTCCTCATGCCTTTTTAATACTTCTGATGTTGGTTTATCCTGTTGCAATTCTGGGTTACTATTTAATGCAGTTATGCTTTTCTCTCTACTGATTATTAATCCTTTATGAAGTAATTTTAATAAACTAATCATCAATGAATTATGGGAAGCTTCTATTATTTTTAAATGAAATTCATAGTCAGCTTTTGCCCACTCCTTCGTATCATCTATCGTATTTTCTAAATTCCTAAAGCAGATCGTTAAATTTTCTTTATCCTGTTCGGTTGCGTTTTTTGCTGCCAATCCCGCAGCAATCGGTTCAATCCCTAACCGTACATGTGTCATATCAAGAAAGAATTCTCCATCTTCCCCTTGATGATCACTGATCCAAGTCATGACGTCCAAATCCCACCATTGCCAATCATTACGTGGTAATACGATCGTACCTGAACGTTTATTCGATCTAATAATTTTTCTTGCTGATAGCCCTTGGAGAGCTTCTCTTATAACCGTACGGCTTACACCATACTCCTTACCTAAATCTTCCATCCTTGGTAACGTTTCTCCAGACCTAATTGAACCGCTTACAATTTTCCTTCCAATTTTACCAACAATCTCGTCACTTCTATTTTGCATTTCTCATACCTCTTTTCGAATAAGGAATTAGATCCCTCCTTACAAAGGTTTTTAAACAAATAATACTTATTTATGTTTTCTGATAAGTAGTACTTGTTTAAATAATACACTTGGCCAATATAAATTGTCAATATATTTATAATAGATTTATAATTTTTTCTTCGATGGTCCGTGGGTGGTCAACCGGTGGTCCGCGGGGACAGGTTCCTTGGTCCATTGATAAAATGATCAATAAACCTAATGTAGTAAGTAGATTTATAAGGCATAAATCATTATAATTTCACCCAAATTCTACTAGTAACAACTTATATACTGAGTGAGCACAAGACGTCAAACTAAATTTCTCTTTTAAATTAATTTTATGCAAAAAAATAGACCAAGTGCTACCAACACACTCAGTCTATCATGCAAAATTGGACCGCGGTTCCTGTCCCCCTAGTCCGCTTGTTCCTCACTCTGAAAACTCACCTTTCCTCTCTTTCTCCATGACAACATACGAATATAACGAACCAGTTGTATCCTTCCCTATTTTCATTACGTCGCACTCTTCATCTATTTCCACTAGGTTTAGTGCTTCATTCTGATTCGGTGCTGCAACAATATAAGCCATATTTTTTGAATGAATATGATAGATATATAGGGTTTGTTCTACGTATTTTTTTGTACCGATAATCCGCTCCACCCGCTTCTCGAATTTTTCCAGACTGGTAAGGGAGTGCTTCAATTTGTTTGCCTGATCATCCCTATCTCCCAAGTAATGTTCCACTTCGTTGATATACCCATCTTCAAATTCAACTCTGGTGATGCAATATGGCATATCCGTTGCCATCAGATCTCCTTCTTTATAGGTGAAAATCCGATAATCAAAGCTTTCCAGCAAAGCTCCCAATTGCTGAACTTTTTTATCTGAAATCTGAAAGGTAGTTTCACCCATAAAGGAAACGTGACCTTCCCCATTCCAGTAAACCATTCCATCAGGTGTGACTTCCAATTGATATATCGGACATGTTCCATAGCATTCCGTACGCTTCAGAGACAATTTTTTGAACATTGATTTTTACCCTCCTTGAATTTTTTCACTTAAGTATTCGATCGGTTGATCACACATAAATCATCGATGTTATTTATCTATTTATAAGTGTAGCAGGAAGGTTATACATAATGACGCTCAGGACAGGTGTTCTTTATTTATTGTTGCCAAATGCAAGTTAGCTAAAAAAAAGTGCTTGTTCCCCGTTGCTTTACAGTATTAAAGCAACGGGGGACAAGCACTTGAACTTATGAAATGTATTAACATCTTTACACATTTTTTATTAACGACAAAACAAAATAATATAACCGGGCTGGAACGTTGACGGTATACATCCTTGAAATCAGCGAACCTCATCAATTGACTTTACCACGGTGTGAACGATTGGTTTCCATGTTACGTCCTTAAACAGGGCTACAATAGCAATTGGTATGTATGTGAACATAAAGAGTGGAAACGTGGATGTGTAGACGACCTTTTTCCATGCTGAACAGTGAATTTTCTTCCACTCTGTTAGTGTAGTGATGAAACCAAGCACAAACAGAAGACCATAAAACCAGCTAATGTATTTCAACAAAGCTAATGTTGTCGTATCAATTACTTCTTTTCCATCAAAAATTCCTAGAAATCCAGCTGCATAGAATGCTAGATTGACGGTAATGCTCATACAGGAAACGAGCATCGCTGGCATGATTGTCATTGCCATATCGTAGCATGAGAACCCGATACGCTTTCCTTTGAAAATACCACCAAGCAGCTTTTTGCCATATTTACCAAATACCTGGTAGAATCCCTTCGCCCAGCGCAAGCGCTGATTCCAGGATTGTTCAAAGGTCACTGGCTGCTCATCATAAAAGATGGCGTTTCTACAGTATCCAATCTTTTCACCTTTAATAATCTGCGACACAGAAAACTCGATGTCTTCTGTAAGGAGGTGGTGAATCCAGCCACCATTGGATCTAATCAGATTAGCATGTACGAGAAAACCCGTACCGGAAATAGCACAGCTTGTACCCAGAGTCATCCTCGGAAGATTTAGATATTCCGCTTCATGCAGGAACCAAAGCGCATAGCCCGCTGAAATCCAGTTCTGATCAAAGTTTTTGGAATTTCGATAACTGGTGACGACCCTATATCCCCGGTTAAAGACCTTGTTCATCTCCGCTATATAATTTTCATTCAACAGATTGTCGGCATCGAATATGAAATAGCCTTCATACTTTTCCGAAGCATATTCTTTCTCGATAATTTTGAACATATAGTCGAGGGCATATCCCTTTCCAACCAGTTTCTTATTTAAGCGCTTCCTAACAATTGCACCAGCTTGTTCTGCTACCCTTGCAGTCTGATCGGTACAATTATCTGCTATAACAAAAATATCAATCATGTCTTCCGGGTACTTTTGATTTTTAATGCTTTTAATAAGTTGTCCAATCACAAGTTCTTCATTTCTGGCTGCAATGATTACTGCATATTTGGACGGTGCAACTTCCCGCCTTGCTTGCTTACGGAGCTTCCGTTTGGCTACAAATGCAACAAACATGTAAACAAATTGATACGAGTAAATCATGACAAATAATAAAAATAGGAGAAAATTAAAATTTTCTATAAAAGTTGAGATAGACAAGTCCAAACTGATACCTCCCAGATTCTATTATTTATTTATAACGTAATCAAGTTGTTTTCTGTGAAGGAACTCTAGAATTTGTCCCTTAAAAATTAATTATAGAGCACACATTTGAAGTAAAGATTAATATTATGTAAATTTTCAGTAAACAGGCACAAAATGAGCAATTTATCATCTATAATAGAAAAATAAGAAAATATACCCATAAAACAACGGCGATTTTTCGGATGAATCTTCATGAAATCATAGCCGATTCAACTTTTGCCTGATGCTGTAGTGTTTACCGAAATTTTCCTCTCCTTCTCCACCTTTATCATCCAGGCATTTGGAAAAATTTCTCCCGAAAATGGAATGAACGTTGTTGATAGAACTCTCAAGGGTTAGTTCTTCGACTATTTGAATAATTATTATCAAGAAATTATCCAAATACAACTTCCCAGTTCACCAGAAATCAAAAAGCACAAATCCCATTTACAGAATCTGTGCTTTTAACAAGCGTATAAGTTTAGCCATTATTTTTAACAGAGAAATATAAGATAAATAGATTGGTAATCACTTTTTCATCCCCCTAATCATCACCCCAAACAAATCCCCATGTTCTTCTACTAGCGAAAAATCAGCTTTACGCAATGCCCAATCATATAATATACCTCGCATCGTACGGAGACAGATGTCCATCATTTTTTCCGGTAAAAGATCGTCACGAAACTCGCCAATTTTTTGCCCATTTTCAAAGATATCCATCAGAATGGAATATAATGGTCGATCTGGTATTAGGAAAAAGCTGTCTCTCTCCGTATTTAACTCCACCTCATAAATTGTGCGGATCACGTCCCATCCTAGATCTCTTTCGATATAGGTCATTTGTAGTCGCAGAAAAACTTCTAATCTATCTGCATATTTTTCTTCCTTTGCCATAATGTCAACGAGTTCATTCACATAATAATCGTCAATTTCCTTAAACTTTTCCAAAAATATATCATGCTTACTTTTAAAATGTGTATAAAAGGCCCCTTTGGACGTGTTTGTTTCCTTGATGATTTCATCCACTGTAACTCGACTAAAACTTTTTTCATTAAACAAGTGTAAGGCTGCTGCTGTAATCTTTTTCTTCGTAAGTAAAGCTTTTGTCGTCCTTTTATTGATTGTTATCACTCCTTTCAATTTTCTAAAAGTATTGACAAAGAGACTATAGTCTGTAAAATATAATTTATATAATCATCGTATCACAAAAGGTAGTTTGCATTAGAATTAATGTAAACGCTATCAAAAAAGGAGGAAGAAAAATGTTAAGAGCTTTTTCAAATCAAATTAGGATTGTAATCGAGAAATTTTTACCGAATGCCTTTATCTTTGCAATACTATTGACTTTTATCACGTTAATTCTAGGGATGTTTTTTACTGATTCCAGTTTACTAGACATGACGGAGCATTGGTATGGAGGTTTCTGGAATTTCCTGGCTTTTACCACACAGATGATTCTCATATTAATTACTGGTTATGCGTTGGTTAAAGCCCCTCCTGTCGAGAAACTAATGATTCGTGTAGCTTCCATACCGAAAACCCAAAAATCAGCTTTAATCTCTACCATTCTCGTGGCTGCTGCAGCTGGTTATCTGAGTTGGGGGTTAGGGTTTGTATTAGGAGCATTATTTGCAATTGAAGTGGCAAAAAGAGTACCTAAAGCAGATTTTCGTATTTTAATTGCTGCTGCTTATACATCCGTTATTGCTATATTACCAGCAAGTATTACGCTAACAGCCCCACTTCTTGTGAATACCCCTGATCATTCGTTGGAGGAAACGATTGGACTGATCCCGTTAACAGAGACGATCTTTAGTCCAACTATGCTTCTTGCAGCAGGTTTGGGTTTGCTAATTGTTATTTTTGCTTATTTAAAAATGATGCCTAAACAAGAAAACGTTATCCCATTTAATAGCGAGGAAAACGGCGAGATGACAAAAACAGAGAATAGAACGCCCCATTCATTTGCAGAAAAGATGAATAACAGTAAGATAATAAATTATGCGCTCGTAGCTTTTGGAGTCTTATGGCTGATTATGTACATCGTTCAGAATGGATTTAATTTAGAATTAAACATTCTAAACTTTGCTTTCATTATCTTAGGTTTAGCCTTGCATGGTTCACCAAGCAGCTATATTAATGCAATTACAGATGGGATGCCTTCAGCCAGTGGGATCCTTCTACAATTTCCTTTTTATGGAGGAATAATGGGTATGATGGCTGGATCCGGATTAATTTCCATTATCGCTCAATCCCTCGTATCCATATCCAATGAAGTAACGTTTCCTTTGCTTTCCTTTTTGTCTGCAGCAATTGTTAATATTTTTGTACCATCCGCAGGCGGTCAATGGCAGGTTCAAGGTCCAATCATGATTGAAGCAATTCAATCATATAATCTACATCCTTCTGTTGTTGTAAACACCGTATCGATGGGAGACACGATAACAAACTTACTTCAACCGTTCTTCGCCTTACCAGCACTAGGCTTAGCTAGATTGGAGCTAAAAGACATCTGGGGTTACTGTCTCGTAACGATGATCTTATTATTAATCGCAAATTCTATCATAGTAACTGTTATTCCTTTAATCTTTTAGAAAGGAGTTTATTTTATGCTTACTCACGGAAATATGACAATTTATACGTATCTGAAGAAACAGGTAAAGAAATATCCAAATAAAGTATTTATCTATTTTGAAGAAGAAAAGATAACTTATCAGGACATGGAAGAAAGAGTAAATCAAACAGCAGCCTGGATGGAGCAACAAGGCATCAAAAAGAATGATACGGTTGCCGTTATGTTAAAGAATTCTCCTGTGTTCTATGATATCTGGTTTGCATGCGGAGCATTGGGTGCGGTGTTTCTCCCTATAAACACTGCTTCTACACCAAATGAGCTTAACTATTTTTTGGAACACTCAGATAGTAAAGGGTTCATTTATGATGAATCCCTGATTACTGAAAAACATCAGGAAATCTTTTCAGACCTGAAGCAATTGCGATTCTCTAGGCCTAATGATACTAATTGGAAAAAGGAATTAGATGTGCAGCGCAAAGATTCCCACTATCACAACGTTACTGCCCATGATGTATGCGGGATTATGTATACTTCTGGAACAACAGCCAAACCAAAAGGTGTGCTAATTACACATGAAAATTATTTATATGCTGGCCATTCATCCGTCCTGTATCAGCAACTACAACCGGATGATCGATATATGATTTTCTTACCATTATTTCACGCTAATTCTCAATATTATACGTCAATGGCGACGCTCGTTGTAGGTGGCTCCATCATTTTATTGGAAAAATTCAGTGCAAATACTTTTTGGGATACGGTTGCAAAATACAAGCCCACTGTTTCTAGTCTTGTAGCTACCATTATAAAAATTTTATTAAAGATCGATCCACATCCGTACGAAAAGAAACATTCCATTAGACAGGTCGGTTACGGTTTATTCGTTCCTAAACAAGACGTAGATGCATTTAAAGAGAGATTTGGAATTCATTTGTTCCAATGGTTTGGTATGACGGAATCCATCACAACTAATATCACGACTCCTCTCTATTCAGAAATGCCCGTAGATGAACATACAGGAATTCTTGCATTGGGTAAAGCAGCTTTAGGACAGGAAGTAAAGATCATTGATGAGATTGGAAATGAATGCCCTTTTAATGCGGTAGGAGAGATTATTATCAAAAGCCCTTCGCTGATGAAAGGCTACTATAAGAATGAAGAAGCTACGAGTCGTACCATTATTGATGGCTGGCTCCATACAGGGGATAACGGATATATGAATGAAGAAGGCTATATTTGGTTTGTCGATCGCAATAAAGATATGATTAAACGAGCCGGTGAAAATATTTCTTCTTTGGAAATAGAAAACGTTCTTTCCGGCCATCCAGGTATCGCAAACTGTGCTGTCGTGGCTGCACCGGATGAATTACGTGAGGAAAAGGTTGTAGCCTATGTTGAGCTTAGTGATCCGGAAGTTAGCGAAGAAGCATTACGGGAATATTGCAAGGAAAGACTTTCCTCCTTTAAAATACCTGAAGAATTTTATTTTATTGATGAATTTCCGCGTACTTCTATTGGTAAGATTCAAAAGAATATTTTGAGGCATAGGCATCAAGAAAATAGATAATCTTTTAAAAGGAAATAGAGAGAATAGCTGTCTTGTTCTCTCTATTTTTTTGCTTTGGTTGAAACGTAATTGTTTATATCGTAGTTGTCAAATACTCTCGGAACATAATCGACAAGTCACTTGGTTCTCAGCGTTATAGCCATTTTGCTCCTTCTTCTAACAAACTAACCAAAGTAAAAGACAAATCAAGCAAAGCAACCATTTTAAAGTCGGGGCTATAAACTGTGGCTAATCGGCATTTTCTTTGGAGACGCTGGGAGTCATGATAATTTCCAGGCAGGTATTAACGAGTGAAAATGGAAAAAGTAGCTTACAATAATATGTATGATGGTATATAGAAGCAATGTTGTTAAATAGGCAAAAAACCAAGTACGTATAGGCTGATTTAAAAATTGAAAAAGCAATAACATCCCAACTGGAAATGGCATGACTACAATTAACCAGATTGGTGCGCCAAGTGCCTCGGTAATAGCACCTAAAGCAACTACAGAAGTACCTATGATAAGAGCTTGCCTTATTGTTATGCCATTCGTGATAAAATTACTTCCAAAAAAATAAGATAGAGCTGTTAGTAAAATAGCTGCAATGAAACTGATCACATAATTCATAGAGTACCCCTCTACTTTTTGTTTAAAAGATATTATTTTTGAAATCTGCATAATGATAGCCATTGTGTTCCTTCCCTTATTCTAGCTCGTCCGTTCCATTACTTTATAATTTAATACTAACATTTCGAAAACATTGTTAGAAAACTAAGGCAAATAAGAAAGTATAATCTTTCTTACTTACATAAAAATAAATTTTCTCCCAAAATTACTGAGATTTTACTCTCCGTTCACCCAATAAATCACCTAACTTCTCTTTCATCTCTTCCGTAGTCACAACACAGCTCAAGGTATTAAACCTCGTCTTAATTCTCAGCTCATATTGATCATTGACTTCGCTTGAGAAGCCATAATAATTATGCTTCACGTCAATTCGTACAAATTCATATGTTTTTATATTTTCCCATGATGCAAAACGTGCACCACATAGTACTCCGTCGTTCGTGACAGCAAATAGATTTAGAAAGTTTGACAGGTGGAAAAGCGGGAGTAGGATTAGAAAATATAAACCGAAGCCAACATCATGCCGAAATTGCCAGACCAAAATAATCATCCCGATTATATAAATTAACACCAAAATATAGAAAATGATGCCAGCCTTTTGACTGGAATAGGTCGGAGGTTTTACTGTTTTCTGCGGTTCTTTTCGAATTGACGCCAACTCTTCCGCTGTAAAAGGCAGCACAATATCCTGCCTCATCTTGACTAGAACCTGAATAAACCGGTATGCATAATACAATACGATTGCAACGAAAAACCACACAAGAAAATCCATCTTATCACCACACTTGATTTTTACTTACCTTTCATACGGATGATGAACAGGGAAAGTTTCATTGTATTATAAGATAGCTTCGTAATTCTTCTAGTGAAGTTGATTCTTTTCCGTAAGATTAGATTATGTCATCTTCAATTCCAGGAGTAGTAGGAAATCGGCATTCTTCGAACAAGCAATTTAGTAGACTATATATTATATATTATATATTATATATAATGTATTTAAACAAAATAATAAATTAATTCTATTTTTTGTTTACGATATTATATTAAACAAGGGGGATTTTAAATGGGTCGATTAACAGGTAAAGTAGCTATTATCACAGGTGCAGGTAGTGGTATGGGTGCGGAACAAGCTCGATTATTTGGAAAAGAAGGGGCTAAAGTTGTTGGAGCTGATATGAACGTAGAAGCCCTTACAAAAGTAGTTGATGAAATTAAGGCCGATGGCGGTGATGCGATCGCAATTAAACTAAACATCTCCTCCCCGGAAGAATGGAAAAATGCTATTCATACTGCTGTAGAAACATATGGTAAAGTGAATGTTTTAGTAAATACTGCAGGAGTTGCTGGTCCATTTGTAGCGAAAGCGCATGAGCACGATCCAGACGAATGGGATAAACTTCTGGCAATTAACTTGAAAGGTGCCTTCCTCGGTAGCAAATATGCTATCCCTGAAATGATTAAAGATGGTGGAGGTTCCATTGTAACCATTTCTTCTATCGCTGCTACACTTGGTGGTCAAGGTGGTACTGGGTACGGGGCAGCTAAGGCTGGTTTAATTGGTTTAACTAAAAATATCGCTGTGGATTATGGAAAAGATAATGTCAGAGCGAACGTTATCTTACCAGGTCAAATCAGCACACCGATGTCTGCAACACTTGAAACGGAAGAAGCGAAGGAAGTAAAACAATTCTACTTAAATAAAACTCCATTAGGTCACTTCGGAGATCCTATTGATATTGCTAATGCTGCATTATTCCTTGCATCAGAGGAATCTAAATTTATTACTGGTATAGAACTTTGTGTTGATGGCGGCGTAATGGCCAATTAAAAAAAAGAGAGACAGTTGTCTCTCTTTTTTTCCGAACAAATTTAGTTTTGGTTTATAGTATTTTTAGGCTTAACGATTGTCTCGTCAATATTTCAAAAGCTTCTTTTGCCTTCTTGAAATTGGAATGGATAATTGCATCTACCAATGCTTCCAGATGCATATAACGTTCTTTTGTTTTTTCCACATCGCCCCACATCATTTGGGAATATGCATTGGTAATAAAGGTTATGTCAGAATAAAATTTAATAAATGCCTTATTTTCTGCAACTTCAAATATATAGCCACATAATCGATGTACCTTTACAACATATTCCAGTATATTTTTTTCCAGTAGTTTCTCGTTTGCTTCTATTAAACACTGTTTCAAATGATTACGTTTTTCATCATCCCACTTTGTCGTCGAATAATCGACTCCTAACCGAAATAATTCAATCAATGCATCCGTATAGTCATTCATTTCTTGTTCTGTTATCGATTTTACCCGTACACCTTTTCTTGGTAACCTTTCGATAATCCCAGTATTTTGTAAAACATAGAAAGCTTCTCGCACAGGAATATTACTGACATTTAATTCTTTCGCAATTTCAGATTCAATCAGGCGTTCACCTTGCGATAGTTCGCCTATGAATATCTTTGTTAATATATAATTTGCAATTTGTTCAGGTAACGAGTAATTTTTACCTTCCATTAATGAAGAGAAATTGAAATTTTCCATTATTTACCCCTTCTATATATAATATATAATAGTTAATACTATACTAATGTTCGGCAAAAATGAAGCTTTTCAAGCAACGAGGGACAGGCACTTAGTTTTTATGTTTTCCCAATTTTTGAATGAGGACAAATTCCCCTGAATAAGTTAAAATGAATAGATATGGAAGGAGCTTTATATGATGAAAAAAATAATGATACTTATAATATTCGCGATAGCTCTTACTGGATGTTCCTTTATTGAGGAAACGAATAATTCATTAAACTACGCAACTGAGGCAACGGAATACTTCAATGATCTCAGCAATTTCGCTGAAGAAACTTCTGGACTGGTGAATCAAGCAGCTTCTGACCCAGCAGCAAAAGAAGAGTTAGAAACACAATTAATAGCTTTAGAAGAATCGATTACAGATTTTAATGCCCTTGACGCCCCCGGGATTGCAGAGGGTCTACATCAAAAACTAACGGAAAAGAATCAGCAGCTTCTCGATATTACAGACGGTATAATTCAAAATGGCGAAGTAGCAATAGATCAACTGCAGAACTCTGATTTATACCAAACGATTGAGAAGATAACTGAATTGAAAAGCCAAATTGAAGAACTCGGATTTTAATGAAAACTACTTCTTTGTGAAGTGGTTTTTTTCATTTGGAAGGTCCACGGGGACAGGTTCCTTGGTCCATTGATAATATGCCTTATAAACCTAGATTTATAAGGCATAAATAATTATAATTTCACCCGAATTCTACTTGTAACAACTAATATACTGAGTGAGTACAAGACGTCAAACTAAATGTCTCTTTTAAATTAATTTTATGCAAAATAATAGACCAAGTGCTACCAACACACTCAGTCTATCACGCAAAATTGGACCACGGTTCCTGTCCCCCCTGGTCCTGCCCCCTGGTCCATCACCCTACCAGTTCTTTTACCTCATCCTTTACTTTTTTCTTCTTCCTAAATAACCTACTAAAGCGATTTCCAACCGCATTAAACATCCGGTAGACTGCCGGAATTAAGACTAATGTGATCATTGTTGCGAACAGAAGCCCGGAGATAATCACGGTTGCCATCGGTGCCTGATAGTTGCCTGTTGTACCTGCTGCTAATGCAAGTGGCAGCATGCCGCCGATTGTCGTAAATGTCGTCATGAATATCGGACGAAGACGGTCCTTTCCAGCCCTACTGATTGCTTCATTTGCAGAAGCTCCCTCTCTTCTTAATTGATTTGCGCGGTCAATTAATAAAATTGCATTGTTTAACACAATACCAATGAGCATAATGATTCCCATTCCCGACATCACACTAAGTTCTCGCTGCGTGACAAACAATCCAAGGATGACACCAACAATAGTCATTGGAATAACGGACATCACAATGATCGGATGTGCCAAATGATTAAATTGTACTGCCATCACCAAGTACACAAGAAAAATCGAAATAACGAGAATCAGCACCATATCATACAGCAGCTCCTGCTGTGTTTCAAGATCGCCTCCAGCAGAAATCGTGTAACCGGATGGCGTTTCGAAATCATCGATCAGATTCTGTATTTCTCTGTTTACTGTCCCTAAATCGGTACTTTCAATATCCGCTGAAATCGTTATATAACGCTCTCCATCGATATGGGAAATTTCATTCGGCATATCGACACTACCTAATTGTACAAAGTCGGATAGGCTCTTTTCCCCTTCAGGAGTTGAAATTTCCAGATCAAGCAAGCTTTCCTCATTTACTATTTCTTCATTCCACTTCACTACTAATGGAACACTTTTTTCATCGATTGCTACTTCACCAATTGGCATATGGAGAAATGCCTCCTGTATGTATTGGCGAATCTGGATTTCCGATAGACCGGCATCTTCCATCGCCGCTTCATCCAATTCGACGACCTTTTCTGTGGAAGTACGTTCAATCGAATTCGTGATACCAGTAAGTCCCTCAATACCTTCCAACTCTTGCGTAAAATCATTCACGAGCACTTGCAGCTCTTCATAATTATCACCTTTCATCTGTATTTGAATCGGCTGCCCGCCACCTACAGACATCGCACTCTGAACACTTTTAATCGGGTAATCTTCTCCCAGTTCACGCAAGGAGCTTAGTATCTCCTCATTCACTTCTTTCTGTTCTCTTGTAATTTCATTGCCTTTGGTCATATTAATCAGCATGAAGAACATGGATCCATCATCAATAATGTAACTTGTTTCCACATCATCAATTGCCGCCAATGTTTCATTAATTTTTAGCGCAACTTCTTCCTGCTCTACTGCTGAAACACCTGTCTCTAGGTCAACCATTAACTCCGCATACCGATTTAGCACATCCGGCATGATGGTCATTGGAATTTTAAATACGAGAAACATCGATCCAGCGAACATAAGGAAAAAGATAAAAATCATTGCTATGCTGTTGCGTTTTTTCTTTACGATCCAGGAAACGAACTCCCCATACCTTTTGACGAGTCGTCCTTCTTTTCCATTATTATTCTTTTTGGGGATTTTAAGGAATTTCTCAGACAAAGATGGAATTAAAGTAAAGGATACAATAACCGAGCTGATTAGTGTAACTGCAACCACCGTAGACAGGATGACCATAAATTGCCCGACATCTCCACCCATCAAGCCAATAGGCAAAAATACGACTATCGTGGTCAGCATCGAAGCGATTACTGCCGAAGCTACTTCTTTTGTTCCTTCCAGCACCGATTCCAATGGCTTTAACCCTTGTTCCTTTTTCTTATAAATCGACTCTAAAATAACTATCGATGAATCTACCATCATACCGATACCCAAGCCCAGGGCAATAAGTGAGAGCATATTGAAGCTATAGTTTAAAATCCACATTGTAATAAAGGTTAATAGAATAGAAGTTGGAATGGAAATTCCGATAATAACCATCGCGCGTACATTACGCAGGAACAACAGTAAGATGACAATTGCCAATATACCTCCAATGAGGATATTACTGGAGACCCCATCAATGGATTCTTTTACATAATCAGCTTGTGCAACGAGCTCATTTAGCTCAAACTCCTCTACTAGTCCTTCATCTCTAATTTTTTGAACTTCTTCACGTATTGCTTCAGCCATTTCAATTTGCGTCACATCGGATGTCCGGCCAATTTGAACAAAGATAAAATCCTTCGTTCCATCTTTCCAAACATAGGAGGCATTTTCCACTGGCTTTATAGAAACATTTGCAATTTCATCAAGCTGTATAAAACCTGCCTGTGTTGGAATTTCAATATTTTCCATATCTTCAATTGACGTTAAATCGGTTTCCCAACGAATGGATGGCTGTGCACCTTCCTCCTCGATTTCTCCTAATGTAGCTTCTGTATTCGTCTGCTGGATAATGGAAATAACTTCTGAACTATCCAGTGCATGTTCTGTCAGACTATCCCTATCGAATTCGATACTCACTTCATCTTCCTGTATTCCCATTAGAGAAACATCGCTTACTTCAGAAAGTTCCTCCAAACGAGGTTCCAGAACATCCAGAGCAAAAGCTGTCAGTTCATCCATTTCCCCACTGGAAACATCCATAAAAAATTCATAGTTCGCACTTAAACTCATCTGTTCTGCTATTACTTCTGTAACGCCGGCCACATTGGTAGCAACCGTACTTGTCACAGTCTGTATTTCTTTTGAAACTTCCTCACCGAGGCCTTTTTCAATCATAATCTGTAAGCTGCTTTGGCCGATCGTGCTCGTGGAAGAGATTTCTTCTACGCCATCAATCCCAAGAATACGCTGTTCAAGTGGGGTCGTAATTATTCTTTCTACTTCAATCGCAGCCATGTCCCCTGCACTGACAGCAATATATGCTCCATCAAACTCCACAGGTGGAAATAACTCTTCATCAAGATTTGTGAATGAATAAACACCCAAAATAAGTACTAATACCGTAGTCAAGCCCACCAAGATTTTTCGATTCACAATAAACTTTAGCAATTTCTTCCCCGTCCCTCGCTTTTATTTACAAACCTTCATCAGTATAAAAGAAAAATAATTAAATTTGTTAAAGAGCATTCATAATTTACAAAAACTTTAAGTACAAAGGCCTAGATTATTAAATTTCTGTTTATTTCTAATTATCGCTAAAACATTTTACGTATCACCCCTGGCATTTCTAATTTACCTGCTTTCATGTTAAACTATTTTAATTTTTCAAACAATAGCCCTAGGTCTGATTTCATCTAATACTTAAGACTTACACGGGGGTAGGGCAGGAAATGTATTTAAGTAGACAGCAATATGAAGAATATATCTCCATCAATAGCTGTTAGCTGAAATTTGACTATAAAGATAGTATGATATACCGATATATAAACGAAAGGAATTATAAATAAGCATTTAAGAAATGGGGTAATAACATGAGAAATTCAAGGGCAAATTTCCGAACTTGTGAGAAGGGGCATTCTTACTATAAAAGTAGTGACTGTCCGACCTGTCCTACTTGTGAGGAAGAGCGAAAACCAGAACATGGATTTCTATCTCAGCTTTCAGCTCCCGCCAGACGGGCATTGGAGAACAACGGCATCACGACATTAAAACAGCTATCAACCTATAGTGAAAAAGAGATTTTAAAATTTCACGGTATGGGTCCAGCTTCCTTACCTAAACTTCGAACAGCTTTAGAGTCAGAAGAATTGTCATTTAAAAAGTGATTAAGTAAAACGGGGTCAGGTTAAACCTAAGCTTATTAAAGCAGTGAATAGTCCAACCTCTGAGTCCTATAAAGATCCATTAATTTCTTTTGTAGATATTCAGGAAAAAAGATGACCATGATTATCGTATTAGCAAATGATACAAATATGCACATAGTTGATAATTTTAAAGTATCACTAGAAAATTATAAAATACCCGTTCTTGCTTGGACATGATTGGTAAAACAGTAATAAGCCTATTAGGAACCCCCCCTTGAGATATTATAAACTCAGGAGGAGTTCATATTCTTTTTGAAGATAGAAGTAGACAATATTATAATAGTGACCACTCTCTACATTCGAGTGAATCCTTTTATAGTTATATACTTCAATTCTTGAGTATCTCCCTCTATTTAATTCTTCTACTCGTTTCAATATCGAAAAAGTGAACATCCTTAAAATCAAACCCAACTGTAATAACCTCTCCAATGTTAATATTATAATCAGCTTCTTCACGTACAATTACAGTCTGCCCATCGATTTCTGAATGAAGGACAATTTCTGAACCTAAAAGTTCTGAGAGATTGACTTTTACCGGAATAATTACATCGTGTTTTGTTGATAGACTAATATTTTCTGGACGAATTCCTAGAATGACTTTTTCGTGTTGATATTCATTCTTTCTTAATGTGCTTAGTTTTTCTTCAGTAATAGGAAATGAGGCAAATTCTATTTTTATTTTTTCATCCTCTATGATACCAGTAATAAAATTCATTGGCGGTGTTCCAATGAAGCTTCCTACAAATACGTTTTCAGGATTATCATAAATTTCTTTGGGAGAATCAACTTGTTGAATTACCCCGTCTTTCATAACAACAATTCTAGTTGCCATTGTCATTGCTTCTGTTTGGTCATGCGTTACGTAAATCGTAGTTGTTTGTAGTGTTTTATGTAATTTTGTGATAACTGAACGCATTTGAACACGTAATTTAGCATCAAGATTTGATAACGGTTCATCCATTAAAAATACTCTTGCATCACGAACCATGGCCCGCCCTAATGCGACACGCTGACGTTGTCCGCCTGAAAGAGCTTTTGGTTTCCGCTCCAGGTAATTTTCCAAACCTAAAATAGTTGCAGCATGTTTTACACGTTGATCAATAATTTCTTTTTTCATCTTTCTCAATTTGAGACCTATCGCCATATTCTCATAAACTGTGAAATGGGGATATAGTGCATAATTTTGAAAGACCATCGCTATATCTCTATCTTTGGAGGGCAAGTCATTTATTCGTTTTCCATTAATGTAAATACTACCCTTTGTTACTTCATCTAATCCAGCAATCATTTGTAATGTTGTAGACTTACCACATCCTGAAGGACCAACAAATACAATGAATTCTTTATCTTTGATACTTAAATTAAAATCTTTTACAGCTATTACATTATCGTCGTATTCTTTATTTACATTTTCAAATAGAATCTCAGCCAATTATATTCCTCCTATAATTACGTAAAAAGTGTAACGATAATAATCCTATGAATATAACAATTAATAGATACGATGCAACCCATAGATTTTGATTTTCCTCAATCGTATAGATGAGCATCAACCCTCCAACACTTGGAATCCTGCCAGCACTTAATGCCAACTCTCTTGACACAACCATTTCAATTCGATTTTTACCTCTATTATCAAATTTTGCAATGGTATTTAGAGAAAGTGTGTTAAAAGGGACTTCAAACAGAGGAATACATATGCCTGCAGCAAACCCATAGAATAGCAGTGTCACAAAATTAACATCTAACACTAGACCAAAAACAGCTAGGCTGACACCAATTGTCCCAATCATGATGTAGCGTCCTCTATTTTTCTGGTCGATGAACTTTCCAATCATATAATATGTAATAATGGATATTGTTGTTGTATAAAACACATAATTACCGAGACTACCTTCACTCCCCGTTACCATGTAGACCCATATCCAAACCGCAAATGACAATACTCCATCACGAAATGCCAGACTGCTAAATACTTTCGAAAGATGTCGCCATTCCACATTCTTATTGATATTCCATAAAGCTTTCCAGTTAAAAGTCCCTTTATCCACATATTTTGGGAGAGAAAATGTGATACTTAATGATGATAAAAACAAGATAAATGTTAAGGTGAAAATAAGTTGGTAGCCACTAAAACCCGGTTGTGCAGTAATAATCCACCCAGCTGTTATGGGACCGATCATTTGGGAAAATGCGCTAAAGATTCCATTTACTCCGTTAAACCAATCTCGGTTCGTTTGATTGGTTAAGTCAACAGATAAAGTGTTTACTGACATCCAATAAAACCCCGAACCGGCGCCAAATATTAAGCCCAGTAAGATAATATTAGTACTAGCAGAGCTACCTAAAAGGAGGAGAACGATATAAAATAGAAGCTGTAAAATCCCGCCAATGATAAGTCCATTTCTCCTGTCTGTTTTTTTGCTTAACCAACCAGCAAAAACAAAAGTAGGTGCCCATATTAAATAAGAAATAAAATTAAATAGGGCGACTTCATAAAAATCCTGTGAAAGCTTATATAAATAGACATTAATAAATATACTGGATAAGCTATTGGCAACACCATTTAAGCAAATAATAGACAGGAAAATTTTCGTTGTCTTTGATAGGACATTAGAATAGTCTGGTTGTATTATTCCTTTTTTTGTAATAGGTAGTTGTTTCATACTTACAATCCCTCATTGTTTATGTAAAGAGGGTTACACATTGCTGCCATTAGTGTCTGGTCAACCTCCTGCAAGTATTTCCACACCTCTACTCGATAAAATTTCTGATTACCGATTTTCAATTGCTCACGAAAAGTTACTTCTGATTTTGGAACGATGTATGTTTGTTCTATCCCTTTATCAGAGATTATCTTTATAAAGTCACCTTCCTGTAGTCTGTTAACTTCTACTACTACTGGTTGAGAAGTATCTGTGACTGTATCTCCCATTTGTTTGCCTCCACAAGTCAATTCCAAGGTTGGTCCCTCCGGACTATAGCTCAGAAACACATGACCTTTCTCCATTCCAGCAAAAATCCCGTCTTGTGATTTGTTGGTAGTCTTAACCCAAGTGGTTGGCATGCCGTGCTGCACATAAGGATCTGGCCTATGTGTGTCACTTCCACCTATCACAATTATTTCTTTGCCATGGACAAGCTGTTCTTGCCACCAATTAAGAGTTCGTTGATTACCTGGACGCCAAGGACCATTCCATACCTCAACAAAATCGCAATTCACATCCCAACTCCACTCCCATGGACATCCCGGATCATGTGGGTGATTGATCGCTATTTTAGCCCCACTACTTCTAGCTTCCTCGACTTTACCATGAATCTCTTCCTGATTAACTGCGCGAAAATCCTTAATCGGATCGTTTATACCGAAAAAGTTGCAATGCCCCTTGTATGTCGTTAATTCTATCCCCGGTATAATGGTGAGATCTTCATGCTGTGGAAGATCGAAGTTTTGACTGACCGTGTTATGATCTGTTAAGGCTATGAAATCCAGTTGCTTTTCCGAGGCGATTGTAGTTATTTCTTCCAATGTAAAGGAACCATCACTGTGTACACTATGCATGTGCAAATCGCCTTTTAACCAGGTTTCTTCATTATTTGTACTTTTTTCAATTTGAATTTCTACTTCAACTTCGCTACCATTTTCCGGAATTTTGTAAGCTCCTAAAATAACTGCCCAGTTCCCTTTTGCCAGGTTCCCGGAAAGGTATCCGGGAGTGGAGGATTTTAAACCAATTTCTATTTCTTTTCTAGCTCCACCGCTCCAGCCTCTCACCCGGTATGGATCCCTTATTCCTAAGTCAACAACACATTCTTCATTTGTTTCATTTACTACAGCATACTTAACACGGATGTTGACAATACTCTCTGATAATTCAAACGGGACCTCAATATACTGTAATTGGTTCTCCTTTTTTATGACACGTCGTATTTTTCTTTGTTCTAATGTTGTAGTTTGAACCATTCGATATCACCTTTCTTTATTTACTCTTTAGTAGAACCCAGCATGATCCCTTTAACGAAATATTTTTGTACGAAAGGATAAATAATTACTAAAGGTATTAAAGCAATCATAATTCCTGCCATCCGAACATTTGGTGTGAAGAAATCACTGCTGGAGGTGGCATCTGTTGAAATTACTAATGACTGTAAAGCGATTTGCAGTGTATATTTATCGCTATCACTTATGTATAGTAACGGCTGTGTAAACTGATTCCAGCGACTAACAAATTCAAACAATAACACTGTAGCGAGACCTGGTTTAGCAAGTGGCAGATAGATTTTTCGAAAGATCCAAAAGTCTCCTGCCCCATCCATTCTTGCTGATTTTGCTAAGTCACTAGGAATTGAAAGGAAGAAATTACGCATAAGTAAAATACTAAATCCAGAAACTAAGCCTGCAATAATT
Organism: Oceanobacillus sp. CF4.6; assembly: GCF_051262635.1. Classification (NCBI taxonomy): domain Bacteria; kingdom Bacillati; phylum Bacillota; class Bacilli; order Caryophanales; family Bacillaceae; genus Oceanobacillus; species Oceanobacillus sp. CF4.6. The sequence continues at coordinate 104,991 of NZ_JBIMEX010000011.1, read as the reverse complement.
AAAGAAGTTAGTGTATTTAATAAACCTAAATCCCTATTTACAATATATAAAGGGATCATTATAGCTTCTTCTGGAATAACCATCGTCAAGATAATCATGGATACGATTATTTTCTTCCCTGGTAATTCCTTCTGAATTAATACATACCCAGCCATAGCAGCGAAAAGCACATGGAATATTGTCCCGATTACCGTTACAATGACATTATTTAAAAATGGGCGCCATAGTTCCATTTTTGACCAAATAGTTACATATCCTTCCAAACTGAATTCTGTTGGCCACAATCTAACACCCGGTTGCATGGATGAAATATTCGAAGAAATGGACGTTACAAATGTATACCATAATGGAATTATCATCGTTAGAACCAGTAATATAAGGAAAGTTTTATTAAGTATATTAGCACCCTTTGATTTTACAGTTTCACGTTTTTGTTTTTTCATCAAATCACTCCATATCGAATCGGATACCTTTTCTTACTAAAGATACTAGAATAAGAGTTGCTAAAACTACAAGAAACGCAGCTGCTGTAGCTACCCCCATTTCAAATTCCAATATCCCTTTTTCATAGACATACATCATAATGACATCTACTTCTCTAGAAATCGCAGGATTTCTCATTACAAACACCTGATCAAATATCCTAAGAATCCCCATTATATTTAGTAGCAGTACTACTTTCATCGTTGGAACTAATTGTGGAATAGTGATATAAATCATCTGCTTCCATCGATTCGCCCCATCGATTCTAGCAGCTTCATATATAGTTGGGCTTATCCCCACAATTGCTGCCAGATATATAATGCAGGTATAACCCATATCCTTCCAGATTGCCGATAAAATCATAATAGGCTTGGCATACGCTTCTTGTGCAAAAAAGTGAATTGGACCAACACCTATCCATTGCAATACTCCATTCACCAACCCTGCATCAGGTGACAATATGTATATCCAGATTCCTCCAACGACAACCCAAGAAAATAAATGCGGAAGATAAATTACCATTTGGGTTATCTTTTTGAAAAGTGGTTGAAAAACTTCATTTAACGATAGCGCTACGACTAATGGAGCAATAAAACCCAATAATAGAATTCCTCCCCCTATTAAGAGGGTATTTTGAACAACTCGCCAAAAAACAGGATCATTCAATACAGTTATGTAATTTTGAATCCCAATAAAGGGACGATCTCCAATTAATTTAAAATCTTGTAAACTTATAATGAATCCTTTGATAACTGGGTAATAGTTAAAGATAAAAAAATAGGTAAAAATAGGTAAGATCATTAAATAGAGACTGTAATGTTTTTTTATTTTATAAACCAATACTAAACACCTCTTTGTGTTTATAGGACTAAATTTATTAATCATGCGTGTAAAGATTAGTGGGGGCTTATATGCCCCCTTTTGAATTAATCTATAAGGTTTGCTGCTTTTAATTCTTCATTCATCGATGAAACAGCTTCCTCAACTGACAAATCACCCATTATGGCTTTGAATGCATAGTTTGTAACAATTTTCTCGGCATCTGGCCAATCTGCTGTGGAATTCTCAAGTGTTGAATTATTAGTCATAACTACTTCGCGAGCCTCTTCCACACCTGGCAATAGACCGATAGGGTTTTCGAAATTCGAATTATTCGGAATAACAACCCCGTGATCCATTCCGTGCTCCTTACCAGTTTCAGTTAATTCATAATTTCCGTTATCCACGGTAAAGTCATGTCCTTCGATACCAAGTGTTCCTAAAATGTTTCCTTCTTCAGAATGCCAAAATTCGAGGAATTTCAATGCACCTTCAGGATTTTCTGCATTCACAGGAATAGCAAACAAACTAGGGTCCCCACGACGGAGCATGAAACCATTCGGCCCCTCTGCACCGGTAATCCCTTTTGCTTGGAATTCTGTATTTGGATCTTCTTCTTGACGAATGTTATTGAACAATCCTACCCACGCATCCCAGTATGTAACCATACCAACACGGTCAGTCAAAAACATTTCTCTCATTTTTCCTGTGTCATTTGTAGCAAAGTTCGGATCTAATATTCCTTCTTCATGAAGCTTGTTGAGCCATTCATATACTGGGATGGCATCTTCTGTTGCATATGGAATAGTCCGGTTTCCCTCTTCGTCTACTACATATTTATATTTCACCCCAGCAGCACTCATAAATGGTTGAATATCATATAAGCCAGCTGTAGATAATCCATACGTATCAGTTTTGCCATTTCCATCAGGATCTTCCTCTGTAATGGCTTTTAATACGTCATAAAATTCATCCAATGTTGTTGGTTGGTCAAGACCTAATTTATCCAGCCAATCCTGGCGAACAATTGGCATGGTTCCACCTTCAGATTTATTAAATACTCCGTAAATTGCACCATCATCGTATGTTATTTGTTCCCATTCAGATTGTGGAATAACAGCTTCATCTGATAAAGTCTCAGAGGAATCAATTTGATCATTTAATTGCATTAAAGCACCTTGATCTACTAGAATATCCATTAGATCTTTTGTTAAATAGATAATGTCATATTTTTCACCAGAAGAAATAGATGTTAAGAGCTTTTGATCATAATCAGAAGGAGGCTTCTCCATATCAACTTTCATACCCAATTTTTCTTCAAGCTCTTTTACAAAAAGCTCTTGTTCATCAGCATCCTTACCACCAACGACATTGCTTAGGATTTTAATTGTTCCGCCCTCTTCTGTTGTCTCTTTATTATCAGAAGCATTTGCTTCAGCATCCTCTTCAGTTGAACTATTGCAAGCTCCTAAAATAAACAGTGAAAATACTAAGATAAAAGTAACTATATATTTATTTTTAAAATGCATATTAATCCTCCTTAGAATATAAGTGATAACATCAACTATTCGAACATGAGCCTCGTTTCTCAAAATGTGTAGGTACAATAATCCGCTTTACAAGAGGTTTATTTGTATGTAGTTGGTCGATTAATAGCTTTGCAGATTCTGAACCAAGCTGCTCCCCATTTAAGTGAACACATGATAATGGCGGTGAAAATTCTGTCGCATATACAGAATCATCACTAAAGGAAATAACAGCTAAATCATTTGGAATAGAATATCCCTCTTCTTCAGCAGCACGATAAACACCAAGTGCCATCTTGTCATTATCAGTAATTATTGCAGTAATCTTATTATTTTGTATTAATATTTCCTTTGCTTTTTCATAACCAAATTCGACTGAGCTTGATTTTTTATCCTTGTATACTACTTGGTCAGAATCTAGTTCAATTCCTGCTTCTTTTAAGGAAATCTTAAATCCTAGCTCACGATCCATACTTACAGTTCGAAATGATGGTGCATTTAAAAACAAGATATCTTTATGACCCAACGAAATTAAATGTTTTCCTATACCTTCTGCCGCACTTACATTATTGTTATCAACATATGACAATTTATCTTCATAAGTTTGAGGAGGCTTTCCAATAACAACAAGTGGTATATTTTGTTTCATTCGTCCTACAATTCTCGGATCTTCTACCTCAGGGTCTAATAAAATTTCTCCATCAACAGGATCGGATGTCTGAAACTCAACCTTATTTTTGTAGTCGTCAGACAATGTGTTGACTAGTAATCGATAACCTTGTTTATAGCACTCATTCAATACACCGTTAAGCAAAGATAGATGAAACTGACTGAATTTCACTTTTTCAGCCTGCATATTCAAGCCAATAATTCTCGTTTCTTTTACAGCTAAGCTTCTTGCCCAATAATTAGGTTTATAATTTAATTCATTTGCAATTCTTAGTACCCGCTCTTTCACCTCCTTGCTAATGGGCCGTTTCTCACTAAATACGTTTGAAACTGTACTTTTAGAAACTCCAGCAACCTTTGCAACATCTTCCATTTTCGCCATGCATTTCCTCCTCCACGTCTAATATATTAAACCGGTTTTATTAAGCTAGTATTAATGCACTGTATGACTTCCGTTAACTTTTACTCTCGATTAGTTTTGTAGCTATACTGTAATAATGCCTTGTATCAAAGGAATAATTTTACTAATTTTAAGTAAATCATGTGAACTGACTGCATTCTTCTAATTACTATAAAGTATAACTGCATTACTAATTCCAATTAACTATAAGATTATTGGAAGATTATTATAAAACCGGTTTCATTATTAATTGTTAGAAATCTCTAGAAAAGACTCTCCTAAATCAGGAGATGGATTCATCCAATTATATGATTGTGGATATATAACATTATTGCTTCCTAATTTTGACAAATCCTAAACCCGAGCAAATATGAACGATTTGCACAGTAAGCGATTCAATATCCGCGATGTCCATTAGGCTCTCCCATCTAACAGAAAAGAAACTCCAGCAGATACCAAAGTTTCTTTAGTTTCATTTCATCTTCTCAGGCAAGAAATAGATGGATTCAATCAACACATCAAACGCCTCCTCAATCCGATGCAACAGAAAAAATGTTACAACAATCGGTAAGCACACTTCTGTTATGAATAATAATCAGGTTTCCATGTTTCTTACCTCCGATCCATACGTTAGATATATAACAAGACCTGCAAGCGATGTTACTGGTCTTGTGTTCTCAATCTATAAAGCTCTACTGTGAGACTTCGACTTACATTAAAGTCAGCAATCACTACTTTTGCGCCTTCACGCTCAGAAATCGCTTGCCCCATCCCTAAAGTTGCTCTAGTAACCACTGCAACTCTGACTTTTAATTTCATTCCTATTCCTAAGTTGGGAAAGTTATTGAACACTTGTTCATTGATTATGAAACGGAATTAGAAAAAAGGAACAAACAACAGGAATTCCTACTGGATATAGTTTAAAACTATAGTTGGAGAAAGATTTTAAGTATTATGCTATATCGATTCTTCAATGTTACGCTTGATATACAATTTTAAATATAGAATTTTCGTTATTCACTTTTTATTTTAAATCTTTTTAGTTTTTAACCGATAAGGATTTACTCAGCAATGACTAACAAAAAAGGAGGATGAATTGCCATAACTTTATCTGGAGGTCCTATAGCTTTTGATAAATAGTGGATTTTTAATAATAAATGAATCGAAAGGATGATATGGATGGATTTATTAGCTGAACTAGAAAGAAGGATTCTAATCGGTGATGGTGCGATGGGAACCTTACTTTATTCCTATGGTGTTGATCGTTGCTTTGAAGAGTTAAACCTAACACATGAAGAACAAATCACACATATTCATCAATCCTACATTGATGCTGGATCAGACTTAATCCAAACAAATACGTATGGTGCAAACTATATCAAACTTGCTCGATATGGATTAGAAGATCAAGTAAAAAAAATAAATACACAAGCAGTAAAAATAGCGAAGAATGCCGCGAATAATAAAGATGTATTTGTTCTTGGTACGATAGGTGGTATACATGGAACACAAGCGTCACAGGCGACAAATGAAGAAGTGAAAAGAAGTTTCAGAGAGCAGTTGTATTGTTTACTTTTAGAAAATGTGGATGGTCTAATGTTAGAAACCTATTACAACTTGGATGAATTAACAACAGTGTTAGAAATTGCACGAGAAGAAACAAACATACCAATCATCGCCAATGTATCCATGCATGAGCCAGGTATTCTTGAAAATGGCATCCACTTACCCAACGCACTACAACGGTTGGAAGACACTGGTGCCGATGTGGTTGGGATCAATTGCCATTTGGGTCCCTTCCATATGCTGAACTCGTTTAAGGATGTTCCCTTACCAGAAAAGTCATTTCTAGCAGCATATCCGAATGCTAGTTTACCAGCTTACCATGAAGGAAAACTAATCTATGAAAATGAACCAGACTATTTCATTCGTTGTGCACAGGATTTCCGCAATGAAGGGGTTCGATTACTCGGTGGATGTTGTGGCACTACACCTGAACATATAAAAGCATTAGCAAAAGGAATTCACGATTTAAAACCATTAACAGAAAAGAAAATAGTAAAAAAGCCCTCGCCAATTGAAGTTAAAGGAAATCAAAATCAACCCAAAACCCCTTTACTCGATATTGTGAAAAAGAGACATTCCATTATTGTTGAACTCGATGCTCCGAAACACCTGGAGACAGAAGAATATATGGAATCTGTGAAAGCATTAAAGAAAACCGGAGTCGACGCGATTACATTGGCAGATAATTCACTAGCAACACCAAGAATAAGTAATATCGCAATCGCTGAAAAAATTAAACAAGAGGTCGGGATCCGAACACTTGTACATTTAACTTGCCGAGATCGAAATTTGATTGGTTTACAATCGCATCTAATGGGACTGCATACATTAGGTATCCATGAAATTCTAGCAATTACTGGAGATCCGACGAAAATTGGCGACTTTCCAGGTGCAACTTCCGTTTTTGATGTTACATCATTTGATTTGATTAAATTAATCAAGCAATTCAATAATGGAATTTCTTTTTCCGGAAAGTCGTTAAGACAGCAAACCTCCTTTCAAGTCGGTGCTGCCTTTAATCCGAATGTTGCCCGACTTGACAAAGCGGTAGAACGAATGGAGAAGAAAATCGCCTGTGGTGCTGATTATTTCCTTACACAACCAATGTATAGTCCAGAAAGAATTATTCAATTAAGAGAAGCAACGAAGCATATTGATACACCTATCTATGTAGGAATTATGCCACTTACGTCAACGAGAAATGCAGAATTTCTTCATAATGAAGTACCAGGCATCAAGTTAACCGACAATGTAAGAGAAGAAATGCGTTTAGTTGCTTCGGATAAACAATTATCGATTGAAAAAGGGATTGCAATTGCAAAAACATTAATTGATACAGCACTGGACAATTTCAACGGTATTTATTTAATCACCCCATTCATGCGTTATGAGATGATCATTCAACTTGTTGAATATATACAAGAAAAAGTACAACTAAATCCTGTTGAGGAGGTGTTGTCCACTACCGGACATCGTCTGTAAATAATGATTATCTAAATCAAGTAAAACAAACATGAGGAGGAAATAAAATGGCAAACGTAATTAGTTCAAATTTAGGTTATCCACGAATTGGTGAAAAGAGAGAATGGAAACGTTCTTTGGAAAGGTACTGGAACAAGCAAATTTCCGAGAAAGAATTAGTAGAACAAACGGATGCAATCAGACTAGCAAACTTGAAAAAGCAAAAAGATCTTGGAGTTGATTTAATACCAGTTGGCGATTTTTCCCTATATGATCATGTCCTCGATACATCTGCTATGTTCGGAATTATCCCAGATCGTTTTAATTATAAAGGTGGGAAAGTTGACCTAGAAACCTATTTTGCAATTGCACGTGGAACAAAAGATGCAGTCGCATCTGAAATGACGAAATGGTTTAATACGAACTATCACTATATTGTTCCCGAACTTGAAAATCAGAAGCCAACATTAACCGAAAATCGCCCACTTGCATTTTATAAGGAAGCAAAAGAAAAACTAGGTATTGATGGCAAGCCAGTTATTTTAGGTCCCATTACATACTTAAAATTATCAAAGGGATATGAGGAGAAAGACTTTTCAACACGGTTACAGGAATTTATCCCTTTATATATCCAAATATTAAAAGAACTTGAAGAAGCAGGAGCGTCATGGGTACAAATCGACGAGCCAATTTTTGGAACGAATGTATCCAAAGAAGTCATCCAAGAAGCAAAGCAAGTATATGAACAATTTAAGCAAGCTGCACCGAATCTGAAACTTATTTTACAAACCTATTTTGAACATATTATTCATTACAAAGAGATCGTAGAATTCCCTGTACATGCAATTGGACTTGACTTTGTTTTTGGAGATTCATTGGAATTAATTAAACTTTATGGCTTCCCTGAAGATAAGGTGCTTGCAGCTGGGATTATCAATGGACGAAATGTATGGCGAGCTAACTTAGAAGATAAAATAGCCCAATTAGAAACGATTCAACAATATAGTAAGAGTAACCAATTAATTATACAGCCGTCTTCTTCCCTATTACATGTTCCAGTAACTATAAAGTCTGAAGTAAAGCTGGATTCAGATGTGAAAGATGGGTTAGCTTTTGCAGATGAGAAACTAGAGGAAATTGTCTTACTTACGAAGGGCCTTTATTCCGGGAAAGACTCTATTAAAACTCAACGAAAAGCGAATAAAGATGCACTAGATCGTTTTTCCAATTCAACGAATCGAAATAATAAACAAGTACAAGATGCGATAACTAAATTAGATGCTTCTGATGCAACACGTTCTCTACCTTTTAGTGAACGTATCAAAAAGCAGCATCATGAATTAAATTTGCCACTACTTCCTACAACTACGATTGGTAGCTTACCACAAACAACGGAAGTAAGAAAAACAAGAACGAAATGGCGTAAAGGTGAAATTACAAACAACCAATACGAACAGTTTGTTAAAGATAATATTGAAAAGTGGATAAAGATCCAAGAGGAACTTGGTCTTGATGTCCTTGTACATGGTGAATTCGAGCGAACAGATATGGTTGAATATTTTGGTGAAAAACTAAATGGGTTTGGTGTTACCGAATATGGCTGGGTCCAGTCCTATGGTTCACGCTGCGTAAAACCACCGTTAATTTTCGGGGATGTATCATTGGATCAGCCAATGACAGTAAAGGAAAGTGTTTTTGCTCAAAGCTTAACAGACAAACCTGTAAAAGGAATGCTAACAGGTCCAGTCACGATCCTAAACTGGTCTTTTGCCCATGATGATGTTTCCAGGTATACGGTACAAAATCAGATTGCTCTAGCACTGAGAAAAGAAGTGGAAGTTCTTGAAGAAAATGGTATCCAAATTATTCAAGTAGATGAGCCTGCCTTACGAGAGGGCCTCCCATTGGACGAAAATAAATGGAAGGATTATTTAGATGCTGCCGTATACGCATTCCGATTAGCAACATCATCTGTTACGGATGGTACGCAAATTCATACGCATATGTGTTATTCTGATTTTAAAAACATCTATGATGCGATTGATGGATTGGATGCGGATGTTATCTCTATCGAAACTTCCCGAAGTCATGGAGAGATCGTTTCTACTTTTGAAGAGAATACGTATGCAAAAGAAATCGGACTTGGTGTGTATGACATTCACAGTCCACGCGTTCCAGATAAAGAAGAAATCAAACAAAATATCAACCGAGCATTACAAACCATATCTAAAGAACAATTTTGGATCAATCCTGATTGTGGTTTAAAAACAAGAAGTGAAGCTGAAACAATTGGGGCATTAAAAGCAATGATTGTGGCTGCTAAAGAAATACGCGAGGAACAGTTAACCTTTCAAAAACAATAATGTATGATTGGATAGTTTCACTACTATATAGAGAGCATTCTTTCTAATGAATATACAAAAAACCGACTCATCCATCATGAGTCGGTTTCCTGTATATACCTTTTCCTATTTTCTATTCCTTTTAGTCCTCGTTAAACCACAGTGGATCATTGTTATCAACATCACCATTATAATTAATTAGAATCTCTTCTCCTGCTTTTATATTTGTATGTGCATAAAAGATAAAAGTGTGATTTTCAAAACTAATCTCGTATGTTGCATTAGGCTCATAGGAATGGTTAAACAACATTCCATAACCAAGGAGGATAGCAGTATGGTTGATCCCATATTCAAAAGCGTAATCAGCTAGTAGCGTTTTTTCAATATGTGGATGCTGGTCGTTTGGATAAGAAATTACAGGTGCTTCATGTAAAATTTCTCCTTTTTTAATATCACATGTAGCAAATACCCCTCTATTGAATTCTCCATCACTTAGTGAAGATGTTTTTATCTCAATCATGTTATTCGCCTACTCACTTTTTAATTAATGTATCTAACTGTAACATGAATTTTAACATTATGCTCAAAAAAGGCGTAAATCCCCTTCTGGATTAACGCCTTTTTTTATACGATTGACATTAAACTGTGAAAAAAAGTTAACCGATAGCCCATTTAGCGGTATCGGAAACATGCCCCTAGGCTAGCATCCCCCGCCTGAACATCTCTGCAATCGCATGAACCCGGTTTGTTGCGTCGAGCTTTTTGATTGCCATTTTTACATATTGCTTAACAGTCAGTTCACTGATATCGAGGGATGAGGCGATTTCTTTTGTTAACTCGCCCTTCGCAACTCTTTTCATCACCTCAAACTCACGTTTACTAAGTAGTTTCTTCCTCTCTTTATGTGTTGAACCTTGAATAATTTGACCGATCTTATTACTGAAATCCGTGATGGCATTGAGTTCTTCTTCATTGAATTCAGCACCTGCATCAAATAAACTGCTATAAATAAATCCAACTACGATAGACCTGCAGCAAATCGGGGTGACAAGAAAAGAAGTTATTGCGGATTCAATGACGAAATTACTACTCGTCTTTTCAAAAAGCTCCCGATCCCGAAAGAATTTAGCTTTCTTCTCATCAATCGCTTCCATAATAGTTGGTAGCGTGCGAATATCATATCGTAATTCATGGATATATTTAATTTCATCTTGTTCCAAGGATATAATTCCTTCTCCTAAAAATCCCAGTGGAGAATAACGTAATAGGTATGCATTTTGTACCGGAAAGAGTTCCGTATACATTTCCAGGTAAGCGACGAGTTGTTTCTCATGGGATGCTGTATTTTCGATTATTTGTAATTGATCAGATAAGGTAGACATTTGAACCACATTAACTCCTCCTTTTAGGGTAGATGGACTATACAAAAATAGGAATATACACACTTCTACAAATATTATAACATTAATATTTGAAAGCGTTATCTTTTTGCGTGAGTATTTACTTATTTTTAAATGCATAAGGGGGATAAATTGATGAGGGCTTTAGTAATAGAAGATGTTCAAAAAGCAGTTGTAAAGAATGTTCCAGATCCGGAAATTGAAAAAGACGGGATTCTAGTTAAAACCATGGCAAATGGCGTATGTAGAAGTGACTGGCATGTATGGATAGGTGACCATGGTATTGTTCAGCCAATTATCGGCCATGAGTTCTGTGGTATTGTGGAGGAAGTAGGTCCTGAGGTGAAGAACTTTAAACGTGGGGATCGTGTTATCGTTCCTTTCTCTGGAAGTGATGGAACTTGCCCACATTGTATTGCGGGCAATACAAACCTCTGTGATTCCTTTTTCGTACCAGGTACCGCTTATCAGGGTGGATACGGAGAATATGTTGCAGTGCCATTAGGTGATCGTAATGTGATGCATATGCCGGATAGCCTTAGTTTCTCAGATGCAGCAGCACTCGGATGTCGCTTTATGACTGCCTATCATGGCGTAGTTGATCGCGTGAATGTATTACCTGGTGAAAAAGTAGTCGTTTACGGTTGCGGCGGCATCGGACTCTCTGCGATTCATATTGCTTCATCGATGGGGGCGACTGTTATTGGTGTAGATATTAATGAAGCGAACCTTGAGCTTGCTAAGAAGCTTGGTGCGGATTACACGATTAATAGTAAAAACACCAACCCTGTGGAAGCAGTTAAGGAATTGACACTTGGCGGTGCTGATGTTTCGATCGATGCACTTGGAATTACAGAAACATGTGTAAATGGAATTAACAGTCTTGGTAAAGGTGGTAGACACCTGCAAATTGGGGTTACTACGAAAAAAGAAGGCGGATTTATTTCCATCCCTGTTGATGATATGTTAATGAACGAAAAATCATTTGTGACTACACTTGGAATCCCAGCATTCCGCTTCCCTTCCTTATTGGATCAGGTTGCTACAGGCAAACTGGAGCCAGGTAAAATGGTAACACGAAATATCAAGCTTTCTGAGGTTGAAGGAATTTTTGAAGATATGACTAATTTTAAAACAACAGGTACTTTTGTTGTAACGGATTTCAGTTAAGGAAATGGGCTGTCTGGAGAAATTCTGGGCAGCCTTTTATTATTTGATTTCAACGTTTTCCTTTCTCCAAGTATTTTTGATAATCTCCCCCACCGCTTAGGCCGTTTTTCTTTTTCCATCGTTGCTAGAACGTTCAAGATTTAGAGCATCTAGATGCAAGTTAGGTGAACTGTTGCTATAAAAATAGTATGATAACGAGAGGAATGGACGGGACGGAAGGAAGCGTTACTTCATGGATATACAACAGTTGCCAAAGGATCTTAACCAACATGGCTTTCAAAAAGCTGCAGAGCTACTGCCTATGGTCACGGTGAAACAAGGTATTGAAAAACTTGAAACGATCACTGAAATTCTGGAAGATTTCCAGGCGGTAGCAATCGATTTTTCAGACGATATCAGTATTCTATACGCACAAGTACGTGCTTTATCCGTATATGATGAGACGTATCAAGAAATATTACTACGTGATCTGCATTACATCTTACAGGAAGTTCTCACTCCAGCTCATGACTTTGCTAGTATACTCATGGAAGAAGCTGAACTGAAGGAAGCAATTACATGGTATCAACAAGCAATGCAAGGTGATTCGGATGCCCAGCTTGCACTAGGTAAATTCTATAAAACAATCAACCGAGATAATTGGGCTTTTGGTTGGTACGAAGCAGCTGCGAATGCAGGTAATCCCGATGCCATCTACTGGGTAGGCAATTACTATTTTGACGGAATTATTGTCGATAAGAATTTTAAAAAGGCATTTACATGCTATAAGAAAGCCGCATTAAAAGGCCATCCTGACGCAATGAACAATTATGCAGATATGTATTTCCGTGGGGAGTATGTGGAAAAGGACGTTCAACGTGCATTTAAGTTATTTTCCATTGCCGCGCAACGTGGTGTTGCTGAATCCATGTATACCGTTGGCTATCTGTATAAGAATGGAATCGGTGTAGCAATGAATTTGGAAAAAGCAAAGCATTGGTTTATCAGGTCCGCCCTTGCCGGTGATGACTATGCAGCCAATCACCTCGGTCAGGAAGCATTTGAACAGGACAACGGCGAGGACGCATTATACTGGTTCCAGATGGCAGCAGACCGGCAAGACGCCCTCGGCAAATTTAACCTCGGTTTTTGCTACGAATCCGGAACAGGCACCCCGATGAATATAAAAAAAGCAAAGTACTGGTACCAACAAGCTGCACTTCAAGGTGATACAGAAGCAAAAGAGAAGTTGAAAGGTTTATAAGATTATTATTTTCGGTATGGATCTTTGATGATTCTACAGTTCGAGGACGAAAACATGGAGAACTACCACATTTTTTATTGGAATAATTTCCTTTACTAATTGGGAACGATACAACCCAATCAACTCAAGCCGACTTCTATTAAACGACAGAGCAAAATGATATAATGCTGTTATACGGACTAAAGCGTAGTTCATAATTAATAGAAGGAGTTATTCCTATGCATATCCAAGGTACGAAAAAACTACTGGATTATTTAAAAATAAATCCTGTGACCCAACAGGAAGAAGATCCTCTTTTCTCATGGCACGCCAATTTAATGACCATTAACCGTAGAAAAGCGATTGTATTGGTAAATGACAAAAATCGCTACGTCATTGTTTTATATGGAATAGTCGCAAAGCATGTAAAGAAACTTGATGACCTTATTTTAGAAAGCATGCGAAAAACTTTCCTGGCAGAGGGGATTAAGGAAGAAATCGTCGAACAATATATTCAACACGCCCCAGATTTTACCTTTGCTAAAACAAAAGATAAGACATCCGTAGCCAGAATGAATAAATCTTGTGAAACAATCTATATTTGGGATGACTTATTGGATGATGATCATGTTGAACAAATAAAGTTTAACAAGCAAGCAAGCCGCTATTTAATTACAAATGGCAAAAATAATTATATCAACCCTAACCGAGAACTATATAACACTCTTGGAGATTTCGCAGGTCAAACGGCAATACAAACAAAAGCTGTAAGACTTAACGTGAAATTAAATTTAGATCGCAGCCATGTATTGCGCAAACTGGTGGTTCCTCTTAACTTCACTTTTTATCAGTTACATAAAGCCTTACAAATTGCTTTTGACTGGGAAGATTATCATTTACATGAATTCTATATTTATGGTGACCAAACTATTGATGCACAAAACAAGGGAAGGTCCCTCAACTACCCTCCCTTTGATCTTGAAGATAAAAAACTCATTCTAAACATTGTTAGAGATGAAGAAACTTTACATTATAAAAATAATATCCCGGTAAAGCTTGAAGCAGGAATCAAACTGTCCAGTTACCTTCCAACATATAAACATATGAATTACGTTTATGACTTTGGTGATGATTGGGTTCATCGTATAGAAGTCGAATCAATTATTAATGATTACGACAAAAATTATCCGATATGTATGGAAGGAGAAGGAAACACACCACCTGAAGATGTAGGTGGCATCCACGGCTATGAAATGTATCTAAACATTCTGGCAGACCCAACTCACCCCGATCATCAGCATATGCTGGAATGGGGTAAAGGACAAAGTAATCGGGAATTTGATATTGAGAAAGTGAATAGGTTCCTGAGGAGTGAATTTGATTAAAGAATTAAGCAAACAGAATACACCTTGGCACCTCCAGTGGCACCGCCCAAAGTGTTTACTGATTAGAAGTCCTGTTCTTTAATTCTATCACCACTATTAAAGGCTCCTCCGTATTGAGGTGTATATAACTTAAATGACAGACCAAATGACGTATGCCAATGCATACGTCATTTTTGTTGTTATTCTAAAGCTTAATAGTTAAATTAGCTATTTTCATCCGAATATTTCAGTTCTTTTTATATGACAATTAAAATCTACCTTATGAAGAAGCTTTCTCTTGTTTTTTGCCTCGTTTGGTCGTTTATCTTAAATCAAAAACTAAAGATACTTGAATAGCAATTAAATAATTAACAAAAACTAATTATTAATCAAGTGTAATAAAAGGAGGTGTTCTTGTGAATAGAAGCTTGTTATTTATCACTGTTTTATTGTGTACTATGTTTGCGCCACTCATTTCAAATGCTCACGTTAAATGGTTTACAGAAGAAGCAGCTTCAAAGGAAAGTATTGTAAATATTTTATCGCCTTTTTTCATGACATTTGCTCTATTAGTTGCTATTGTTTTAGCTGCAATACCTCAACTTCTTCCTAGGTTGATGAATTTAGAGATAGCGAAAAAGATTGAAGAAAAACTAGCAGGTTTGCGTATATACTCAAGACATTTGTTAAAATACGGAACAGCTCTCGCATTAACCATTCAAGCTTTATCAGGAACTATGTTTGCACCTGAATTTAGTATAACAGGACCATTGCCACAAGTTGCATTTTGGGTTGCAATTGTTTTATTACTGATCCCCCACCACTATGCGACAAAATTAGCTTCTATTGTCCTCTTGAGTTTGTTTATAATGGTTTGGTCCGATGCAGGATGGTTCCATATGCTTGATTATGGATTTTATTTGGCTATTTTCTTCGTATTATTAGTAGGGAAGTCGCAATGGGAAAAATGGGGATTTCCTTTCTTATATCTGGGCACGGGGCTTTCACTTTGTTGGGTTGCTGTTGAAAAATGGGTGTATCCGGCTATGACGCTCGATATTATTGAACGTCACGCTGTTCCTACATTTGGATTTGAACCGTCCATTTTTATAGTGATGGCTGCTTTTATTGAATTTGTTGTTGGTTATTTACTTGTTGTAGGCATACTGAACCGACTTTTAGCAGCACTGGTCACGATATTATTTATACTCACATCCATGCTCTTTGGAATTACTGAGATTATTGGTCATGCGATGATCCACATTATCTTACTTATTTTTATTATTGAAGGTGTCTCTTTTTATTACCCTCCAATTAAGATGCACAAATCTAGAATCGATCAAATGATTTTTGTATTCCTTAATTTCTTATTTGTCTTGGCTACCTTCATTTTGATTTACTATCGCTTTGCATAGAACTAACTTCTCTGAAAATAACTCAGAGAAAAGAGTTCGCACCTTAATTTTTGGCATGTTGTTTAGTAAGATAATTAGTCTTCCCTGTAAAAAATTATTTTATTTGACTTCAATACTGAAAATGAAAAGATGATAGATGAGACAAGCATGATAAGTGCCAATGTGATAATTGTAAGCCGTAATGAAATTATATCTGCTGCAAACCCAATTCCTAGAATAAATACTACTTGAACAGCACTTTGTATCAACTGATAAATACTCGTTACTCTTCCCATTATTTCTATTGGAACATTGTTTTGGTAGAAAGTCATAATTCCAGCATTTAAGAACACATTAAAGAAACCTAAGATGACAAATCCAACTACAATGGATAAAAATGACCATGAAAATGCATAGATTACATAACCGATCGTCATCATGACAAGACCAATAACAATCATATATCGAAGCGAGAAGAAATTTGAAAAAAGTGTAAGTAACATGGCACCTATAACAGAACCAATTCCAGTTGTACTAATCAATAAACTATACTCCATCTCAGAAAGCCCTATGACTTGTTGTGTAAAAACAACTTCTTGTGCATCCATAGCAAAGGAAAAAATCATTATCATAATAAAACCAAGGTAAATAAATGATACATATTTATTATGAGACATGAATCTCTGAACAACTGTAAAATCTCGAATCACTTGGGAAAAAGTCAATGTTGGAATGGTTTCTTTATTAATATTCTCTTTTTCTGGTAGAAAAAATAATAAAACTGCTGAAACAAGAAAGAATATTGTTGTTAACCATAATGTTGTTTCTACAGAGGTTAATAAAATAAGCGAACCCCCTATTGCTGGTCCAATAATAAATGCCCCGGAACTTGCAAAAGATCGAATAGAGTTAAATCGCTTCCTTTTTTCTTTTGGAACAAGAATAGCAATATATGTCATGGAGGATGGATTAAAAAATGCTTTTGCCACACTTAGGACAACCAAAATCCCATAAATAACTGCCATGTTTGGTGCAAATGGGATGAAGCAGATAAACACTGCTCTAATTATGTAGGTTACAATCATTACTTTTCTCTTGCTTCGATAATCAATGAAACTACCAGTCCAGAACTTTGTAACAATATTAGTTAATGGACCAACGATCCAAAGTCCTGCGACAGCAGCTGCTGACCCTGTTAGTTGATATACAATAATATTAATCGCAACTAAATAAATAAAGTCTCCGATACTCGATATTCCAATAGAAGATAGTAACAGCGCGGGGTCTCTCCAGTCCTTTAAGCGTGTCAAGAAAACACCTCTCATATTATTTTAAGTATTTAAATATCCTTATTTAATAATTTTCTGCGTTAACACAATAAAGAAATGGCTGCTTTGTACTGATCAATACATCATTTGTTAAGGATGAGTTATTTAACCATTTCCCAAAATTGTGTTGCTGCTTTTGGAATTGGACTAAACTCTTGCATCTGTTAGGACCATCAAGATTCCACTATATGAAGTAGCTTTTCCTCGTTCTTTTGCCTCCTATGGTCACTCATCGGCTTGGTGAGTTACTTTTCTCTTGGTTTTTTGCCTCGTCTCCTTTTCTGCAGTGACAATGCAGCTCAATATACTACTTCACCTAGATTATATTGTCACAAAAGTTGGAAAATACTATATTTACAGTTATAAATCTAGTATAATAGTCTTATAAAATGGAATCAAGGTGATAGCGAATGCGTCAAGTTCCAATCATGATAACGGTTGTATGCTGCATGCTTTTCATCATTACATACAACACTAGAGAAGGATTTGCGGAAGTATTGTTAGAGGAAGGAAAAGAAAGCTACCCGCTCGGTTCAGTAGTTGAACTGCTGGAGGATAAGGAAGAGCAATGGGATATAGATGATATAGCGAGCGGAAAGCTGGATGATCACTTTTTCCATTATCCAGGTGATGTTCCAAGCTATGGCTATACGGAATCGACATTTTGGGCACGCATTACCCTTTTCAATGATTCACAAGAAGAGGATTGGTTGCTCGATATGGCTTACCCTCCCCATGACTGGGTTGGACTTTATACTCCAACAAGGGACAAAGGATTCTCCTTGAGGGAGACGGGAGATCATTTGCCATTTTTAACAAGAGACATTCACCACCGTAATTTTGTCTATAAGCTCACCATTCCTCAAGGCGAGATGGTGACATATTATCTCCAAGTCGATACGGCTGGCTCCATGCAATTACCGATGACGATTTGGTCAGAAGATGAGTTTCATAAGAAGAGTCTAATGGAATATATTCTTCTTGGAATCTATTTTGGATTTGGCCTGATTATGGTTTTTTATAACTTATTTTTATTTATGTCCATTCGTTTTACAAGTTATCTGTGGTATGTCCTCTTCATCCTATCGCTCATGCTATGTCATTTCACTTTGAATGGACTTGCTTTCCAATACCTATGGCCGGAGCTGACGTGGTGGAACAATCGGGCCATCCTGTTCTTTATGGCCAGCGCGAATATCAGTGCCATGCTGTTTACGAAATCATTTCTTCAACTTAAAACGAATACACCCAAACTGCATAAACTCATTAACATTTTTATTCTCATACAACCGATCCTGATTGCAATTCTTTCGGTTAGTTACGAGTTAGCATTAAATTTAATCATGGGTTCGACCATTGGTTTGGTGTTGATTGTTATTACTGCGGCAATTCTATGTTGGAAAAATGGCTATGTTCCTGCCAAATATTTCTTTTTCGGATGGGTTATTTTTCTCATCGGCGTCACCTGTAGTTCCTTGGCCGATATGGGGCTAATTCCTGTAACCTTCCTCACGAAATATGCTTCTCAACTTGGATCAGGTATCGAAATCATTCTGTTCTCCCTTGCATTGGGTGAACAAATTAATCGGCTGAGCCAGGAAAAGGAAGCTGCGGAACAGCATGCACGACAGAGTCAGGAACTTGCGGTCAAACATTTACAACAGGCCAATAAGATAAAGGATGAATTTCTCGCAAATACTTCCCATGAACTACGAACACCATTACATGGCATGATTGGTATCGCTGAATCATTACGGGATGGTCCCGGTGTCGATGCGCGGATTAACCAAAATCTTTCTCTGATCATCACGAGTGGGAAACGGCTCACCCATCTGATCAATGATTTGCTTGATGTATCGAAACTAAACCATCATGAACTGGAACTGGAAATTGAACCCGTTTCTTTGAGGGAATTAGCTGAAGTGACCTGTACCGTCTCTTCCACTATCAGGTCAGCGAAACCAGTGGCTATACGGAATCTGATACCAGCCAGCCTCCCTCCTGTTGCCGCTGATGAAAATCGCCTGCAGCAGATTTTATACAATTTATTAGGTAATGCAATCAAGTATACCGATTCGGGAGAGATTACTCTATTCGCCGTGATGAAGGAAAAGGAAATAATCATATCTATTCAAGATACAGGCATTGGTATTTCCGAACAAGACCTGGAAATGATCTTTGCGAACTTTGAACGAGGATCAAACCTTAAAGACAGATCTTCCACTGGAACTGGTTTGGGACTCAGCATTACGAAACAGCTAATTGAATTGCATGGCGGAGATATCATGATCCAATCCACCCTTGGAAAAGGAACGAAGGTATCTTTTTCTATTCCCATATACCAGGGAGTGAAGCAACTTTTAAAGCGTGTGGTTTCGAATTCGACTTCCAATTTGCAGCAACCAATAGCAATCCAAGATGAATTGGCAGCGCTATCCGCAACTGAAATTCAACAGCAACGAATTTTGATTGCTGATGATGAAGTAGTGAATATTCAAGTCCTGCTCAACCATTTGTCAACAGCCGGATACCAAGTCGTTATTGCCTATGATGGAGAACATGCACTCGATCTTCTAGCTGAAAATACTTCATTCGATTTGGTGATTCTTGATGTCATGCTACCAAAACACTCCGGATTTGAAGTTGCAAAAAAATTAAGAGAGCAGTATTCATTAACCGAACTTCCTATTTTAATGTTAACGGCTCGTTCACAAACAGAGGATATTGTAACCGCCTTTGAAATGGGAGCAAATGATTATCTAGCCAAACCATGTTCCAAGGATGAACTGTTATCACGTGTAAAGACGCTTCTATCCTTAAAACAGGTGATGGAGGAAGTTGTTTCCGTTAATAAGGAACTTTCCCATTTAAATCGTTCACTTGAAGCAAAAGTAAAGAAGCGAACAGAGGAACTAGAAATAAGTACCGAACAGCTCAGAAGAACGGAAGGTGCAAGAAAGCAGCTGATGTCCAATATTTCGCATGAACTTGGCACACCAATGACTTCAGTCAAAGGGTATGTGAAAGCGATGATGGATGGGGTCGTCGATTCCAATGATCATAGCTATCTACAGATTGTGTATCAGAAAGTTTTATTTATCGATCGGCTAATTCAGGATTTGTATGAACTATCGAGGCTGGAATCAGGACAGATTAGCTTTCGATGGAGACAGCAAGCTGCTGGTGATTTGCCAGCGATTCTGCTTCAAAAGTATGAAATAGATGTAATAGCCCATGAAATCACATTTAAGATACAGGATGAACTAAAGGGTTCTGAACGCATGGAATTGGTGACGATTGATATCGACAGAATCGATCAGGTTCTACAGAATCTTATCTTTAATGCGATTCGATTTATAGGAAAATCTGGATTAATCGAAATAACGTTAAAAAAGACAAATTTCATTCCAATACAACACGATGAAGTTGGAAAATCTTCTGAGCACACACCAAGCCATTCTTATTTACTGATAAGTGTCCGTGATACCGGAAAAGGAATGCTTCCAGAGGAACTTCCACTCATATTCGATCGCTTTTACCAGGGGGATAAATCGAACAAAGAAAAAAGTAACAATACAGGTCTAGGACTATCGATTTCCAAACAGATTATGGAATACCATCAGGGTTACTTATGGGTAGAAAGCAAAGTAGGCAAAGGAAGTACATTCCATATCACTCTTCCTTTGTATCCAGTCGTTACCAAAGAGGTGAAAGGAATTGAAAGATGAAACAATCTTGATTGTAGAAGATGATGCAGATATTTGTCATTTAATCCAATTATATTTGGAAAAGGATTATTTTGTAATCATGGCTGAAGATGGTAAAAAAGCAATCGAACGTTTCCATGCCCATTCACCCGACCTTATTCTTTTGGATATCCTTTTGCCGGAAATGGATGGATTGGAAGTCTGCAGGCAAATTCGAAACGTTAATGAGGAAGTTCCCATTTTATTTTTGAGTTCCCGAAGCGAATATGAGGATCGTATTCTCGGTTTAGAGGCAGGTGCTGATGACTATATTATCAAGCCTTTTGACCCCGGTGAAGTGCTTGCTCGCGTCAAAGCGCATTTAAGAAGAAAAGAAATTGCTTTCAAACAACCAAGCGAAAACGTGTCCTTGGTGAAATTTGGAGAGCTTGAGGTGAATATGGGTAATTATACGGTTCTCAGGGATGGGGATCGCGTCCATTTGTATGCGAAAGAGATTCAGCTACTTTTTTTCCTAATCCAGCATCCCAATCACGTTTTCTCCATTGAGCAGCTGTATGATCAAATTTGGGGAGAAGACAAATTTGGGGATTATAAAACCGTCAAAGTTCATATTAGTAATATCCGGAAAAAATTAGAGATGAATCCTGCAAAACCAAAATTTATACTTACGGTTAGAGGATTTGGATATAAATTCTCACCAGAAAATTAAAAATTATTAATTTTTAAACCTTGTTTTAACCTTCCCCTATTATAATGATACAAGGCAGAAGTTAAGGTGAATTTTTCGGGGAAAGGGTGAACGGAAATAGAGATGCATTCACGACAATCGGTTGACATAGCGAAGTTGGATCAAGAATGGTTGCAATTGATATGGGAAGCTAGAAAACTCGATCTTTCCATAGAAGAAGTCCGTAATTTCCTGCAACAGAAAAACAAGTCAACATTTATTCTTCATCGGAATCCTGAGGTAAATGATACCCGTACTAAAACATAAAATCGGGTTTCTTAAACAAACACAATATAATTTAATGAAGACTCCGTTATAGAAGATGATAACGGGGTTTATTATTTTTTGAAGACTTCTCGAAATAACCCATATCCTCCAACGAGACAAGCACGTATGACGTTTAGCTTTCTCCTTCGTTTGTTTATTAAGCAATCCAGTTTCGAGAAAATCACAACCAAAAGAGCTCTCATTCCATGCGTAAGACCAAATTGGGATAAGAAACCTGTCCGGCTCAAGTCGTTAGGCTATACAATTCTAATTCGATACATGTATACTATCTTTTACAAATGACAGTATATTTTACGTATATAGTACATAAAAGTATACTGTTATCTCGATTAGATGAAGGGATGATTCCATGGATCATGGACGTGAAAGAGAGTTTAACTGTGAGAAAGAACTAACCCTTTCTGTTATAGGCGGGAAATGGAAAATGCTGATTCTTTGGAATTTAGGTAATGAAGGAACGACACGTTTTAATGAACTAAGACGACTCATTCCAGGAATTACCCAGCGCATGCTCATCACCCAACTTCGTGAATTAGAATCCGATTTTCTTGTTCACAGAGAGGTATATCCGGTCGTACCACCAAAAGTAGAATACTCGCTAACCGCACAAGGAGATTCGCTTCGCCCCTTGCTCGAACAAATGACGAAGTGGGGTATTTCTTACAAGGATTTTTTAGATGAAACCGTACCTAATTCGATTACGATCAAAGAAACGACGGCTAAATAACTAGCAGAAAGTAGGAAGGAATTTCTACGTACTTCTATTTCTGTAGAGAAAACTCAAAAAATGCTCAGTTCACTTTAGAACTGAGCATACTCTTCTATTATGTCGTTTCTAGCATTTCATCTACATTTCAGAAAAAATCACGATTGTGACCGCTTTCTTTTTGTCGTGCGCTTTTTTGTATTACTTGATTACTAGAACAGGACAAGTTGCATTTTGAACAATCTCATTACTGACACTACCAAGAAAGATTTTCTTCAGATTACCCAGACCACGACTTCCGAGGATAATCATATCAATAGCATGTTCTGTTGCATATTCACATACCTTTCCGCCTGGGTTTTTCTTTGTTTCCCCAATAATAATATTCGTTTCCACAGGAATTTCTAGTTTTTCGAACTCTTGTTTAATTTTTTCCATCTGTGGACGGAAATCTTCAGCTAATTCATAACCAATACTTCTGGATATACCTGCATTCGTATTCGGGCCCGTCGGCTTTACAACGGAGATGATATGGACTTCTGTATCAGGTAGTTGAGACGCTTGTACCTTAGCTTCTTCCAGTGCTTTTCTACTCAAAATAGATCCATCATAAGCAACAAGTACTTTCTTAGTCATCACAGAACCCTCCCTTTTCTATAGCAAAACGATTGACACTTCTATTCTAGCATAAATTACATTTACTTTTAAAAAATGCAGTCTAATTTATGATCGATTAATCCTAATGCTTATTTTTCGCTCATCTTTTATAAAATGAAAAAAGTTGCCAATAAAATGGAGCAAGGTCAGGTGGTGTGGTCCGATCAAAAGGATTGACTTATTCTGTATCTAAAGCTAGTTTAAATAATATAGCAAAGATAATTAACACAGGAATTTGGAGACGAAAATGTATTGAATCACACTCCAATGAAGTGTTCTCGTGATCCTGAAAAATTACAAGAAACCGCCGTTTTTCTTGGCATCTGCCTGGTAGAGCAAGCAGATTTGTAACAGGATCATTGCTGTGGGTAGAGATGGTGGATATGGAAGTATGACCATCTAAATCAGTCAATAAAATAAGGAGGACATCAATATGGAATTA
Organism: Oceanobacillus sp. CF4.6; assembly: GCF_051262635.1. Lineage (NCBI taxonomy): Bacteria > Bacillati > Bacillota > Bacilli > Caryophanales > Bacillaceae > Oceanobacillus > Oceanobacillus sp. CF4.6. The sequence goes on along the minus strand of NZ_JBIMEX010000011.1, from coordinate 81,317 downwards.
AACAAAAATTGTATGTACTGCATGGAAGATGAAAATCGGGATAATCTTATGATCGAGATATGTCAGTTGGATGTCTCAACCGTTTTCCTTTTTAAAGAGCAGACCTATACAGGTAGATGTAATGTAGTCTATAAGGATCACGTTAAAGAATTATATCAACTGGAAGAACAGGAATTAGCTGCATTTATGAATGATGTTAAAAAAGTTGCCGCAGCTATAGATAAGACTTACCAACCAAATAAAATTAATTATGGCGCTTATGGAGATACAATGCACCACATGCATATGCATATTGTTCCAAAATATGAAGGAAAAGAAAATTGGGGTTCCACATTTGAAATGAACCCAAGCAAGACATACTTAAGTGATGAAGAATACAAGACGATGATTGAAAAAATCAAGAAAAACATCGTTTAATTTTGATGCTAAGTTACTTATTTCTAAACTCGTATTAAACACATGCAAAAGCTATCTTTTAAAAAGAAAGATAGCTTTTGCTTTGTTATAACCTGCAAGCTAAATTGATTGTTCAACTTTAGTTTAATAATGGAACAGGCGATTGTTTGAGTATATACGCTTTTCACTTATTATCATTATTAATGACTATATAGAATAAGCTGGGACCATATCTGCGGTCCCAGCTTATTATTCTTCTTCTCCTTCAAGTGCATCGTTTCCTAGATATGCTTGAAGCATCCAAATGGTCTGATCGAGATTTGCTTTATATTCTTTTAGCATATCTTCTGTTACAAAATCATCTTCTTTTACTGCTAATTCGATTGCTTTGATCGTGACATCCCGAATGGTTCGGTAATCACCGACTAATGCTTCTACCATCTCGTTGGAACTCATTTTCTTTTCATATGGCTTTTCACTAATAAATGCGTGCTCTAGATATTCTGCTAAGGTAGAATATGGTTTTTCACCAATGGCGAGCATTCGTTCGGCAAATTGATCGTAATATTGGTTTACTGCATTATATAATTCTTCAAATTTTTCATGTAATCTAAAAAAATCACGTCCTTGAATATACCAATGGAATTGATGGAGTTTTACATTCAAGACTCCTTGATTGGCAATGAGGTGATTGACCATAAATGCTGCTGTTGCATGATGATGGTGGTGTTCATGTTCTGTATGTGTTTGTTGTTCCATTTTTCATTCCTCCAGTAAATATTTTTTTGTTTTTCATTCGTAAGCTGAAATTAATGCTAGATTGCGCTTATCACCTCCTTTAATACCTCGCATTCTCTTGCTTAGGCATGTGTTACTTGCATGTTTGTATCTTCTTTCGTATTTTTTTGATTGAAGCGAATGAGTCGCATTGCATTTAAGATGACGAGCAATACACTTGCTTCATGGATGAACATACCTGATGCTAAGTGGACAGCTCCTCCCAAGACACCCGCGAGTAGAACAAAGACAATACCTACCGAAAAGAATGTATTTTGCTTCATATTTCGAATGGTTGCTTTTGATAAAGAATAGGCATGGGAGAATTGTTTTAGCTTATCTGCCATTAAGACGACATCCGCTGTTTCCATCGAAATGTCTGTTCCACCTTCACCCATCGCAAGTCCAATATCTGCAGTTGCTATCGCAGGGGCATCATTGATACCATCACCAGCCATGGCTACGATATGACCTTCTTCTTTCAATTTCTTCACATACGCTACTTTATCTTCCGGCAATAATTCTGCATAGAATTCATCTAAACCTAATTGGTTTGCAACTAATTCTGCGGTGTGTTTATTATCACCTGTAAGCATAATGATCTTCTTAATTCCATTTTTTCTCATTTCCGCTAACGCTTCTGGTGCATCGTCGCGAATTTGATCAGCAATCGAGAAGATTCCACGGACCTTTCCATCTACTGCTGCAAAGATTGCCGTATTTCCTAACTTCTCACGTTCGATTGCATATGCTGCGACCTCTGAAGGCAAGTCAATGTTTTCTGCATGCATTAACTTCCGATTACCAATTGCGAGCATTTGTCCTTCTACATTGGCACGAAGTCCATTCCCTTTGATGACTTCTGCCTCTTCAGGTTTTTCTCCTACATTCAATGCTCTTGCTTTCGCTTCTTTCACGATCGTTTGACCTAAATGGTGTTCAGAGATGGTCTCTGCTTGGGCAACCAATTGTAATAATTCATTTTCATCTTGTTTATCAAATGTATGGATGTCTGTTACTTCTGGTTTTCCTTTTGTTAATGTGCCTGTTTTATCAAAAACGAGTGTGTCGACTTTCGAGAATTTATCCATCACTTCTCCACCCTTGACGAGTACCCCGTTTTTCGCGCCATTTCCAATACCCGCGACATTCGATACGGGAGCACCGATAACGAGCGCCCCAGGACATGCGACAACTAAGAATGTAATGGCTGTGTGTACATCTCTTGTAAAGGCATAAACAAGGACAGACAATACGACAACGGCCGGTGTGTAGATATTGGCAAATTTATCAAGAAACTTCTCTGTTTTTGATTTCGATTCCTGTGCTTCTTCGACAAGTTCAATAATTTTCGCAAAGGTCGTATCATCTCCTACCTTTTCAGCAATGATTTCAATGTATCCATTATCGACAATCGTTCCACTATACACTTTGTCATCCAATTTCTTTGTTGCTGGTACAGATTCACCAGTAATTGCTGCTTCATTTAAAGATGCTTGACCTGTAATAATTTTCCCATCAACTGGAATCTTTCCACCAGGACGGATGATGACATGATCTCCTTCGACTACATTTTCTACGGGAAGGGTTAATTGATCCCCGTCGCGAACTACTGTAGCTTCCTGTGGGGCCATATCGACAAGTTCTTTTAAAGAGGATCTTGTTTTTTGCAATGTACGTGCTTCTAAAAAGTCACCGAATAGGAATAAGAACGTAACAACTGCTGACTCAACATATTCTCCAATAAAGATGGCACCAATTACAGCGATCGTAACAAGTAACTCAATACTGAAAGCCTTCATGCGAAGTGCCTGGAAAGCTTTTATGAAAATTGGAATACCTGCGATAACCGTTGCTGCAAGTAGGATTCCTTGCCGTAAGCCGTGATAACCTGTGATATGTGTAATGATTGCAAGAACTAATAATAGACCTGATATTGCGGTAATATGGTTTTTATGTTTATGAATAAATCGAATCATTTTTATCCTCTCTTTTCTCTGTTAATTTTTTAGTGATAAGACTTGGAAACCGAGCGTTGAAATGGTCTTTTCTAACTGGTGTACATGCACCTTGATTCGGTCAAATTCCATTCGAACCTTTCCTAGTTGAGGGAAAACGTTGACAGATATGACACCATTCATTTGTGATAGATGATCTTCCAACTTTTTAACGCAGCCAGCACATTCGAGTGGTGCAATTTGTAAAACTGCCTTCATCATTGTTTACCTCCTCTTCAACTGCCTTTCTTTATACGCTTATTATAGAATCCTTTCCAACTTATTTAATTGACCGTCATCAAGTTTGGAGATTTTCTTTAAAAAACTTTTTTGAATTCTCCTACTTGTTTCGTGCTATGCATTTATTGTAAAACGAGATAAGGCTTCATTCCTTGACCTAGATCAAGTTTTAAGTTTTACAGTGGAAAACTTAAAAAAGCTATCCATATCCAAGGCGAGAACAGACGCTTATTGGGGAGATAGCTTTCTTTTGGTAAATATGGCCTATTAAAATAATACTAACCTTCTTCGCAAATTTCCTACCTCTTTTTTGAAGACCACAGTATACTTTGAATCACTATATGTTTTCAATGTGCGTACTTATCAATTTTCGTTTAAGGATCTATACTAGGTTTGCAGGAAATTTTACAACAAAGGGGAAATGATAAAATGAAATTACAGTTAGCTTTAGACCTAGTCAACATTCCAGAAGCCATCGAATTGGTAAAAGAAGTAGAAGAACATATTGATATTGTCGAGATAGGGACACCGATTATTAATATAGAAGGTCATCAAGCAGTACAAGCAATCAAAACAGCATTCCCTAATTTAGAGGTTCTAGCAGACATTAAAATCATGGACGCTGCAGGTTATGAAGTTGCAAATGCGTCTCAAGCTGGCGCTGATATTATCACTATTCTTGGTCAAGCAGAAGATGCTTCCATCAAAGGTGCTGTTGAAGAAGCGAAAAAACAAGGAAAACAAATTCTCGTAGATATGATTGCTGTAAAAGATATCCAAACGCGTGCAAAAGAGCTTGATGCATTAGGCGCTGACTATATTTGCGTACATACAGGCTATGATTTGCAAGCAGAAGGTAAAGATTCATTCGAAGATTTACGTAGCATAAAAAGCGTCGTAAAAAATGCGAAAATAGCAATTGCTGGTGGAATTAAGCTTGAAACCTTACCTGAGGTCATTAAAGCACAACCAGATCTCATCATTGTTGGTGGAGGAATCACGGGCAAAGAGAACAAAAAAGAAGTCGCTGCACAAATGCAACACCTTATTAAAGCAGGCGTGACCGTATAATATGCAAACAATTGCTTATACAAAGGAAATACTTGCCGAGCTAAGTCGTACCATCGAGCGGATGGATGATGATGAAGCAGAAAATCTGGTAGATGGAATGCAGCGCGCAAATAAAATTTTTGTTGCAGGTAGTGGCCGCTCCGGTTTAATGGCGAAAGCATTTGCCATGCGCATGATGCATATTGGACTTGATCCATATGTCGTAGGCGAAACGATAACACCAAATCTCGAATCCAATGATATGCTTATCATTGGCTCTGGATCAGGAGAAACCAAAAGCCTGCTATCCATGGCCGAGAAAGCCAAAAGCATAGGTGCATCCATTGCACTGGTAACTACCAATCCTACTTCTGCTATTGCTCGATTCGCAGCTATCACGATTGAAGTTCCAGCCCAAGCAAAAGCAGAGGGAACTAGTGGGAAATCCATTCAACCAATGGGATCCCTGTATGAACAGTCCCTTCTATTATTTTATGATTCAATTATTTTACGATTGATGGAGAAAAAAGAACTCCACTCCGATACGATGTACGGAAGACATGCAAATTTAGAATAGAACAGGCGGTCAGGAAAGTTGTCCACGTTTCGAGGACTGTTCCTGACCCAAGTTCTTTTAAACATTCGTTGTAACTTGCTTCATAGTCCACATAACATCTATCTTTTTTTTGACGCATTCTTTTTTTACTCCACTATTTTAAATTTCCCCCATCCGCAAGATATCTGATTTCCATAAAATTTATTGGCATATGCTTATATTAGATTTGCATTATTTTCCTACTTCAAGTAAAACTAAAGAAAGCAATCACAAATTCATTTTATAATAAGAAAGGGAGGATTATTCAAATGGATAGAATTGAAGTTGGCGAAGTATTTACAATTACGGATGAAACGGCACAGGATCAAGAAGTTGAAGTGTTGGCAAAGGTTACCCTAGAAGATACGGACTATGTGGCCGTTAGCTTTTTAGAGGACCTACAAGAAGATAGTAAAGAAGAAATTGATCTCTTTTTCCTTAGAATCGACGATGGTGAGTTATCAGCAATTGAAACCGATGATGAATTTGATAAAGTCTCCGAAGCATTTGATGAAATATTGGATGATGAATAATTAAAAAAACAGATAAGCAAGAAGGCTTTATAAACGAAAAAGGCATTCCGAAAGTGTATGACATTTCGTTAGTTTATATAATAGTGAATGTTGATGATTTCTAACAACAATGCGAAAAAACCGACTCATACAAATGAGTCGGTTCCTTTCTTTTTGGGCAATTTTAGTCTTGTGGATTAAGTCTAAGTCGTTCAGCCGCTTTTTTACCATGCACCAAATAGTAAACTGCAATTGTAATAAAGGCAATGGCTGCCATGCCTAGATAGAGCCCTCGAAAGCCTGTTAATGGGAGAATGATTCCTAATAGAAATGGACCAGTTCCAACTCCAATGTCAAAGAACACAAAAAAGGTCGATGTGGCTAAGCCAACTCGATGGTTAGGAGCTTCGTTCACAGCAATGGTTTGTGCACTTGATTGCAATGTACCAAAGCCAACTCCAATAATTGCACCAGCTATAAGCAATGTAATTCCGAGTTGAGCCTGACTTAATAGAATTAACCCAACACCATATAATAAGATTGCCGGATACATGACAATGTTTTCCCCTCTAAGGTCAAACATCCGACCTGTTACTGGTCTGGAGAGTAATAGAAAGACCGCGTACATGACAAAGAAGAAACTTGCTGCATCCACTAAGTTTATTTCGGTTGCATAAGCAGTCATGAACGACAAAATACTGGAGTATACAAATCCAGAGATTGCAACGAAAATTGCAATTGGTAATGTTGTTTTTTCAAAGTAATCACTAAAACGGAAACCTTTTTTCACATTCTGGTGCTCTTTAACTTTTTCTCTCTCTGGTACATTCATGAGTAAAGTCGCTACTAAAGCAATGATTGAGAAGATTGTTGTTGCAACAAAGATCATGTCATCTGCAAAATATTGACTGATGATCAATCCTAAAAATGGCCCTACCGCCATTGCCAGGTTTGTACTCGTTGCAAAGTAACCCATCCCTTCTCCTCGTCGTACCTGTGGAATCACACCAACAGCAATCGTTCCTGTTGCGGTTGTACCAATACCAAAAGCAAAACCATGCAAAAATCGGATGAGTAATAAAAGTCCTAAGTTATTAACAGGAAAATAAAGTAACATGATAACTAAAAACAGTGCAATACCAAAGACCAACAGCCTCTTCCTGCCCACCGTTTCAATCATTTTTCCTGCTATTGGTCTTACAATAACAGCTCCCAAAACAAAGATACTTGATGCAAGTCCTGCCATACTTTGAGATGCCTGAAATTGTTCAATGGAATAAATCGCTAATGTTACCATTAACATATAAAAAGATACAAACAGCAGGAAATTAGCTGCTGAAACCATAATAAAATCTTTTGTCCATAATTTGGGTTTTCGATTCAAGAAAATTCCCCCTTATTTAAGTTTTCCTCTAAGAAGTTGTATCGTTCGTAAGGTTGTTTCCTTATCTTCCTCTGAAATTCCATCCATCAATTCTTGTTCAAAATTGCTAACAACCTGCAATGCTTCCTCATAAACTTTTATTCCTTTTTTCGTTAGTCTGATTCTTCGCTCTCGTTTATCTTTGCTTGGAATTTTTTCAATAAGCTGCTGTTCTTCCAATCGTTTGGCCGTACGAGAAATAGTTGGCTTCTCCACAGCAAGATAACTGCTGATTTCTATAAGTGTAGATGTCTCATGCTGTTTCAAGTAATACACCATTAACCATTGCGAATGATATAAGCCTACCTCGGCTAAATGTTCGTTTAAATTTTTCGTGAACGACCGCGTGAACTGTAAGTGTTGATGAAAAAACGAATGTTTCAAAGGACTTTCCTCCAATAACAAAAATAGTTACCTAAGTAACTATATACTTATTTTATGTAACTGTCTAGGTTTTTCCTGATGCTAGATTAAAAACCTTTATCAGTATTTGCCTCGATCCATATACCGCCAACTTAGTCATTAAACCGATTTAGTTATGAACTGCACCTTCCTTTTAAAAAAATCACATTACTTTAACACTTTAATACTTTATTATGATAAAATACTAAAAGATTTAGTTTATTCGCGAATAAGATGAAGAAGGCGTAGTAAACACTAAAAGATAAACAAAATTCCGGATATCGAAGCATCTTAAACACTGCTCGATATCCGTTTTTCGTTTGAGTGCCTGTCACTCCCCGAATTTTGATGAATTTTGTCGAATAAAAATATACTTGTCCACCACCGCTATATAAATATTATAACGATGGGGAACAAGCACGTTTATTATCTTCACTTACTTTTGTTTTACGACTGAGGTGCTGAAGGCGTTGAAATACTGGAAAGCGCCTGTTCAGCTTCATTGGCGTATTGGTTTTGTACTGCTAGATCTCCCAATGCTACCATTCCAACTATTTGACCGTTTTCAATTACCGGCAACCTGCGAATTTGTTGCTGTGCCATTAACTGTGCAGCTTGGTGCACATCCATATCCGGGGTACCTTCTACCATTTGTTGTGCTGTCATCACTTGTGAAACAGGCGTTTGTGCATTTTGTCCTTGCGCCGTTGTACGTAAAGTGATATCACGGTCCGTTACCATTCCGACCATTTGTCCACTATTATTTATAACTGGTACAGCCCCAATATTATACTGACTCATTATTGCGGCAGCTTCTTGTACAGATTGTGTTTCATTAACTGTCATAACCTGAGATGTCATGATATCTCTTACGTATTTTGACATATTTATTACCTCCCTTGTTTCATACCTCTATAGGTTGGCATATTTTACTGATGTTATACATTAGGTGCCTGTCACTCCCCGAATTTTGTTGAAATATGTCGAATAAAATTTTCATATAGCTTTTGGAACCACTTCTGTTGTTTCAACACGTCGTATCTTGGTAATATTACTATTATAACCATTTTTAACTATGACAGGAGGTAATCAAATGCCAGGCGGAAGTCATTCTGTTCAAGTGGATTGTCCGATTGAAACGGTTTGGACGTTTGTAAGGGATATTAATAACTGGGCACCATTAGTACCAGGTTATATAGAACATCAGATCATCAATGATAAGCAATCAACCTGGAAATTTGTCAGTGATATTGGAATTATTAAAAGAACGCTTCATATGGAAGTGGACATCATCAACTGGCAGGAACCAACCAAAGTTACCTTTAACTTAAAAGGAATTAATGAGAAATTCACCGGCTCGGGTTATTTTGAGGCGGAGAGAATCACAGAATCACGTACAAAAATCACTGGATATCTCGATATAAAAGCTAGTGGTTTACGTGGACGCGCCATAAATCCAGCGCTAAAATCCGTTATTCCAAAAACAGCCACCCAATTAACAGCAGCTGTTTCAAATGATATTCAAAAAATTTGTTCCTAAGGGGACTGAAGCAGGTTCGGTTCCACGCCGAATCTGTACCTTTATCCCTTCATCTTCTTCTTATAAACAAAAAATACAATCCATGCGATAGCTCCGAGTAAAATAAACAGTGGTAAATTTCCTATAATAAAAACAAAAATCCCAGAGAATGCAGAGAGAAGAAAGTTGATACTCTTCAAAAATTGTTGTTTTGTTTTTTCCCACGTATTTAAATCTCCGTCATTCATTCCAGAAATCGTTACATTGTTTTCCTGAATAGAAATCGTAACTGTTGCCAAATCCGTTCTGTTTTCTAAATACTTCATTCGCCCTGTTATTTCATCAAGCTCGCCTTGAACTTTTGCCAAATCTGCTGAAATCGTTAATAGATCTTCTGTTTCTTCCGCTTTCTCCATAAACGATAACAGCCTTTCTTCCACGACGCGTTTTGATTTCAAACGCGACTCCAAATCAATAAACTCTTCCGTTACGTCCTGACCTGAAATAGAACTTTCCAAAACATTGCTGCTTCCTTCTTCCACGATCACAATAAATTCACGAAACTGATCTTGGGGAATTCTTACAGTCATATGTCCATACGTGGAATTATTTTCAGTATCCCCAGTCATATTTGATTCCACAATATAGCCGCCACGATCTGCAACCTGAGACTGAATACGATTTAACGTCTGTTGATAATCTTTGACTTCAATATAAAGATTGGCGTTATAAATTATTTTTCGATCAGACTGAATGATTTCTGCTTCTTGAGATGCAGCTCCTTCCCCTTGGGAATCACTATCTTCTTGCACGGCAGCATGATCATTTCCCTCACTAATCGAATCATTAATTTCCCTCTCTATACTTTCCTCCGTATTAAAATTTGCTTGGTCACTGCTCGATTCACTACTTTCCGAATCATTGCTGCAAGCAGGCACCAGGATTCCTATACAGAGAACAATCAACAAAAGCATACCTTTCTTCATTTCGACCCACCCTCTTCACTTCTATACTAGTTTATATTAAGTATAGACGGAATTTACAGAAAAGGGTTACAATTATTTTTTAAAAAAAGAAACGAGGAACAGTGGGATAAGGAACCTTAGTCTCTGTTAATCTTACCCAGTTTTTCCATCAAATGCCTGACAAATGTATCATCTTTAACAAGCCAAGCTTCGTAGTTTCGCTTCAGAAAGTTTTCCGCTTCTTCATAGGTAGCAAAAGTTTGATCTAGTTCTGTTTGGTTTTGTTCAATTACCCATCGATCATCGTCTTCAGAAAAAATTATAAAAATGGCTTCCGTGCGGTTTTTATACATCGAACCAAATGATGATTGTTTTAGATTATATCGGTTTCGTTTCGCATCTTCTCTTAATGCATCCAAGTGAAAGGTATCTGTTACAAACAATTTATAAGCATCATTATTTAACGAGCAACCTGATGCTTTGGCATGCCCACCCCCAGCGAAACGGCCTGCAACCTCCGATACATCTACATGATCATGGATGGTCCGGAATCCCGCTCGTTTACCACCCATATTTAAAATGACAATATAATCGAGATGCGGATATTCTTTGCCAAGTTCATTTCCGAGCTCCGAGTGATACGATTCTGCATAAACAATCCCAGCATAGTGGTCACCAATCTTTGTTTGGACGAGCTGACGCTTTTTCCGACGGATATAGCGATCAATTTTATTATCTTCCATGCCAAGGATTTTCTTTTCAAAATCATCAAAGTAGAAATGATCACTTTTCTGTAATCGTTCGAGCATGATATCTTCAAATTCCTCAATGGATATCAGAAAAAAGAGCGCATTAAGCTGTCTTGCTGTTTGGTTCTCGTTTTTCTCCCATTCCCACGTATCATACTGTCTGACGAGATCTACAAATTCGGTTAGAGATTCGGTTGCCTTCAGTAATTGCTGGTCCACCAAATATTCATAAAGTAAGGAGGTTGCTGAGGTTAATTTTCCTTCCTCGTCTTCTACCACAACATGACCCCATTCATATTCGTTAAAATGCAATGCGGTTTTATGATGATCCAGAAATTGAACGTTCCCTCCAGCACGATAAAATTCTTCCAGTTTTTCTTCATTTTCTTCATTTACAGACAAATCGGTAACAAATAAAAATGTATCCTTATTCCCATTTTCCAGGAACCATTCAACTTCCCGATTTAAGCTTGCTATAGAGTTGTATCGTACCCGTACATCTTTACCGAAAGCCAGCTTCGCTAAAATTCCACAGCCAACTCCATCTAAATCATTATGCGACAATAGTCTATACATTTTCTTCACCTCAAGTATATTATGCTTTTAAAAGTGAAAAATATAGAATGATTATCTGCATTCTTTTATCGCGCGACTTCTGGTCTCGATCGAGCGACTTTCCGCTCGGATTGCGCAACTTCTGGCCTCGATCGCGCGACTTTCCGCTTAAACCGCGCAACTTCTGGCCTCAATCGCGCGACTTCCCGCTCTGACCGCGCAACTTCTGGCCTCGATCGAACGACTTCTCGCTCAGATCCGCACAAGTCAGCTTAAGTAAACAAACCTCAATGATCACGATTCACTAAATAATTCAGGAAATGCTTCAGAAAAGTAATCGGCTGTGGGAGCTCCTGCAAGACTTCTGAAGCAAGGCAATAATGCTCCCACATTGCTCTTCTGGCACCATCAACACCTAATATGGACACAAACGTTGCGCGGTTGTTAGCCATATCCTTCATAGGGGCTTTCCCGAGTAATTCAAGATCCCCCTCCACATCCAGCAAGTCATCCTTGATTTGGAATGCAATGCCGGCATGGTAGGCGAATGTTTTTAAAGCTTCTATTTCCCCTTTACCGGCGAGAATTGCAGGCATAATAAGTGACGCTTCAAAGGCCATTCCCGTTTTATAAAAACACATCGTATTTAGTTGCTCCAGGGTCAATTGTTTGCCTTTTGAATCCAAGTCCATCGCTTGGCCCCGGCACATATCTGCTGTCATTTGGGAGGAATAGCGGATTAGATGAAGTACTGTTTCCGAATCGAATGACGTAAGGGACGCTTGTTCTTCATACGCCTTTTGGGTTAGAAACAGTCCGGTCAATTCTGCATTGGCAGTGTTATACACCTCATGCAAAGTAGGACGTCCCCTGCGGATGGATGCATTATCCTGGGATGGCAGATCATCAAATATTAAGGAAGCCGTGTGCATGTATTCCAGTGATTTCAACAGTGGTACAATGGCAGTCTCATCCAATCCATACTCATGTACACCCATGAACCATGTCATCATTGGACGGAGCCGCTTTCCATCCCCTTCCAGACTGTAGTTAGCAGCATCTAGAAGTGGCGCCTTTATCGATGGATCCTCATTGCTATTCGGGAGATGTAATAGGGTATTGATTTGAATGCGTACGGTTTCGGCGGTTTCCAAAAATTCCTCTTGTTCCTTCCGATCCTTTTTCAACGTAGTAATGATATGGTCCCGAAGCAGTTTATCAAAGAAATCCACATCATCTGCTTTTTGAACCATCTGTTGGATCAAGCGATTGAATGTCGGATTAAATGAAGCAAATATTTCCATCACTTCATTGTAGGTTTTGGTTCCCTTTTTCTCCTTGAATCGTTTCAGACCGTTTATTGCACGATCCAACATCACCTCACAGGCCTGTTTGTCCGAGTGATAGACATGATGAATCAAGTGGGAAATGACTGTCCAGTATAATTCAAATGGATTGATCAGATCTTTACGCTTCTCATGGTGGGTCAAATAATACGTATAGGGAGTAACAGCACCAGCTTTCAGGTCATCAAACATATCTGCAAAATCATCAGCAAGTTGGTTGTAAATACCATAATAAAACGTCCGGTCCTCAAATCCATCATCTTCCTCTGCACTGATTACCGAACGGACGATTAACCGTGACGATGCTGATTTTAAAATGATGGGGATATACAGCTCTTCATTCGAGTAATCAGTATTAGATAGATCCTTGACACGGTCAATTTCCTGGGACCGAAAAAATACATACGATTGCTCAAAAAATGAATGGAGTGTTTCCGGTCGCTGATGCGTCTTAATATAGGCAAAAGCATCACGAAGTTCCCCGTGAATATAGTAAATTAACTCGGCATTCTTCCCGGTCCACACATCCAGTTCCGGCACATTCCCAGTAACAATGGCGGTACGAATCAAATCGGAATAGCTTGCCTTCTCTTCATCGGACAGGACATTCGAATCGAGAAGATCGTCGATAAGTGGGTAGGTCAATCCATAGGAATAGCCGAGCCTTATTGCCGTATCCAGTTTTTCTGAACGGTCTTCAGGTGCAAGATCATTGCTCATCTCTTCAAGTTCATGCATGAGTACACCGGCAATGATTTTAATTAGCTTCCGCTGGGCTTCATCTACATCCATCCCTCTTGGAATATTGGCGGAAACCGTTTTTATTTTATCCATCACCCAGATGATTGTAGACTCTATGCCTTCCTTCTGCGCCAAACGGTACAACGCGGCCATATGAAATGTTTCGATCGTGTTACCTTTATCTGATTGAGTCAGGTACCTTTTAAAATCGGCCACGACTTTCCGAATCCTTTCTTGCGTATCAGGAGCGTCTAAGGCTTTCCCCAAATCACGCATGAAAATATAGGAAATGCTGCGGTCGAGGTAGTTATCCAATTTTCCGCTTGCATCGAGCCATTGGATATAACGTTGATACTCTGAAAAATCCCTTTTTCCTTTTCTACGTGACAAAAAGGAAAATAAGGAATAGGTATGAATATGTTTTTGTTTCCACGTTTGTATATCTTTAGTCAGGTTCACGACATCGTCTTTTTCCTTTAGCTGCACAGAAAGTAATTTAAAATAATCAGCCGCCTTCTGTTCGGCCAGCTGATAACATCCATCTGCATTTATGATTAACTTCTCTTTCATTACACATTCCCTCTACTCATGTCTCTTATATTTGTAAGTACTATAATTCAATCAATATCTATATAAATATAATCCAAAAGTAACATCATTATAACTAGAAAGCTAATTTGGATTCTTTAGTTTGTAAGGACGGACATTATATACTCAAAAATAAAAGAACGCTAATCCTTAATACAGAAAGGCGTCCTTTAACTTCATTCATTTATCGACGTTTTAAATACGTAGCTTACTTTGTCATAATTCATCCGATCTTCATAAAAACGATGTGCATCTGTACGTTGTAATCCTGATGATAATGCGACACTTTCATACTTATTTTCTTTTGCCCATTTGTGAACAAATGTAAGTAGTTTTTCACCATATCCTTTGGAACGCAGCTGATGGTCTGTTACTAAGTCGCACACCCAAACAAATCTCCCATAATATAGAGTTATCATCGGTTTAAATCCTGAAACTGCAACTATTTTTTCATTATCATACAAAGCAAACATTTTGTAGCTATCGTTTTTCTGTGCGTCGATTACTAATTCCAGATATGTCGTTTCGTCTAAATGCGTCCGTAGCTGTCTCATTACCGGAAAGGCTCCCCGTATTTCATTTTGTGATTGAAGTTCTTTCACTTTTAACGTTCCCATAACATTCTCTCCCTTTATCGTTCTCTTTATCTTATTTCCTGCTTTCTCCGTTAAAAGTCCCTTGCCACAATAACACTATTTTCATAAAGAAAGGTGCTTTCCCTCATTACAGGGAAGCACCATCTAGTGACATCAATCAAATTACCTCATAATTTCTATGTCCTACAATTGTTTTATTTCCTTTAAACTCTAAGTCTGTCTGATTTTCAGTCACCATAACCATCACTGAATTATCATAGATTTTTTCAACAATACCTATGATTCCTGACTTGAAATAAATTTGATCGCCAATTTCTGCATTCTTCTCGGAGCTCAATATATTTCCCACCTTTACAAAATGCTTCTTTTTGTTTAGAAACTGAACTACTACACTTAGTTTATCCTATGAAAGTAAAGAAAGTTTAAATATTATATGTTATTTTCATTAAAAATTGTTACAGCGATTGTAATATTTTGATTTTATATAGAAAAGCAACCAATTGTATAAGCCATATAATTGATCATACTATCCAATAATTACCCTTTCCTTTGGATAATGATAATTTTCTTTTGTTTCTTTTCCTCTTATAAGAAATAAGAAGGAGAATATGCCTATTCTACCTACAAACATTAAAAATATAATAATCCATTTTCCAGCTGTACTTAATTCAGGAGTAACACCCATGGATAAACCAGTTGTCCCAAATGCGGACGTAACCTCAAAAGCGATCGCTAAAATGGGGAATGGTTCAATATAAGCCAGTAAGATAATTGCAGTGAAACACAACATGGCAGCGGTCGTGATTACCATAAAAGAACGAATGATGTCTTCGTTATCCAGTTCTCTGCCAAATACTTTAATACCAGTTCTTCCCTTAGCAAAATTATAAATAGCTAACAACATAATTGCAAAGGTAGTCGTTCTAATACCCCCACCCACACTGCTTGGTGATGCCCCGATAAACATGAGCACGCATAATAAAATTAGTGTAGGAGGTGTAAACTCACTTACATCCATGGTAGCTAGACCACCATTTCTCGTAGTAACCGATTGGAATAGGCTATAAAATATCTTTTCATGCCACACCTTATCCGCCATAAAACCGTTACGTTCCAAAATCAGGATCAAAATCATTCCTACTACAATAAGTGCAAAAAAAGTGATTGTTGTCAGTTTGGTAAACAAGGAAAAGCTATGCCTTGGATTTCCTTCCCGATGATCTCTTCGTATATAATCTTGAAACTCGAGCAGTACAGGAAAACCAATTGCTCCTAGTGTTAATAAGACTATATTTATAAACTGTACGAAATAGTCATTCGCAAAAAGTTCCAATGATGAACCCGTAATATCAAATCCAGCATTCGTAGTAGCACTGACAGCTCCAAAATATCCTTGCAACAAAGATTCTTGCCATGTATCGAAGTAATTTAAAAAATATGCACTTAAAATGATCGTACCTACAAGTTCAATCAGAAGAATGGTTTTCAGGATTTTCAGGATTAATTGAACCGAACCTGACAATGATGTTCTGTTTTGATCTATTTGAATAAGTTGCCTGCCCCTTAGACCAATCCGTTTACGAAATATTACCCAAATAAAGGTGCCCAGCGTCATGATCCCAATGCCTCCAAATTGCAGTACAAACGTTAATGCAATTTTCCCCGCCGTATTAAACGTATCCGCAGTAGAAACAACTGTTAATCCGGTAACGCTTATTGCACTCACTGCAGTGAAAACCAGGTCAATAAAAGATAACGCTACTCCTTCATTATGAAAAATGGGCAGACTCAGTAACCCCACTGAAAATAGTACAGCGATAGCATAGAACAATACAATAAGTCGAATAGCTGATAAATAGGTCAATTTAATTTTTCTATTGGATAAATCCATCGTTTTGCCCCTGTCTACCTAGAATCCTTTTTCTTCAAAGCGTTTCAGATCTTTTATATGTCCCATCACAACCAACATATCTCCTTTAGAAATAACATCGTGAGGCATAGGTGCAATGTTTAAATTTCCCTTTTGTTTAATTGCAAGTATCGTGCAACCAAATTTTGCACGAACATCCAACTGTACTAACGACTTATTGGATAGTTTTTGAGTTGCCACTAGTTCCACGATGCTATAGTCATTCGAGAGCTCTATATAATCTAGGAGTTTACCGGAATCAAGTTGGTTGGCAACGCGGATGCCCATTTCTTTCTCTGGTTCGATGATCCGGTCAGCGCCTACTTTTTCAAGTATTTTTTTATGATGTGGATCCCGTGCCTTTACCCATACCTCATTTAAGCCCATTTCCTTTAGTATCAAAGTACATAAAATACTTGATTCAATGCTATCTCCTATTGCAACAATCGCATAATCGAAATTTTTAACACCATAGTTTTTAAGCGCGTTTTCATCAGCTGCATTTGCAATTACAGCGTAGTAAGAATAATTGGAAGCCGCCTTAACTCTGGCTTCCTTTATATCAATAGCCAATACTTCATGTCCCAGTTCATATAATTGTTTACAAACACTTCTACCAAATCTTCCTAGTCCAATAACTACGACTTGCTTTTCCATATAAACCCTCTTTTCTATATCTATCTACATAAAAAAAGACCAATTCAAATAGAAGGGTCTTCGGCACAACCACCGACCTTACTCTCTAGTGATAAATTAACGCTTACGAGGTTAGCTGTCGGATGAGGAGTGAGAGTTTCCCTTCTTACTTATGTAAGATTTACCCCAAGATAGCATCGTCTTCTTATCCTATGCTATCCATAATGGTTTCCCCGTTCAAAAAGATTCAGCGATATAAAGGTGTACGGATATTTATATACAATAAACATAATCTACTCCGTTTGTTTTATTTTGTCAATTGCTTTTATTCATTCTTTCCGGAACAAATTTCAGATTGTTAACTGCTGTAATAATTAAATTAAAAAGCTGATCTGATCAATTATTCATTTTAACGCTTGTGTGTCTATTAAAAATAACGTACTAAATCTTGGGCGATTTAGTACGCTAAATATAATGTGATCTTTTCTCTGTAATTACATATTAGTCTTCGTTTTCTTCAGCAGCCATTGCATCTGCTTTTGTTTCATGAACAGTTCCAAATGGATGCTCAGGTGGTGCATAGATTGTATAAAGTTTAAGAGGTACATCCCCCGTATTTGTTAAATTATGCCATTTTCCTGCGGGGACCATTATCGAAAAGTCATCATATACATTTTCTTGAAAATCCAGTTGATCCTCTCTATCCCCCATTTGAACCACTCCTTGCCCCTGTTCAACTCGTAAGAATTGATCGACCGTTGGATGGATTTCTAAACCGATGTCTTCCTCCACTCCAATACTCATTACAGTAACCTGCAAATTGTTTCCCGTCCATAAGGCAGTGCGAAACGTATCGTTTTGAGTCGTTGCCTCTTCAATATTCACCACAAATGGTTGGGATCCATAATCTCTTAATACAATGCTGTCATCCCCGAGCGAACTAAATCGTTTAGCATGCTCTACTTCATCCGTACAAGCACGCAAAAATACTTCTCGAACAGGTGAATGCTGCGTAAGTATATAACTATTTCGATATTCTTCATAATTCTCTACTTCTGCTTCATAAGCCTTTTGTAATCCTTCTTGATAATCTTTAAATGTAACCTTGTCGATTTCGTAAACAGGCTGGCTTCCATTTAGCGATGTATACAGATTGGTAAATTGTTGCAAATGGACTTTTTCATCTTCTAGTGCATGAAGAATATCACGCTTATGGTTTAAATCTGGCGCATCCTCTGCTAACCGACTGTAAAAATCAATGTTTGATGCTTTTCCCTTTATTCCGGAAAATATAGCTTCAATTACAGTGTGACTGTGTACTCCGCGGTTTCTTGACATAACATCTGAGTTATATGGTGCTGCGTTTACGTAATAAGGATATGGATACATATTAGGAGAATCGTACATGGTAATCATTCCCTTCACAGATTTATAAAATTATACTATGCATGATGTTTAGGGAATGTACACCGAATTTATATCGATATTCGTTTTCCTCCTAGCCCAAGAAAATAAAATAGGAAACGACAAAGTAACCGACAACAGTGATAATGGAAGGAATACTGTATGTCCACATCGATTTGGATTGTTCTCTCAAAAGCCCCCAAATGAGTACTGCAGATAAAATTGAAACTCCGATAGCAGTATATAAATTCGAACCTGATACATCTGCTAAAATGGATCCCCCTTGATACACAGCATCTGATACAGCTAAAATTACCATATTGAACATATTACTTCCTAGAATGGATCCAACAGCCATATTCGGGTTTTTAAGACGGAAGGCGGTAAATACAGACACGGCTTCGGGCAATGATGTCGTTGCTGCAATAAGAAAACTCCCGACAAAACTCGATCCCAACCCTGTTATAACAGCAATTTGATCACCTGTGATGGACAGCACGGTCCCTACTGCCATGATGACAATAGCAGCAATAATGAATCCTATAGTAGCACTTTTTAGTGATGTTTCATTTTCTTTCATCGGCTTATGCAAATGCTTCTCCGTCCCTCCTTCTTTCGGAGGTGAAGGCATCCGGCTAATCAGTATCATTCCGACGATGTAGATAACGAGAATCAGCAATGCATCAACACCAATTCCAAGGATGGTGTAATCAATTTTGAAGACAAGTGCTATCGTTACCATCAGAATTAAAAATAGCCCAAGAACGGCTGAATAAATATGATTTCGGTTAACGAGATTAAACAATTGTTTTCTTCTAAAATACAAGTCAAATCCAGCTAGAATTAATAAATTAAACAAATTTGAACCGAGCATATTACCGATCGCAATATCGACGTTATTTATAATTACCGCTGAGAAACTTGTTGTAATCTCAGGAAGAGACGTAGCTCCGGCTAATAGAAAAGTTCCGACGAGCATCCCACCCATTGCGGTCTTTTCACTAATTACATCCGCAAACTTCGATAACTTCATTGCAGCAAAAACGGTTGCAATTGCAGCTAAAATAAAAAAGACAAATACCAACATTTCCCACTCCTTCTTTAAAAGCGATACCAGAAGAGCATTACTTGTCGAAACAGATATACTCCAAGGAACCATGGAACCCTACCTATTATTATTACCACATCTTTTACCGAATCAAACTTAGTATGTTGTCCATGTCAGAAGTTTATGTGAATGACCCACGTATTACATGGTGGGATATCCGATTTATTTGGATATCCATGGAGCCCATGGTAAAATTAAAGTCTCATTAAAACAGAAAAGATAGGTGACACTATGAAAGCGTTGTATAAAAGAAATCACTGGCTAAGTAGACTACAAGCTTCTGACCCTGGTCAAATACGTCTTTTTAAAGCTGGGAAAGCTACCATCAGTTTAATATTGTCTCTCTTTACTACGATGTTCATTGTAAGTACAAGCGGAAATGATCCCCTCTTTCCAGGTGTTGTCTCGGCAATGGTGGGAATGATGGGTATTATGAACGTTTTGGACGAATCAAAAAAAGAGAAGAAAGTAACCACTTTATTAATCGGTGTTTCTGCTATGATTGGAGTCACACTCGGTTCTATCCTAGCTGAGAATACCTATTTGATTGATGTAGTTATGATCATTCTTATTTTTGGAAGCTTTTATCTTACTCGCTTTGGTGTACGTTATTTTTCTCTTTGCATGATTGGATTTATGACTGTATATATTTCTTCCTTTTTAAACCTATCAATCTACCTGATGCCTTGGTTTTACATGGCCATTACAATTGGTGTAGCTTATGCATACGTATTGAACTTCATCCTTTTTCAAAGCACAGCGAAAAGTTTAAAAAGAAGCATCAATTCGTTCCACATTCAGAGTAATCTTACATTTGATCTATTAATAGATGGAATGAAGAATAAGAAACTAAGCCCGAAGCAGGAAAAACAGCTGCAGAAGCATGTTCTCAAGCTTAGGGAGTATGCAATAATTGTTTCAGGATACATCAACACAGCAGATGTAAAGGAATTATGGCCCGGTTTAACAGTTGCTCAATTACGGCTTTATGTGTTTGATACGGGCATGCTTATCGAAACGTTGACTAATTCAATTCAAAGTTTAAAAGAAGCCGATGCGCTGGAGATTGATGAACTTAGGCGCATCTTAATATGGTCAACTGAGTCGCTTCGTGATACCGAAGTACTAGCTTCCAGCTATGAAAAACAGAATTTAGCAGAAGCAGAACTCTCTGTACAAGCACTAAGACTGCTTATTGCAGATTTGTTTGATCGTAAACAGCAACCTGAGAGATGGCTATTTTTAATCCGCCGTATCGAGTCAATTTCAAATCATGTGATAAAAGGAGCGATTACTATCCAGCAATCGCTCCATAGCGAAATCGACACGGTGGAGGAAGCAATAGAGGAAGATAAAGATCCTGTAAAAGAAGATGAGAATGGTTTGAAGCCATCAACCAAAAAAGCCTACCAAGCTCTAGTAGCAGGTACAATAGCAATTATCGTCGGTCAAATTATCTCACCTACCCAGCCGTATTGGGTACTCCTTACAACGTTTATCGTCTTACTAGGAACACAATCAATTGGCCGGATTTACACGAAGGGATACCAACGATCTGTCGGTACAATTATTGGGGCGGTGCTTGGTTTTACGATGGCTAAGCTTCTTTCTGGCCAATCCACCTTTGAAGTGATTATGATATTTATCGTCCTATTTTTAGCATTTTATTTGCTTAGTGTTTCCTACACATTAATGAATGTTTTTATTACGATGTTGATTGCATTTATGTACGATATCTTAATGGGTGGCATTACATTATCCCTAATTGGAGCACGCGTCATAGATACGATTGCTGGTGCTGCCATCGCACTTGGTGTATCAACCTTTATTTTCCCAAAGAAAACAAGGGATAAAATTTCTGAATCGATTAATGACTATTTAAACGAACTGAAACCTTATATAACAACGTATGTAAAGGGATTTAAAGAAGATGTAAATGTGAAAGAGCTATCCGAAAGCGCCTTTCAACTTGATCAGAAGCTTCAGATCATCAAGGATGAAGCAGTTTCCATCACACAACGCTCTGAATCACCCGCTCAATCAGATACCATTCGATGGATAACAGTAATTGCAGCAATTAACTACTATGCAAGACAATTAGTTGCTTCGAGTTATCGCAAAGGATTTGATTACCCGGAGGAATTAGTGGATGTCTTTACAACAATGGAAGAAAAGCTAGATCACAATATTGAAGCAGTAACAAATCTGCTTGAAGGTAAAAACGAAGGCGATGTAAAAGTGTACCGCCTCAACGATGAACGGGAACAAATCGAACGGCACTCACCACGAAGACATCAATCCAAACGTGACCTGATCCATCATCTGTATTATGTATGGCGAATTAATCAGTCGATCGTTGAATTAGGATTGGAAGCAGGAGCAAAAGAAGCATAGCATTATGGAATGATCTTCATTTATGAAATGAAGATCATTTTTTTATTATTCTAAGGCAAGGATTAAATTGACGTACCCTCTGTTTATGAGTTACCTTCTCATGGCTTTTAAGATTTGTTCGGCATTTGTCCAATATGCAATGGTTTCTACCAATCTATAACCATAGAAAAAAGACAGGATTATCACTAAACCTGTCTTTTTTCTATGATTATTCTTCTTCGTCTTGTTCTTCTGCCTTTTGAAACAACACCTCGGGAATCATTTCAAAGCCTTCAATCATCGTATTTTCTTCCAATTCAATCATTAAACAAAGCTTTCCATTAATATGGACTTGCCGCATATACCGTAAATCTTGTGGACTGACGGTAATATTCGCTACTTTTGTTTTGATCTTAATCGACTTGGATTCATATTTTGGTAGGATGCTCGTTGCTTTTAACTCAAATTTTTCATCATCAATTATCTTTTTAAAAGCAGATTCTACCTTTTCCGGATCGATATTTTCTATTCCACTGCTTTTTAATACTTGTTCTACATCTCTATAATCTAATTTCGGTACATCTTCTTCTTCATTCTCTACGACGACACGATGGATTTCTTCATAGACGTTTGAAAGGGTGGATGTATTGATTTGATCTCCAGCCACGTCTTTCACTATTTCCTCAAATACAATTTTATCGTCTTCTGCAGTCATGGCATCTTCTGCATTTAAAACCTTTTCAACAAAATGATAATCTAGTTCATACGGTTTCTCGGCAGCATAAAGCACATGATTCACATCTGCTACATGATCCGTAAAGCACGGGAATAGAAACCCTCCTATTGGGGCTTTCAGATTAATAACTGGATCGACAACAAAATTATACTTAAATTCCTTCGCTACATAATCGAATAACAATTCCTTTTTCGGATCCTGCGTTTTATTTATACTCCCCAGAATGAAGGAATGGGAATAAACCTTATCTCGTACACTTTCTTCTGTCTCTCCACTGTTTCTTTTTGTCGGTTTCAAATATTCACCTTTGATAAAGGTAACAACAATATCCATTTCGTATTGCTTATCCTTTAGCATTTTCTCAACCATTTGCAACATATGGGCTTTCCATTCTTCCGTATCGTTCGTTAAGATCCCTTGATGAAGAATAAGCTGGCTGCTATTCTCTACATCACGCTGAAATTTCAGTTCAAATAATTTTTGATCTAATTGCCCTGTCAGGACTTTCTTGAAGTTCATCATAAATAATTCTTGCTGTTCCTGTTCAAGCAACTCAAATGGCGTGCTTTGGTGATGATAAATATCACTTGATTCTTTCATAATATACACGGTAAAAATATCTTTGATTTTCATCAAATCATTATCTACTTTAAATTGTTTCTTGATATCGGCGATGTCTTTTTTATTCAAAATGATTTCTCTCCCAATTCTCTATCTTCAGCCATCATGTAAGACTAGCTATAATACATTATTCCATTTTATCATAGAAAATGGGGTTTCATCCTAGTTAAGAAATAATTCTATTTCTCTTTCTTTTGATTACCACTTACAAAGTTTTGAATATATTCCAGTTGTTCTTCATTTGATTTTTTTCCTCGCACCGCGTTAAATATTGCGACTGCTTTTTCAAGTGAAACTTCATCCCCTACCATTTCGCCAATGCTCGTTAATTCATCAAAGAAGCCGTTCATTTCTTCTCGCGTTTTCGGTGACTGATGACCGGTCACATACCAATCAGCATCATATTTTTTTATTTTTTTCAGTAAAATGTCAAGTTCTTTTTTATCGTAACTCCACTCGCCACTATAAAAATCCTGATAGATACAATCGCCAAGGAACACAATCTTTTCTTCTGGTACATAAATAATCGATGAATCCTGAGCATGTACCCCACCGACATGTTCCACGACACAGGTAATGCCACCCAAGTCTATCTCCATCTTCGTTTGGAAGGAAAGATCCGGTGCCTGTAACTCCAAATCGTCACGTGTAGGCATTTCGCGTTTAATCATATCGCGGCAAAATTCGATTTCTTCCCCGGTTTCTACACGGGCATCAAGAGACGCATCATCCCATTTTACGTTTTTCAGATCATCTATTTTTTTCTTTGTTTCCTCGTGACTAATCGCTAATAAATTCATTGTTTTCATACCAAAAATATGGTCCCAATGCCAATGTGTAATGACAACAAACTTAATGGGCGATCTGACCTTTTCTCCGGCCAGGTTAAGAAAATCGCTTGCATGTGCCGGAGAATTCCCTGAATCGACGACCAGACTATATGTTTCCCCACAAATTAACCCTAAAGTGGGACGATCCGTTTCTGAATAATGAGGCATATAATATACGTTATTCGCTAGTTTTTTTAGCATTCAAATACCTTCTCACCTATTTTTTAGTTACAAACGTCCATGATGATTATTGTACAGTATTCTATCCTGACAAACAAAAAAGGATGTATTTCTGATGACAGAAACACAATCATAGGCGATAACCAATGAAATAAGCTCAGTCCATGGACTGAGCTTATCCTCCTATTATTCATTAGCAAATATCTCTTCTAAAAACCTTTCCCTGATGCTGAAGGAAGTATTTGGTGATTTGAAAAGAATCTGTCATCTCGTAATCTATTTCTTTAATCTCACCTTGATCAAAACTTAAGATGGTAGCATCGGGTAGCCTAAAAGAATTGGAGAATGCGTTGCGATAATGAACTGACTTTCTCCTAATGAGACCAAATCATGCAAAATTCTAGTAATTACCCTGTTCTTTTGTCGGTCCCATTACTCCAGGAACATGCAAGTCTGCCTGACGCAATAGAACAGTCATTTGACCTCGATGATGTGTTTGATGGTGGATTACATCTCTTAGAATTGCCCCACGAGGTGTTAGTCTACCAAATTGATCTACTTCCTCCAACATTTTTTCATCCGTCAGTTTCTGTTTGACCTCTTGAACCAGTCTTTCTGAAATCTCTTTATAGGTTTGGACAATGCCTGCAGCTTCCTTAGGTACAGAACTTTCTGATGGAACCGTTACATCCAGTCCTACCATATCAGCAAAAAATGCAGTACTTGTCATAATATGCCAACCTAGCCAACCAAGTGTACTATGTCCCTCCACAATAGCCTGGTCCAATTTATCATCTGTCAATGATTCCAAAACCTGGATGGTGCCATGTGAAGAATTCATCCAATCACTTAAAAAGTCATCTACTGTTCGATACATATTGTTCACTCCTACTTTTATATTCTAGTTATATCCTAACGGTTTCATAGAACGAATTCAATAATGCCGTTACGTATTTTTTGTTTCTGCAACTTTCCTCACACGTTCTGTAAATTGTACGACCACCTTATCGGAAGCGAACACTAAAAATAGCTTGATAAACCATTTCAATGGATTATTTGTAGTTGTATATTTAAAATACGTTTTATTGTCCGTGATTTTTTTTAATTCATATAATGCAGTGATCTCAAACATATTTGCAAGGGTAAAGCCGACTTTAAGTCTTTTCTCATCGGTAGTATTTCTATATTCCAATGTTTCTACATCATATTCTTCGATACGTTTACCTTCTTTATATTTCTGCCGATAGACGCTTCCAACTACTTCGTCCGTTATTTTAACAGCCTTCTGATCCACCACTTGAGGCATAATTTGCTTCATCTTATCCAATGAAGAACCATCCAAATAACTCCAAACCACTTCTATGGGTGCATCTATTTCTATATCTTTCGACCATTCTTTCATACCCTTACCTCCATCATTTGGATTTCCTATTCTTATACGCATTCTTAGTATAGTACTAATTCGATACTTTTTCGCTATAACCTTCTTTTTCCGTAGGTGACGACTTCTTTCAAATTGGTAATTATCCTCTATGTGACAGAAACGTCAATAAAAAGGTATACTGGTATTGTAAGTTCTTACCTCGTAACTTTTGAAAAAATCAAGGAGGCTATCGATATGATTATCGTAACAAACAGAATCAAGACAAAAAAGGGAATGGCTGCAAAAATGGCTCCAGCCTTTACTAAATCAGGTCCCTTGCAGAAAATGGAAGGTTTTCATAAAGTGGAAGTATTGATTACCCAAAATATTGAGGACTACGATGAAATGAATGTAAATATGTACTGGGTAACAATGGAAGACTTCACTCTTTGGAGAAATAGTGATCACTTTAAAGAAGCACACAAAGGAAGCAAGGCAGATTCGGAAAAAGAGTCACCAATTATTGGAAGTGAGATTATTATCTCGGAAATCGCCTCCACGATCAAAGCTTCCCCTGAATAAGGTGCGATCACTGTCACTTCCCGAATGATGTCGAATAAAAATAGCCTTTCTTTTCTTCTATTGAAAGAAAAGAAAGGCTTTTATTATTGTCTATGCTGCTTTCATATCTACTTCTATTTCATCCACTCTGTTTCTTTTCGCTCTTCTAAAGAATCCGAAAGTTAGAACAACGGTTAACACCAACCCAAGTACGAATGAGATATTTAAGTCTAAGTTGAATCCAATTTTAGCATTCAAAATATACACAAACACCATATACGTCATAAAGATTGCAGGAACTAAGGAAACAAAGTAATTCTTTCCTTTAATAAATAAATACATCGTTCCAATCCAAAGGGCGATTGCTGCGGTGGATTGGTTTGCCCATGAGAAATATCTCCATAGAATATTGAAATCAATAAAGGTCAGCGCGAATGAAATCACAAATAGCGGTATTGCAATCATCAATCGATTGATCGCTTTTTTCTGTCCGATATTTAAATAATCCGCAACAATGGATCGCGCCGCACGGAATGCGGTATCCCCGGAAGTGACTGGAAGTACAATCGCACCCAACACAGCAATTGTTCCAGCAACTGCTCCAAGTAACGTAATCGCGATTTCATTGACAGCAGCAGATGCTGTACCACCCGCAATGATTTCACTTAACGTTTGTCCATCGAATAAACTCATCGCTGCTGCTGCCCAAATCATGGCAATAATTGCTTCAGCGATCATCATACCGTAGAAAATATAACGACCTTGTGATTCTTTTTGGGTTGTCCTTGAGATAATTGGCGATTGTGTTGCATGAAATCCAGATAGTGCACCACATGTAATAGTAAAGAATAGAATTGGGAAAATTGGTAAATTGTCTGGATGCAAGTTTACTAACGTTAATTCTGGAATCGTATAATCCGAGAAAATCAGCGATATCCCGATAGCAATCGTTCCAAATAATAGTACTGCCCCAAGCACTGGGTAAATTCGACCGATAATTTTATCAATCGGCAGAATCGTGGATAGGAAAAAATAAATGAAAATAAATCCTAAAATAACCCCGAAAGCTACTTTTCCATCAAGCAAAATATCAATGAGTGAAGCTGGGGTCGTAACAAATACAGTACCTACGAGAACTAATAGCAATAAAGAGAAAGCGTTCACAATATGTCGTGAAAATTTCCCAAGAAACTTACCTGCAAGCTCAGGTATATGTGCCCCTTTGTTTCGAATGGATATCATTCCGGTTAAATAATCATGCACTGCCCCTGCAAAGATTGAACCGAAAACAATCCATAAAAAAGCTACTGGGCCAAATAAAGCCCCCATAATTGGACCAAAGATTGGGCCCGTCCCAGCGATATTCAGTAATTGAATCATCGCATTTTTTTGTTTTGGCATCGGCACAAAGTCTACCCCATCTGCAGCCGATATTGCCGGTGTATCTCTACTATCTGTCGGAACGAAAATTTTCTCTATAAATTTTCCGTACGTAAAGTAGCCGACAATTAATAGAATGATAGATACAAAAAATGTAACCATATTATTCATCCCCTTTTGCATAAAAATGAAACCGCTTGCAATACTATTATAATCTATTAACGAGAAATATCAAGTAGTTTTCGGTAAATAGAAAGTGAACTATTTGGTGCCTGTCACTCCCCGAGTTTTGTCGAATCTTGTCGAGGGTTTTATCCGGCTTGACAGCTGTATGTTGGAAGAATTTAATGGAGGTTTCTAAAAATTTGCTTACACTAAAAAAAGTCATAACAAAAACCGATTCTCATTTACCTCATGGAATCGGTTTTGGGGTCACTTTTATAAAATTTGCTTACTGACATGTTGATATCCTCGCTTTTTCACCGTATTATCTTTTTCTAAAGATTTGGCCATAGAATACTGCATTTTTTTCAATATGTTGATCGAGTTTTTCAAAGATTTTCTTCATCTTATTTCATCTTCTTTCTGATTTATAGTTGTTAGCGGCTCATTCTTTCATATGCGTCCACATACAAATCAAACGATTCTTTTAGTAAATCTTTCATCATCTTTTTCATGTTTTATCCCTCCCTTTTCTTGTTACTTTAATTATGGTATATAAGGAAGATTTTTACAAAGTCCATGAAATCGATAACATTGACGATGAAAACGGAAACAACGGAAATGAAAACGAGTCCATCTCTTTAATTCATAGATTTACACTCTTTTCCTTTGTTTTACTCAATGATTGGAGTCGATATTCAGAAGTAATTCGCTTACATTTTTCGATTTGGTTGTGCTACTCCTAATCCGAAAGCAAAAACTTGCGTAAACAGCATATCCAAATTGTAATTATTCCAACTTTCGGTTATAAAAATAAAATAAAATAAAGCTAGCTCTTCACATGAAGGCCAGCTTTTCTTATTGAATTTCCCCATCCCTATACTCAGATGGTGTACAGCCTATATCTTTCTTAAAAACCCTTGCAAAGTAGGATGGATCATCATAACCAATAACCCAAGCTATTTCTTCAATAGATAAAGTCTCTGTCTTTAACAGATGTTTTGCTTTATTTAGTCTTATCATTTGCTGGTAAGCAGTTATTGTAAGTTCTGTTTCTTGTTTGAATTTCCGGGATAAATAACCTGCATGTGTATCACAAAGTAAGGCTAATTCTTCATTATTTATCTGCTTATCATAAAAACTAAGCAGGTGTTCAATCACCCTCTGTGTCATTCTTGAATAATTTCTTAATGTGTTTGAAGTTACTAAGTCGCAATACTCTTCAATCATACGATCCTCTAGTTGATTTATGGTGGCTATATTGGTTGCATGCTCTATTTCAAATGCATACTTTTCGGAAATATGATGAATCAATATAGCAGGGACATCACTATTTCTTGCTGCTGTACGCAGTAAAGTATTAAGTACGATTCTTAAATTTTTCAATCGACGCAAGGGTTGACTTGGAAATCGTTCCGAAAAAGAGAACAGCATATTATCTGAACTTATCAGTTTTAAAGCAGACGTTTTATCTCCATGTTCAACGGCATGCATAAAATCTTTTTCGATTTTGTAACGTAGTTTTACCAGTTCAGCGTCTTCATCTACGTTAAGATTATCTACCTTCTTATCTGAAAAACTATTATTTTTTTCTTCGATAATAATTGTCGGCGTTGTTTCATTATGTACCATTTTATCAACTTCTTGGAGAACCGCAGCAAAACTGCTAGCTTGCTGTATCGTGAGTATCGAAATTTTATCGCTCACTACTCTTAGATCATTACTTTGTTTGTTGCTGAAATTATATTCCCTGGATAAACGAAATAAATTAGGGGTATTTTCAAAATATGGACCGATAATAATGGTATATACATCTTCCTTTTCTTTAAAGGAGTACCCAAAGTAATGTAACCCCCATTCGTTTATATAAGAATAAAGATGCATTCGTTGTTTTATTTTTTTATAGAAGTTCAAAACATCCGCTTCACCCGAACCTGGCATGTAATCCGGAATTGAAATTATTTCGCGATAGTAAATAAAATCCACATTTTGATCTAATACATATGTATTTAATTGTGTTATATCGTGTATTTTCATAGCTGTAGAGACCATTTTTGATATTTCCAAACCTGATTCCCCCAATATTTCTTTAAATGATAGGTGATTTTAATCCGCTTTAAGTTAAATAAGTCCTAACAGTTTTAAATTGATTTAATTATAATAATACCATAACACCGCTTTCATCCCTAAGATTATGAAGAGGTGTTCCCATTAAAATTTTATGCACATGATAAAATGTACCAGGACGAGCTATGTTATCATCTCTCTACCTTCGTTTTATCCTTCTAAATTTTATCAATACAGTATAGAGGAGAATAGTCATATGAGTGATCAACACCATGAGAATAACGAACAAAAAGATTTGCCAGACAAAGAAGAATCGGCGCTAGCTAAAGTATTAGGAGTACTTTCCGGAAGTTTTGCACCGATCATCGGTGTGCTCGCAGGTGCGGGCTTACTGAAAGCGCTATTAGCAGTTTTAACGATGGTAGGTTGGCTATCTACTGAAAGCGGTACCTATATCGTTCTATCCGCAGCAGGAGATGCCGTGTTCCACTTCCTTCCTGTATTTCTAGGGATTTCAATCGCCATTAAACTAGGCGCGAATGGATATGTCGGTGGTGTTATTGGAGCATCGCTTCTAACACCAGAAATTGTACATCTCGTAGAAGACGGAACCCGGACCATCGACTTTTTAGGAATGCCTGTCCTTTTGGCAGACTATTCCTCTACCGTGTTTCCAATTTTTATAGCCATGTTTGTTTATGCAGCATTAGATAAGTTCTTGAAAAAAGTCATCTATAGAGATATTCAAATGTTTATCAACCCAATGATCTCATTATTGATTCTCGTTCCGTTGACTATGCTCGTTTTTGGCCCTATAGGAACTATTATTGGAGAAACGCTTGGTTCTCTCATTAGTTTCCTAAGTGATACAAGTGGAATTTTAGCAGGTGCTGTTATGGGTAGTGCTTGGACGTTCTTGACCATTGCAGGTTTACACTGGACCGTCATACCAATTGCTATCGCAAATCTTGCAACAGGACCTGATCCAATTATTGCAATGGCTGCACCAGCACCATTTGCGCAGGTTGGTATAGGGATTGCTGTTTTCATGAAAACGCGTGATAAAGACTTGAAAGCTCTCGCCGCTAGTGGTATTGTGCCTGGGGGCTTGGCCGGAACAACAGAAGCAATTAACTACGGTATCATACTGCGTTATCGACGGACGATGATTTATGTCATCATTGCTGGTGCAATAGGTGGTGCAATCAATGGGGGCTTTGGTGTTCAAATGATTGAATTTGTACTACCTAGTTTACTGTCCATTCCAGCCTTTTCACCTATCGGACAATATGTAATTGGTATTGGAGTTGCTTTTGTTCTTGGATTCCTTTTCACATACGTTTTCGGTTACGAAGGGAAAACGAAGAAAGTAGATGACAATTACAACCATCTCATTGTTGGTGTAAAACCTGAAACAATTGGAAGTCCTTTACATGGAAAAGTCGTACCCTTGTCGGAGATTAATGATCCGTTATTTGCTACTGAAACAGTTGGTAAAGGGATTGCTATTGAGCCTGAAAAGGGTGAAGCAGTCTCCCCTGTCAATGGCGTCGTAACTACTCTATTTCCAACTGGACATGCATTAGGCATCACTTCAGACGATGGAGCCGAAGTACTTATATTTATTGGTGTTGATACCATTAAACTGGGAGGAAAGTATTTCACACCACATATCAATCAAGGTGATCGAGTTAAAAAAGGTGACCTGCTTATTGAATTTGACATCACGAAGATCCAAGAAGCCGGATACCGAACAACTACACCAGTTGTCGTCACAAACACGGAAGAATATCTGGTTGTTAAAGGTACTGAAAGCCCATCCGTCAAGCAAAATGACGACCTATTAAAATTAACAGTATAGGTGGGAAAGCGTACTGGCACTCCCGATATTGGATTTAGGATATAAGCGAAGCCATAGCTATGATAGCTATGGCTTCGCTTTTTTTTCGGGTTTCTTCTATTATAATCCGATCATTCCAAACCATTCTCTCAAATCATTATAATTCTCCTGGGAAACAGTATGTCCTGTGGCGTATTGTTTAAATATT
Organism: Oceanobacillus sp. CF4.6; assembly: GCF_051262635.1. Taxonomy (NCBI): domain Bacteria; kingdom Bacillati; phylum Bacillota; class Bacilli; order Caryophanales; family Bacillaceae; genus Oceanobacillus; species Oceanobacillus sp. CF4.6. The sequence continues at coordinate 49,488 of NZ_JBIMEX010000011.1, read as the reverse complement.
ACCTTTGCACCCTGGTCTTTAAAGAATTGCTCGTTTTCTGGTGCCCATTTAAATGGTAGCACCTGATCCATCTCACCATGCGATATAAAGATGGATAAATTGCTAACATCCTTTATGTCATATTCATGTTTTACAAATTCCGGAATATAACCACTTAGTGCAGCAATACCTTTCACACGATTCCCTAACACCACACCAAGTGTCATGGAAAGAATCGCTCCCTGGCTGAATCCAGTAAAATGCAGCTTGTCCTTATCAATTGGATACCTTTCACACGTATAATCGATAAATTGGGTTAATTGCGTGACAGCGTTATCGAATACTTCCCGATGTGGTTTACCAAATCCTTCAATCGTGAAGAAAGCATATCCTGGCGGCTGACTGATTGGACCTCGCACGCTGTATATGTAACAGGATTCCTCAAGCCCCTCAACTAACCCCAATAGATCCTGCTCATTACTCCCCATTCCGTGAATAAGATATAATGCAGGATAAGTCTTTCCTTCCTCTATAATAGAAGGTTTACGTACTTCATATATCATTGGTGCTTCCATTTTCACCACTCCTTTTCTATCCCTTCATTTTAAACGCTTTTGGTAGCAGAAGGAAATAATCGTTCTCCCTGTTTCCTAAAAATTGATATTGCCTAAAAAATAGGTCTTTTTAACTTATTATATTCCTTTTATCCATAGTGTCGTCTGCTTTGCCACAAATTTTACATAAAAAACACTTTGACTTAACAATAGGTACTGCTATATACTTAGAACTTGTAACTAATACATTTCTATGTAAATTAGTTAACTGATTTTAAACTATGAGGTGAAAAAAGTGAAGAAATTGTTATCTTCGAAGATGGGATTCTTCGCAATCGCTGTTGTTCTTTTTTGGATAAAAACATATACGGTATATAAAACGGAATTTGACTTAGGTGTTAGTGGTGCAATGCAAGAGTTCCTATTATTCTTTAATCCTCTAAGTTCAGGATTAATCTTCCTCGGGCTGGCATTGTTTGCTGTAGGCAAAAAAGCCGGACGTCGAATTATTATTTTTTCCTTTATTCTAGGCTTTATCTTGTATGCAAATGTTGTGTACTACCGATTTAATGGTGACTTTATTACAATAGCTACCATGATGCAAACGGATAATTTTGGTAGTTTGGGTGGTAGTATACTAGGTTTAATCGCACCGCATGATATTCTTTATGCATTGGATTTGGGTATTTTAATCGTATTGTATAACAAATTTAAATCAAATTGGTCAACAGAACGTGTACAGCTGCGCAAGCCATTCATGGTATTAGCTGCCGGCGCTATTGCTTTCGGTGTTAATCTAGGATTAGCTGAAATCGATCGCCCGCAACTATTGGAACGTGCATTTGACAGAAATTATTTGGTGAAATATCTAGGTACCTATAATTTTATGATTTATGATGGTATTCAAAGCTTTGAATCATCGACACAACGAGTTCTGGCTGACAGCAGTGATATTACAGAAATAGAAAATTATACAAAGAGTAAGTATGCTGCACCAAATGCCGAATACTTTGGAACTGGTGAAGGAAAGAACATTATCAAGATCCATCTGGAATCATTCCAGTCCTTCCTCATTGATTATGAACTACATGGTGAGGAAGTTACCCCATTCTTAAATTCATTGGTAAATGATCAAAGTCAGGATTACACCTACTTTGATAACTTTTTCCATCAAACAGAGCAGGGAAAAACAGCTGATGCGGAGTTGACAACGGATACGTCCCTATATGGTCTGCCACAAGGGTCTGCTTTCGTTACAAAAGGTGACAATACGTATCAAGCATTACCAGCTATACTGGATCAACAACAAGGTTATACGAGTGGCGTTTTTCATGGAGACGGTAAATCGTTCTGGAATCGTGATGAAGTATACAAACAGCTTGGTATCAATGAATACTATTATGACATTTTCTTTGATATGAGTGAAGAAAAGGTTATCAATTATGGTTTAAAAGATAAGCCATTCTTTGAAGAATCTGTTCCATTACTAGAAGAGATGGATCAACCATTCTATGCACATATGATGACATTGACACACCATCATCCATTTATACTTGATGAAGGAGAAGCAAGCCTTCCACCTGCAGAAACCGGTGATGGTACGGTCGATCGATACTTTCAGACAGCTCGTTATTTAGATGAATCATTAGAGAAATTCGTTACTGATTTAAAAGAAGCTGGTCTTTATGAGGATTCCATTATAATGATCTATGGAGACCATTATGGCATCTCACAAAATCATAATAAGGCAATGGAAGAAATTATGGGAGAAGAAATTACACCATTAAAAAATTCAGAACTACAACGTGTACCATTTATGATTCGTATTCCAGGTGTAGACGGTCAAGGAACAAATCATGCCTATTCTAGTCTTGTTGATGTTATGCCTACCCTATTGCATATTCTAGGTATTGATGCAAAAGATTATATTTTATTTGGTACCGATATGTTTTCTGAAGACCATAAAGAATTTATTCCATTCCGAAATGGTGACTTCGTTACAGAGAGATACAGTTCCATTAATGGAATCTTTTATGACAATACAACAAAAGAAATAATCGAAGAACCAACGGATGAAATGCTTGAAATGACAGAGACTGTCCTTCATGAGTTGGAACTTTCCGATAAAGTATTAAATGGAGACCTCTTGCGTTTCTACACACCTAATGAAGATTGGGAACCAGTAAATGCAAGTGATTACTTCTACGGTGAAGAAGAACTGATTGAAGACGATGTTGAAGTTGAAGAAGAACTGATTGAAGAAGAAGTTGATGTTGATGTTGAAGTTGATGTTCAAGATGAAGTTGAAAATGAGAATGCGAGCTAACAAAAACCATCCGGTGTATCCAACATCGGATGGTTTTTTCGATATATGTGCCACAATCAGGTTTGCATCAAAAGGACTGACCTCCGACTGGTGCCTGTCACTTCCCGAATTCTGTCGAAAGCCTTGTATCACAGTCATTTATTCGTGATACACGCTTTTTGTAGAGAATAATTACTGTTTTTATTCAGCCATTTTTCCTAAAGACAAAATTACTCCCTGTCTCTTGGTGGGTTTAACATCTCTTCTGTATCCTCGGTAATAGTTGTAGGTCGGTTGGAAATTTCTGTTTCCTCCCCAAACTCTGTTCCATATTTAAGGTTTCCAGGTCGTCTGCCCTCATCATTATCCGCATCCAATGCTGCCTCCATAGGGTTAAACAGAGCAACTATATAGTATAGGGCACTCAATCCAACAAGTCCATAGACCAATCTTGATAAGAAAGCGTCCTGCCCACCAAAAATTGAGGCTACTAAATCAAATTGAAAAAAGGCAATCAGACCCCAATTAAGAGCACCAATTATAATCAATGTTAAGGCAATGGTCTTTAAAGTCCGCATATATATCACACCTCCCTTGACGATTTATTACAGTTCCAACTTAGCTTTTGTTTTATATTCAATTTTAATACCAAAAAAATTTACAGGTGCCTGTCACTCCCCGAATTTTGGCGATATTTGTCGATTTGACTTAAATTTTTTTTGCTTAATGAGATCACGATTTCGTTTGTTTTTTATTCCCGTATTTCTTCTTCCTGCATATGCTAATGAAAAAGCGGAGGAATGCAAATGTATTACTATTATCCTTATGTACCAACTTATTATGTTCCAATGAGTTATGTTGATCCATCTTCTATGAATATGCGTCAACAGCCGAGTGTACAGGAAGTCCTACAAACGCTTCGAACACAGCACAATAATTTATATACGCAATTGGTGCAAGCTGGAATGAACAGACAAATCGTGGATTATGCATTTTTCTTTGTCGTAAGCTATACGCTCAATCAAGCAAACACCAATTTGCCGGCTAATCAAATCTATAATCAATTTCAAAGGCAAGTACCTTGGTTTAATATCCTGTTCAGACAATTTAATATACCTCAAAACTTAGTAAATCGTGTGTTGATTAGAGTCATTGAAATTACGTTAGATGCACTGGAAGATGACGCAGAGCAACCGGCTCCTGGTTGGTCCGGTTGGGAAAACTTAGGTGGTACCTTAACTTCTGCACCAGCAGTGGCATCATGGCAGCCAAACCGCCTTGATGTCTTTGGTCGTGGAACAGATCAAAGTCTTTATCATATCTGGTGGGACGGCAGAAGCTGGAGCAATTGGGAAAACCTTGGTGGCACATTAACATCTCCACCAGCAGCAGTTTCTTGGGGGCCAAATCGAATCGATACCTTTGTACGCGGTACAGACCAAGCTCTTTATCATAAATGGTGGGATGGCAGCAGTTGGAGTGATTGGGAGAGCCTTGGTGGGACATTAACGAGTGGTCCAGCTGTATCCTCCCGCCGTCCAAATCAACTTGATGTCTTTGTACGCGGTACAGGTAATCGCCTTTATAAAAAAACATGGAATGGTTCACGCTGGGAAGATTGGGAAGACCTTGGTGGTACCTTATCATCCGAACCAGCCGCTGTCTCTTGGGGGCCAAACCGGATTGATGTTTTTGCAAGAGGGCAAAATCAGGACTTAATTCACAAATGGTGGAATGGAACGAGCTGGAGCAATTGGGAAAGCCTTGGTGGGACATTGACAAGTGCCCCAACTGTCTCTTCTCTCCGCCCAAATCAGCTTGATGTATTCGCTCGAGGAACAAATAACAGACTTTATAAGCGAACTTGGAATGGTGCCCGCTGGTTGGATTGGGAAAATCTTGGTGGGACATTAACATCAGCCCCTGCTGCTGTTTCTTGGGGACCTAATCGAACCGATGTCTTTGCAAGAGGACAAAATCAAAATCTTATCCATCTTTATCGCGGCAACTAAACACGAAAAAAAGCGAACAGTGCCAGGCACTGTTCGCTTTTTAATGTATAAATAGTTTACCTGGGTTGAGGATTCCTTTTGGATCATACATATGTTTCGTTCGCTTCATCACTTCCAACGCCGCACCATGTTCTGCTTCCTGGAATTTCATTTTGCCAAGTCCCACCCCATGTTCGCCGGTGCATGTGCCGCCTACTTCAATTGCTTTTAAAACAATGGCATCGCTCGTCTGCTCTGCTGTTTCACATTCACCATCCACATTTGGGTTATACATCACGCTCGTATGAAAGTTACCATCACCCACATGTCCCCAAATTGCTCCTTTCAGACCACTTTGATCCATCCTGGTTCTGGCAAAAGAAACAAGTTCGCGCGTCCGTGAGATTGGCACACAAACATCACCACCAATTTCACAGATCTCTTGTTGATGGGCAATGGCATAATTTAAATCTTTTCTAGCTTTCCAGATCTCATTCATCTTTATTGGATCATTTGCTGCTATCCAATTCTCACAATTAAGATCATGCATTAATTCGCTTGCACGTGCAACTTCTTCTTCAACTGCTCTTTTTGACCCAGCAAATTCAAAAAATAAGGAGTGCTTCACCGGGAAGGACTCCCCACTATGATGGTTGATCATCGAGATGCTGACAGCGTCAATCAGTTCCATACGCAGAACAGGAATCCCCGCCTGTAAAATTGTCTGGGCGGCCTTAGCACAATCGTCCAACGAATCAAACGTACATCTGGCCATCATATTGTATTCAGGGATACGATGAAGTTTTAGCGTAACTTCAGTTATAATGCCGAGTGTCCCCTCAGAGCCAGTAAATAATCCTGTAAGATGGTAGCCAGATGAAGATTTCCTCGCTTTTGAACCAGTACGTATGACGGTCCCATCAGCAAGCACTACTTCCAAATCAAGCAACTGATCACGCATTACTCCATAACGGACTGCCGTTGTCCCACTTGCGTTCGTAGCAACCATACCACCAATCATCGCATCCGCTCCTGGATCAACCGAAAACATCAGCCCATACTCGTTCACCAGTCGGTTCAGCTGTAAACGAGTAACACCTGCTTGAACGGTAACCCGCATATCTTCCGGAGAAAATTCAATGATTTTATTCATGCGTTCAAAATTCATTACGATTCCCTTTTGAATTGGTATTGCTTGTCCTTCCAGTCCTGATCCCGCACCAAATGGGGTGACTGGCACAAAATTGGCACAAGCAATTTTAAGAATCTCCGCAACATCTCCCGCAGATTCAGGAAAACAAACGACATCAGGCTCAACAGCAGAATGAATGGATTCATCCTTGCTATGCTGCATTAACACCGTTTTATTTTGGCTGATTTTATCCTTGCCAAGTTTTTCAATTAGTTGTTGTATATACAATGGTAGCACCGCCTGTAAATATAATTAATAAATCATATGCGCAATCAACGCAATGATTGGCAAAGAAATTAACGTACGTTCCATAAATACGATCAGTAAATGGCTGAATTTAATCGGTATTTTTGAGATAAGCAACAAGGTACCCATTTCCGTTAAATAGATGATTTGGACTAAAGAAAGTGCACCTACTACAAATCTTGTCATCTCCGCTTCAATTCCTGATGCCAGAACGGCTGGCAGGAACATATCGATGAATCCGATTATTGTTGCTGGAGCTGCTGCAGCTGCTTCAGGAATTTGCAATACGTTTAGAATCGGTATCATCGGCTGAGATATCCATTGGAAAACAGGTGTAAATTCGGCAATTATCAATGCAATCGTACCAATCGCCATTACTTGCGGCAGTAAAACAAATACGATTCCTGAGAATATTTCAGTCCCTTGATTTATCTGCTCTTTAAATGAGCCTGCACCTTTCGCACGTTTTACTGCCTGATGAAGTCCCCACTTAAACGCTGACGTATTTTCAGGTATTTCTTCATGAATTTGGCTACGTTTATAATACGTATCCGGTATTCTGGAAATCGGTGGGATTCTCGGGATGATAACAGCACTAACTACCCCAGCAATAACTATCGTCAAATAAAAGACCGGAAACATATGCCCGACATCAAGCATATTGGCAATTACAAGACAGAACGGAAGTGAAACGGTTGAAAAACACGTTGCAATCGCTGCCGCCTCTCTGCCTGTGTAATAACCATCTTGATATTGCTCCCTAGTAATTACAACACCGACATTTACATTTCCTACCCATGATGCAAGCAAGTCAATTGCCGACCGTCCAGGCAATGTGAATAACGGCTTAATCGTTCCACGCAGTAAGGTTCCTACAAATTCCATTGCACCAAAATTAATTAAATACGGCATCAGATACGATGCCACAAAGAACCATACAATCAGGCTTGTAAGTAAGCCGAACATAACTTGTCCCGTAATTTCGGAATTGATCAGTGTAAAACCTATATCATGGAACGTCATGATTGCAAAAATGGTACCTAATAACCGAACAACCATCCAAAATATGGAAACATGAAAAGTATTCTTAAGAAATTCGGACTTCAGGATAAAATTTGGTTTCATAATCATTGCAAAAATGGTCAGGACGGTTGATAATACCATCGTGTAAGTAATAATGGCTGGCAACCAACCTGATAAAAATTCAATTATAAATTCGGTAATAATTCCTAATGGTATATTAAAAGAATCCCCATCAATAATCGGGAACAGGAAAATAATAACTCCAAATAAGGAGGGAAGCAAAAACTTCATTAAATCTTTTGTTGTATGCTTTTCATCCGCTGCGTATGCTTCTTTTTCTTCATTCATCATTGTTAACCTCCTCATTTCTTACATGCTTTCTAATCAGTCACTGGCTACATCGATTCAAGTACTTCTTCAAGTACCTCTATCCCGTCATCAATTTGCTCTTTCGATACAGTCAATGGTGGAATCATGCGAATCACTTCACCTGCATTTCCACATAAGTAGAACAGGACACCTTTTTCCAGACAACCATCCAATACTTTCATAACCGCTTCACCATCAGGCTCTCCTGTTTCAACATTTTGCAAAGCGAAGCCAATCATTAATCCAACACCACGTACATCTTTGATAATTGGAAATTTATTTTTTAGTGTTTCTAGGCGATGACGTGCATATTCTCCGACTTCACGGGAGTTTTCAAGTAATTTTTCCTCTTTGATTACTGCAATGGATGCTCTGGCGGCTGCACAGGCAATCGGATTCCCACCAAATGTTGTTGCATGTGTCCCCATTGGCCACTGTGCCATTAATTCTTTCGATGCAATCGTCACTCCAAGCGGCATACCAGCAGCAATACCTTTAGCTACAGCCATAATATCAGGGGTTACATCAAAGGTCTGAGCTGCGAACCAGTTACCAGTACGGCCAAATCCTGTTTGTACTTCATCAAAAATCAATAAGATACCGTGACGATCACAGATTTCACGGATTTTTTTCAACCAGGATTTCGGCGGGATGATATATCCACCCTCACCGAGAACAGGTTCTACAATCATGCAAGCAACTTCTTCCGGATCTACCTGATGCTGAAATAATTTCGCTGCTTCTTTTTCCAGTTTTTCCGCAAAAAATACTTCCGGATCTGAATCTGCTGGACATTCTTCGGGATTCGCATATGGCAGCTGGTATGTTAACCATGATGGCTGCAGATGTTTACGATATTTACTTTTGGATGTAGAAACACTGAGTGAACCGACCGTACGGCCATGGAATCCACCTGTAAATGAAATCACATATGGACGCTTTGAAACATATTTTGCTAGTTTTAAAGCTCCTTCAATTGCTTCTGTACCACTGTTTCCGAAGAAGAAATTATCCAGTTTTGGCGGGAGAATTCCTTGAAGATCCTGCGCCAGCTTCAAAATAGATTCATAGATAATAACTCCAGATGGCCCGTGAATTAAATGATCTGTGCTGTCTTTAATCGCTTCAACGACTTTTGGATGCCGGTGGCCGACGTTCTCTACTGCGATTCCTGATGTGAAATCCAAATATCTTTTTCCATCCGCTCCATAGTAATAACAACCTTCCGCTTTTACGACCGGTAAATTCGGATGGTCTTTTGCCATGCTTGGTGCTAAATAATTCCCAATGTTATCTACTAATTTAAGCCAATCTTGGTTTTCGTTGTTCATGGTGATTGCTCCTTTATTTATATCGAATATTTTTTTAGTTTTCGTACGACGGATGGCTGGCTAATTCCTAGCATTTTTGCCATTTCCGTTGTTGTCTTGCAGTGCTTTTTCGCATTTATTAAAACTTTTTCTTCGACCGTTTCTAAAATACGTGTCAGTGTCTGTCCCTCTATTTCGAGAGAATCAAGTTCACTCTCGCCGTTCGAACGGTAATTGATCGGTAGGTCTTCTTTCGTGATGATCGTGGATTCACTCTCCGTAACAAGTCTCTCCATCAGATTTTTCACTTCCAACTGATTTCCTTTCCACTCCAGATGCAGCAATTCATGGAAAAGATCATTGGATAGTGTACGGTCTAACTGATAGTCCGTGCAGAATTTCTCAATGGATTTTAGAATGATTTCACTCAAATCTTCAGGTCTCTCCCGTAAAGGTTTAATCTGGATTGGTAACACATGAAGCTGGTAAAATAGGTCTTCCCTGAATTGTTTGTTCGCGACCAACTTTTCCATATCGGCTTCGGTTGAACTGATCAATCGAAAATTACTTTTGTGATCTCGCATTGCTTTTAACAGAATGCTTTGGGAGGTGAGCGATAACTCATCGACCCCTTCCAAATAGAGCGTTCCGGTTGCTGCTAATTGAAAGTATCCGAGTTTTTGGGCCGCTTCTTCCAGGCTTCCTGTTAGCTCTTGTGCAAGAATTGCTTCCGGGATAGCCGCACAATTTACTTCAATGAACGGACCATCCTTCCAGGGACTCTCTTGATGTATGAGTTTGGCAAGTGTTGTTTTTCCAACACCATTCTCCCCTTGCAGATGAATTGGAACTTTGAGTGGCGCTGCCTTTTTAATGGCCTTCATTACTTGTTTCATCGACTTGCTTACAGCGATGAACCCACCAAAGTTGAAGCTTTTCTCACGATACGTTTCCAGTTCCTCTTTTACCCGCGACATCTCGCCTTCCAGTTCATTCAAATAATTCTGAAGATTAAGCAATTCGGATACCTCATACGAGTAGCTGACAACAAATTCGACTTCGTGATTCTCGTTGAACAGTGGTACACCTGTAATCAGTACTTTCCTGCCATCCTGTTTACTTTGGACGAGAACAACTTTTTTCTTCTGTTTTTGAACAAGTGGCGTAATTGCCGGAGAAAACACACCCTTTTTCTCTAGATCATACACAGATTGTCCGAGTAAATCTTCTGCAGACAAGCCATATTGTTTCCCACTAATATGTGTAACCTTAATGATTTTCCCGTCCCGATTCGTAACCATGATATCCTCATCATACGAATCAATCACCTCTTCTTCTGCATTTGGAAGAAGATATAGATTATCCATCCAATCGCCCCTTTGCCACCCGAAAATTATTCATATTTGAATAATTATACATTTATTAATAATAATTATACATACATGGATATAATAACGCAACAGGAAATTTGAAATGGTGCCTGTCACTCCCCGAAATTTGTCATTATATGTCGAAAATAATGTTATGCATCTCACAAATCGATTACCCCCTAGCAACATTCCCTATTTTCCCCTATAATGAATAAGGATGAAATTTGAAGTAGAAGTTACACGTTATAACAGGCTTACTGGATGCAGGCTGGTATTTTCCACCATAAGTTCTAATGAACATATAATGATCGTTTTTCTTCACTTACACGGAGGTTTTTAATAGATGAGTCTACTTACAATCAATTCACTAAGCCATAGCTTTGGTGATCGCACGTTATTTAAAGATGTATCGTTTCGACTGGTTGCTGGTGAACACGTTGGTCTAGTTGGTGCGAACGGGGTCGGAAAGTCTACCTTGATGAATATTATTACGAAACAATTAATCCATGATAGTGGCCGGGTAGAATGGACCCCTGGCACAGACTATGGTTACTTGGATCAGCATACCGTTCTGACAAAAGGGAAAAGTATTCGTGACGTCTTACGAGATGCATTTTTACCACTGTTCGAACAAGAAAAAATGCTGACTGATGTGACCGAAAAAATGGGTACGGCAACCCCGGAAGAGTTAGAACAATTGCTCGAGCAAATGGGAGTTATCCAGGATAAACTGGAAGCTGGTGGTTTTTATACATTGGATATAAAAATTGAAGAGGCTGCACATGGTCTTGGTATTGACGCTATTGGCCTTGATAAGGATGTCTCCGCACTGAGCGGTGGTCAGCGGACGAAAGTGTTGCTTGCAAAGCTTTTGCTTGAACAACCAGAAGTTCTCCTGTTAGATGAGCCAACAAACTTTCTTGATGTTGAACATATTGGATGGCTCAGTCACTATTTAAAAGAATATCCACATGCAGTATTGCTAATTTCCCATGATACGGAATTTATGAATGGTGTCGTGGATGTGATCTTCCATCTTGAATTTTCCAAGCTTACACGCTACACGGCTACGTATGAAAAATTCTTGGAGCTTGCTGAAATTAATAAGAATCAGCATATAAATGCCTATGAAAAACAACAGGAATATATTAAAAAGCAAGAAGATTTTATTGCGAAGAACAAAGCACGCTACTCGACTACTGGTCGCGCTAAAAGTCGTCAAAAGCAGTTAGCCCGTATGGATCGAATTGATCGCCCTGAAACTGCAATGAAACCGACATTTAGCTTCAAAGAATCACGTGGCAGCAGTCGATTTGTTTTCGAAGCAGAGGAACTAGAAATCGGTTATGACCAACCGTTGTTTCCAAAACTGACAACGGAGATTGAACGTGGTGACAGGATTGCAGTTGTCGGTAGTAATGGTGTCGGAAAGTCGACTTTGTTGAAAACGATACTTGGTGTAATCGATCCAATTGGCGGGAAACGTATTCTTGGTGACTTCCTCTTCCCTTCTTATTATGAACAGGAAGTACAGTCACCGAGTAACACGCCCATTGATGAAGTGTGGGATGCTTTCCCGCATCTCGATCAAGGTAAAGTCCGTGGGATTCTCGCTAACGTTGGGTTGAAAAATGAGCATATTACCCGTCCGATGAAACAATTGAGCGGTGGCGAACAGGCAAAAGTACGCTTATGCAAGCTCATGCTAAACGAGAGTAACTGGCTCGTATTCGATGAACCAACAAATCACCTGGATGTCGTTGCTAAAGAAGAATTAAAACGAGCATTGCAAGAATACAAAGGTACCATTGTTCTCGTCTGCCATGAACCCGAATTTTATGAAGACTGGGTCACAAAAGTTTGGAATGTAGAAGAATGGGCCATGAATGAACAAGCATAACAAAACAAAAAACAGGCTGCCGAATCTAAATCGACAGCCTGTTTTATATGTAATTCAGAATAAGTGCCTGTCACTCCCCGGTTTTTGTCGAATGCTGTTTGTGGATGTGTGGCTATACGTGTTTGGAATTTGTAATAGGAGGCTTCTCTTCTAATTTGATGAAACCCTTTTTATAAACTTCATAGTATGTATGGTAACAACTATATTCAGGAGGTGTTCAGGCGTGATTCACACAGTAAAACCAGGTGAAACACTATTTCAAATATCCATGGACTATCGTACACCACTAGCGGAAATTATTCGAGCAAACCCAGCAGTAAACCCTGATTTCATTTATCCTGGTCAAACCATTGTTATACCAGGTTTTCCTTCTCCTCTAACGATCCCTTACCGGATTGATGTATCCGTTAACAACCGCTGGCTAAGGTTACTAAAAGACGGTGTCCTTCAAAAACAGTATCCGATTGCTGTTGGGAGAATTCTGCATGGGACGCCTATAGGTGAATTTATAATTATAAATAAAGCACCTAATCCCGGTGGACCATTCGGTACCATGTGGATGAGTTTATCAAAGCAGCACTATGGAATACACGGAACAAATGACCCCAGTTCGATTGGTAAAGCTGTATCAAGGGGCTGTATTCGAATGTATAATAGTGATGTTGAAGAATTAGCAAGTATCGTCCCAATAGGAACATTGGTGTCCATACATCCATAATTTATATACCGCACATTTTAGTAATAAGAGTCTACGTTAGATTTTAAAATTTTATTTAATTCCTAACAAACAGTCCCAAAATGAGTTTTGGGACTGCCTATTTATTGGATTTATAATCCCTAAAACAAAGGTAAATTATTTAAATTATTCTCTTTCCTTTCATCTGGTTCGCTTCTGATAATATCCCTTCCATATTTATGGAAGACATCGATATGAGCGATATTTCCGGACTTCGCTTCATCCAATGCTGTAATATAATCCAGTTCACGCCCTAAATTTGTTTTAAATGCAATAAGATCACCTGAATCATTTTTTCGAACTGCAACGATTTCTTCTTTTCCTTCCATATTTATTGTTTCACTAACGGCATGATGCCCACTTTGTTCGCGGTAATCATTATAAATTTTTTCGAAGTCTTTCCTTTCCATATATGAGCAAACCTCCTTATTTCACAAAGCTTTTAAAGTCTTTATTGATTTTCCGCACTTGGCCGGTTTTTCGTCTTCACTTCTTCTATATTCGTATCACTATAAACCGATGTACCATGACCACCAGAAGTTTTGGCAATATATTCCTTTACTTCATTATAGGACAAGCCAGATTGCTCATTCTTTTCCTTTACAACATCGATATCTGTACCGGCATCCGTACTATTTTTCTGCTTATTATTTTCTTTCATGGGAGTCACTCCTCATTTTTTAAGTAAAATACTCAATTTTCGACTCAGGAAAATAACGACGTATATAACCACCAATCGTATCTTTTATATCCTCCTGTTCCTCATTTTGATATACATATTTGCCAATCCCGTATTTTCCCCATTTCCATTTACGTTTCGATTCATCCAGTTCCAGCTTGGTCATTGGATAGTTTTCCTCGATAACACGTTTGGCTGGTTTCGTGAAGCGGTGTTGAATCATTTCAAATGTTAAATCCTTGGTTGCAAAGGCAGGTAATGCAGCCTCAAGCTTTTCGAACATCTCCTTATAGCCTTCCTGCCAGCCGTCATGTATGTAAATTGGAGCGACAATAAACCCAAGCGGATATCCAGCTTCCGCTACTTTAACAGCAGCCTCAATGCGCTCATGTAGTCTCGAAGTCCCTGGTTCAAAGTATTTAATAATGTAATCATCATTGATGCTGAAGCGAAAACGGGTTCTTCCATTATGCTTTGCATCCAGCAGGTGATCGACATGGGCAAACTTCGTGACAAAACGCAAAAGGCCAAATTCTGACTCGCCAAAGTACTCGATCGCTTTTTTCAGTGTATGTGTGAGATGGTCCACACCAACGATGTCTGATGTACAGGATGCTTCGAAACGGGTCTGTTCTGGTGCGCGCTCCCGCATATAGCCATCCGCCGCTTCAAATATCTCATCCACATTTACATATGTCCGAATATATGGTTTGCTACCCATCGTTGTTTGCAGGTAGCAATAGTGGCAATGTCCCATACAGCCTGTCGCAAAAGGAATGGCATACTCGGCAGATGGTTTAGAAGTATCAAACTTCAATGTCTTCCTTATACCGACAACAAGGGTTGATTTAGCTGTCCGGTACTTTTGAAAATGATTTTCTCCTGGGAGGTTTCGAATTTGGTTGTGGGATGTCGTCTCTCGAATCTCAATCCCCATACCTTCAAATTTTGAAACCAACTCTTTTCCAAGCGGATATTCCAAAGCCCTGGGTTCCACGTAAACAAGTTGCGGGACAAAAGGCTTAACCATAATAGTTTCCATCACTGAACTTGATAATATTTGGTGGTTCAAACGCATCTTTGTATGCCTGCTCTGCCTCTGCTTCCGATTTAAAAATAGCAAATTCATCCGTCAAAGGATAATAGGTTTCATGTGCAAAAAGTGCCAACTCATGAGGTTTTTCCGGATTTTGTACGATTGCTGCTTGCTGAACTTGGGCTACATCCTGTGCATGTGGGTTTCGTATAATCATATAGACAACTTCACCTGGTTGAAACGATTCATTTAGTTCCAATTTAACAGCCTACTTTCGTTTGTTTATTCTTAGTTATTTCCGGGTTCTTGGTAGTTTATGTATAGTAATTTGTACACCAAAACAGGGTCTCCTACTTTATGAGGAAACCCTGCATGTATTATTTTCGCTTTCGCTTGTTTATCTTATTATCTAAATTAAGAAACTCGCTGTCTTGCGCAAATTCTGTGTCCTCTTTTTTACGTTTAGGTGTTGTATCATATTTCAATACGTTCCTTTGCCTACCCTTATCTTTATTGCGATTTTTGTTTTCCTCTGACATGAGCATAGCCTCCCTAAAACATTTATCATTGGGACTTGCATTCCTATTATGTCACATATTCCTATTCTTATTTAAGTTGAATCGAAATGTCTCAATCAGGCAAAACTACATGTAAAAGAGGAGGGATGATGAATGAGTAAAGGCAAAAAGAAGAAAAACAAGAATAAAGAGGAACTAAACGATATGAAAGATAACAAAAAGTATCCAACTAACCGCCCCAAATAACGAAAACCGAACAGTGTCTCTCACTGTTCGGTTTTCGATAATATTTGACTATAGGTCTTTCATCATTTCATTTACGAGTGCTTCCTGATAGCCTGCTGTTTGCTGGTGCCCGATTTCTTCGGCTATTTGCCGTAAATTTGGGTCGTTGATCCCGTTCAATTTTGCTAACCTTTCCCCATTTAAGGGGTTCGTTGGATTTGTTTTTATATAATCTTCCCTTGTCATATGCCATAACTCCACATGTTGCGGATAGCGATCCAGCAACCGTTGTGCCATGGCAAGACCTTCAGGATCAAAGTCGCCAGAGTAATGTAACGTGCAGCCTTCCTTCACCAACCGATCCATCAATACGAGTGCAGCTAATTTAAACTGGCCATTCGTCGAAATGATTGGTGTGTTCGGTTTCATGTCCAAAATACTCGAGCAGACACCCGAATTCTCAACAACCCATACATCTTTTCCACGGACGGGATAAACGCGACCAATTGTAACGAGCTCACGTAATGGAACATTCAACACCGTCTCCATCTCCACTGCTGCTTGCCACACGGGATGGATCTTCCCCAGTTTATCTTCTGCCAAAAATCCTGTGCATGTGACGAAATTAAGTAAATCATCACGGTAAATATTATGATATGTCAGCAATTCATTGATCGATTCGGTATCTGCCGGCATCCCCTTATCAGCTTCCTCCATTTGATAGGAAAGAAGATGTAGGAAAAGCTTTCCTTGATTGCGTGGCAATCCAACGTAGGCTTTTTCCAAATGAGCTACCATATCAGAAAATAACACTTGCTTGGTTTCCGCTAATCGAATGATCCATCTGCTATCACCTGGCATTCTTTTCACATATTCCAACCAAAATGCAATTTTCGGATGACGTACAATTAATCCATTAAAAAGATCTGCTACATTGTTTTCCCGTTCCTGCTTTACTTCTTTTTTCGAGCGGATGGTCTCACCAAAATATGCATCAAGCAACTCCTTCAGATTGAGCCCATCAAAACGTGTCTCTTGTAATTGCTTTTCAAAATCGATCAAGGCTATTTTGCCCTTTGTCTCCAGTTGCACCGCAGACATACCGAAGAAACTACCAATCGTTTCTAAATCATCTCTTGTAAAAAGCTGAACAGGAATTGTTCCACCTACTCTGCCAATGGATTCATATTCTCCTCAATGGAGCGCGCTCTTCCCATTTCCTGTGTGGCAACAAGGTTGTTCCATTTTACTAACTGATCCAGATCTTGCTGTAATTGTTCTTCTGTATAGGTTGAAAAACCGGATTGTTCCTGGATATGGGCATAAATTTCTTCCGGAAAAAGAAATTCCCGCATCCGTTCGTGTTCTATATAAAAATATCGCAATATCACTCGATATGTACTTGCCTTTTCAGCCGTTAAGTAACTGGCTTCAACGACCTTTTTAAATGCGTTTACTTCCATAACTAACACCCACATTTCTTAGAAAACTAAGCATACGAAAAGCCTTTAGGCGTATACGCAAAGCCCGCACTTATGCAATGCTAAAATAATTACCTTACGTCCATTTTAACATATAACCCTAAAAACCGAACAGTGCCAGGCACTGTTCGGTTTTCGACAATATTTGACAATATTCGGGGAGTGACAGGCACTGATTGCTATGCGATACTTAGTGCTGTTTTTCTTCTATGTTGCATGAAGAATACGAGGACAATAATTGCTAATCCGACTCCACTTGTTAGAAGGCTCGCATACATGGACAATGCTCCGCTTGTGATTAGCAATATGCGTTCTGGAATCGTCGTTCTCGTACGTAACCATCCAATTGCACCAGCACCAAGTGCGATCACGCCGATGGTTGCTGTCAGGAATGCTAAAAGAACCTCAACCACAGTGCCATCCATCAGGAGCGCTGGATCTAGGACAAACATAAATGGAACGACGAACCCTACAATACCCAGTTTTAAAGCTTCCATTCCCACTCGGTTCGGATTCGCATCTGCAATTCCGGCTGCTGCATAGGCGGCCACTGCAACAGGCGGTGTAATCGCTGAAAAGATGGAAAAATAAACAATAAATAAATGAGCTGCCATTGTCGTTACACCTAATTCAATCAGCGCAGGTGCAGCAAGCATGGCGGTTAAGATATACGCTGCTGCCACTGGCATGCCCATTCCAAGGATAATACAGATTAGCATCACCAATAGTAATGTTGGAAATAGTAAACCATCCGTTAATCCAAGTACAATACTCGTTAATTTCCCTCCAAGTCCGGTCGTCATGATTCCTGCAATGACAAGCCCAGCTGCCCCACATGCTGTTGTAACTGATATAGAGGATTTAGCCCCATCTACCATGGAGGCAACTATTTTCGTCATACCCATCCGATTTTCTTTACGGAACCAGCTGACAACTATAACAGCTAAAATTCCATAAAACCCTGTTCTGGAAGCACTGTAACCTTGCATCAAGAAAAATATCAGAACGGTGATTGGAATAAAATAAAACCAACCTTTCTTCAAAACTTTCGTTAACTTAGGAACATCGGCTTTGGCCGGCCGTGGTAAGTCTAGACGCATTGCTTCAAAATGGACCATTGCAAGCAAAGAGACATAGTATAAAACACCTGGGATAAGCGCAGCAATCACAATTGACCCGTACGACATTTGGGTAACAGCAGCCATTAAGAAAGCAGATGAGCCCATAATTGGCGGCAAAATGCTTCCTCCCGTAGACGCAGCTGCTTCCACTGCAGCTGCAATTGTTGGCGGATATCCAGATTTTTTACTAACCGGAATGGTAAAATGTCCGGTTGTCACAACATTTGCTGTTGGACTTCCTGAAATCGAGCCGAAAAATGCACTCGTAAGCACAGCAACTTTGGCAGATCCCCCTCGCGTTCTTCCTGCGATTGCCGAAGAAATGTTAAAGAAAAATTCTCCTGCACCTGATTTTTGCAAAAAGGACCCGAATAACATGAACATGAATACAAACGTTGCAGCTACGGAAATTGGAGACCCCCATAGCCCATTAAAGCTATAGGTCAGTTCATCAATGAATTCAACGACAGACAGTTCCCTATGACTTAGCAGACCAGTTAAATGATGACCGCCAAGAGCATAAGCTGCCCCAATAAATACAATGACTATAATTGGAAAACCAATTGTTCTGCGCGCCGCTTCAATCGTTAACAGCACAAACACGAGCCCGAAAAAGATGTCCAGTCCATTTAACGGATTCATAATTGGAATCCTCGTTGCAATTCGTTCTGCATGTATCGTAAAATAAATTCCTGCGCCAAGAGACAACAGTACGAAAAGATAATCCATTACGCTAGGTGCCTGCCTTTTTATACCATCCTTTTTCGAATAGCCATAAAGCAAAAAAGTAAGTGCCAGGATGAAAGCAAGATGGATCGCCATTTGATTAAGTGGATCCAAATTCCCCCAAACGACAGACCAAATCTGGTATACCGATAAAATGCATGCGATTATGGAAAAGATTTTCATAGGATTGCTTGATAGGTTGCGTTTATACCCTTCCACAAACCAGCCGGTTAAAAATGTCTTGATGTCCACTGTGCTACGACTCCTTTTTGGAAAAGTTATTCCAGCAATCCCTTTTCCCGGAAAAATTTTTCAGCGCCCGGATGTAGGGGAACATTGCCAACATCCATCATCTTCTCTTCTGTTAAATTTTTGAATTCCTCATGCACATTTCCAAGATAATCCATATTTTCATAAATCGATTTCGTCATTTGATAGACTTCATCCTCTGGGACATCTTTATGGGTGATAAGGATAGCCGGTGTACTTATTGTGTCGATATCCTCTTCCATAAAAGCATATGTGTTAGCTTTAATGGTGCCAGATTCCATACCTAGTTCTTCCGATACTGCCTGAATCGTTTCCTGATCCAGTGCGAGCATTTTCAACTTCATCGTAGTGGAAGCCTCAATTATATCTCCGGACGGTGCTGATACTGCATCACCGGTTGCATCCATTCGATGATCTGCCATCATTTCAAATGTTTTCGATCCGGATAAATAATCTATCGATCCTCCCCAGGAATGGATATCTTCATAGGTAACTCCATATTCCTGTAAAATTGCTCGCGTTATAATTTCCCCTGCTGAGCCTTGTTGATCGACCGCTAATCGAATCGGTGCTTGCTGTCGGGCAATTTCAGCAATCGATTCATACGGTGTATCTGCGGTAACAATGAATTGATAATAGTTAGATGGTATGACAACACTTACAGCCCGAAGATTGGTGTAAGCCTCTGAATATGGTTCCTCTCCGCTGTATGCGGCATAGGAAGTCATCGCATAGGACAAGCCATATGGCACGACAGCCGTTCCGACAGCTGGTGGGTTTTCCACAATGCTGCCCGGCTCCACTGTAACAATAGCACCATCGTTTTCCCGGCGGATGGATTCAGCAATCCCCTCTGCAAATACAGACCAGGCTCCACCAGTACGTCCACCAATGATCGTTGTTTCGATGGAATCCTTTGAACCGTTCGTATTTGAAACAGATTCACTTCCGCAAGCTGCCAAGAAAACAATTCCGAGCATGATAGCTATAGCCATGTATCTATTTTTATTCACGAATTTCTCCCCCCTACTCATTACTGCGATAAGTTACTTTTTCTTTCCCTCTTGAACTTGCAAACTAATATCTAATGCCTTCACCGAATGCGTTAATGCTCCTAATGAAATATAATGAACACCGGTATTTGCATAAGTTGCTAGTTTTTCCATCATAATCCCACCTGAAGCTTCCGTGACAATGGTGCTTGGGACCATTGCTGCAAATTCCTTAACTTCTTCTGGACTGCGATTATCGAACATAATAACGTCTGCGCCTGCAGCTATCGCTTCCATTACTTCTTCCTTGTTTTCCGTTTCGACTTCGATTTTTACCATATGACCAACTGCTGCTCGTGCTTTTTCAACTGCTTTCGTTATTGATCCACAATATGAAATATGATTATCCTTAATCATCACACCGTCATATAATCCATTGCGATGATTTTTTCCTCCACCAGTGATGACCGCATATTTATCCAGCATGCGCAAACCTGGCATTGTTTTTCTAGTATCACAAAGATGTATCGTTGAATCATTCAATGTTTCGATTGCTTGATTCGTCATCGTTGCAATTCCACTCATTCGTTGTAGCAAATTTAAGATGACCCGTTCTCCCGTTAACAAATGGCGAACAGGGCCATATACTTCTGCAATGGTATCGAGCGGTTGAACCTTCTCACCGTCTTTAAAATGAAGCTTGATTTCCATTTGTGGTTCGATCAGATGGTATGCTTCTTTTATAATGGCTAAGCCGGATAATGTCCCTGTCTCTTTGGCGATGAATACCCCTTTTCCTGTTTGAGTTTCCGGAAAAATCGCCTCGCTCGTTATATCCTGATCACCGATATCTTCTAATAAAAAAGACTCGAGTGCTTTGCGCAGTTTTAATATGTTCATGTTTATTTCTCCTTTTATGTAATTGTGATTGTGATGTTTTTCACATTAAGGGTATGAAGGTACGCTTGTTTATTTTTAATCATATAGGCCTTATTTTTTCTATGTATCTAGTGGTAAAGTTAAAGAATTCTAATTTGGTAAGTCACCTGTCTTGACATCTATATTTACATAGAATTAATATATTATCAAGTATTAAATTTCGTATGTAGGGTCCTTTACAAACGGATACCTGCTATCATTGACGTGTTGCGTATTTATGCTATGGTGAAAGCAAAACGATTCGCATCACGTGAAAATTTTATTGAGGTGGTTTCTATATGAAAACGGAGAAGAAAATGTCTTCTGCTAATAGACAGCAACTGATTATAACCAAGCTGAAAGAAGCAAAAAAGCCAATCAGCGGCAGTGATTTCGCCAAAGAAACCAATGTCTCCAGACAGGTGATCGTTCAAGACGTTTCCATTTTAAAAGCAAAAAATGAGCCGATCATCGCAACAAGCCAGGGGTACCTTTATTTAAACGATGATAAAAATGATTCTTTAGAACAGAAGGTAATCGCCTGTAAACATGGTGACGAACAAACGCTGGATGAACTCTATCTCATCGTCGACCATGGCGTTACGATTAAGGATGTTAAGGTTGAGCATGCTGTCTACGGTGATTTGACTGCATCGATTCGGGTCAGCAACCGAAGAGAAGCGGACCAATTCGTCGAGAAAATTCACACAGCTGGTGCCTCCTATTTATCATCCCTAACAGACGGTGTACATCTGCACACCATTGAAGCCGACGCTACCGACAAAATTGAAGCAGCCTGTGCCGACTTAAAAAAAGCCGGCATCCTCATCTAAACCGCCATCCCCAAAAACCGAACAGTGCCTGTCACTCCCCGGAATTTGGTGAAATTTGTCGAATGATAGACAGATTATCCTCTCTTCAAAAAATTCAGTTATATCGAAAAGAGATGAAACCACAGCCATGTGATTTCATCTCTTTTATTTGTGATAATCTATTAATCTGCCTGCATGCCTCCATCAACATTATACAAGGAGCCATTCACGAACGATGCATTATCAGATGCAAGGAACAGTACAACTTGAGCAACTTCATTTGGCGAACCGAAGCGTCCAACTGGTATTCCCTGTTTGATTGCTTCTCCTGAAGTTTCTGGCTCACCTGGTGTAATATTGTTCTGAATATCTGCAAGCATCTGTGTGTCAATCGCTGCTGGTGCAACAGCATTGACACGAATTCCACTCGAAGCTGCTTCAAGTGCAGCAGTTTTTGTTATTCCTGCTACCGCATGCTTGGAAGCAATATATCCAGCCATACCAGCTGAACCAATATATGCTGCATTTGATGCGGTATTAATGATGCTGCCATAGCCTTGGATCTCCATCTGTTTTATTACATGTTTTAGTCCTAGAAATACGCCAGTTACGTTAATACTAAGAATTTGTTCAAATTTTTCTTTTTCCAAATCCTTAATCTGTGTAAATGGTCCATTGATTCCTGCATTGTTGAAGAAAACATCAATTTTTCCAAAGGCTTCCACAGTTTGTCGCACATAGTTTTTAACATCTTCTTCATCTGTTACATTCGCTTTAAGAGTCATAATCTTATTACTATCAGCTTTCAAAGAAGTCTTTGCTTTATCAAGGGCTTCCTGATTAATATCAATCAACACTACTTTTGCGCCATTATTTAAAAAAAGCTGTGCCGTTGCTTGTCCAATACCACCAGCTCCACCAGTGATCAATACTACTTTATCTTCCATTTAAATCTCCTCCTTTTAGTAATTAACTGTCCTTTTGTAACTACCAACAGCATACTGTAAGCGCTGCCTTTTTACAAACATTTCGAAATATTAAACACAATAGTGCCTGTCACTCCCCGATATTTGTCGAATGGTGTTAAGCGATTCCAATTGAAACTATCCTTGTTTAATGAAATAATAAGCGTATAAATCCAACTTTATTGATATGATTAATGAAATCAAACGTAGGAGGTTCCTAATGAAATTAACAGAGTTAGAAATGAAGGAAGAACAAGTAAGCCTTTTAATAAAAACGGTAGAAGCCTTTGCAAGTCGTGCACGGCAGCACGATGAAGATGGCTCATTTCCTTTTGAAAATTTCGAGGACTTAAAAGGAATCGGTTACCCGGCATTAACGGTGCCAAAAGAATATGGTGGCGCTGGAATTTCATTATTGGATATGCTTCAATTTCAGGAAATTATCGGAAAGGCGGATGGTTCAACAGCACTTTCGATTGGATGGCATATGGGAATCATGAAACATCTTGGAGAAAATCAAATCTGGCAGAAGGAAACGTATGAAGCAATTGCCCGTGATGTCGCCCAAACAGGGGCGCTCCTAAATAATGCTGCCTCAGAGCCTGCTGCTGGAAGCCCCACTCGTGGTGGCAAACCGGAAACCTTTGCAAAAGAAGTCAATGATGGATGGGTAATTAATGGTAGAAAAACATTCACCACCCTCTCACCTATTCTTGATTATTTCGTCGTAAGTGCAACTATTGACGGCACTGACCAAGTTGGGAATTTTTTGGTTAAGCGAACGCGAGATGGTGTCAGGGTTGATGAAACATGGGATTCGATTGCAATGAAGGGTACTGGTAGTCATGATCTCGTATTGGAAAATGTAAATGTAAAAAAAGATGATCTCGTAGAACGTTTAACACCTGGTAAAAAGAAGGCTACTGGCTGGTTGCTGCATATACCGGCATGTTATCTCGGAATTGCCAGCGCTGCACAGGAATACGCAATTCAATTTGCTGCCAGCTATTCTCCAAACAGTATTGAAGGCACGATCTCCGATTTACCGAATGTGAAACAAAAGCTCGGTGAGATGGAGCTGAAGATGATGGAGTCCCGGCATTTCCTTTATGGTGTTGCTAGGAAATGGGATGAAAGTGATGCAGCTACTAGAGATGCGATGGGGCCAGAACTCGGCGCAGTTAAATTATCTGTCGTTAATAAAGCGATTGAAGTGATTGATCTAGCAATGCGAATCACCGGTGCCCGCAGTTTGTCAGCTAAAAATCCATTGCAGCGTTACTATCGTGATGTACGCGCAGGACTCCACAACCCACCCATGGATGACATGACAATTATGCAATTAGCCAGCAAATCAATCGCAGAACAAAACTAAACCAAACAGTGCCTGTCACTCCCCGATTTTTGGAGAAATTTGTCGATTTATCAATTCCGCTTATAAGCAGAAAAACAGTTCCGCGATGGTTCTTATTACCTTCGCGGAACTGTTTTTATATTACAATATAATGTTTAATTCCCAACCGGATATCCGTGAATATAATTCGACATAATTCGGGGAGTGACAGGCACTTACTGCCGATTGCTCAGTTTACGAGGTTCTCCAATTCATCGCCAGCTGCAAACCTTTTAAGATTTTCAAACGCTCCTTCACCCATTCGATCAACCGCTTCATAGGTAGCAGCTCCTATATGCGGCGTTGCGATGACATTTGGCAGTGTAGCCAGTTCACTTTTCGTAGGTTCATCTGCAAACACATCAAGGCCCGCAGCACTAATTTGGCCTTTTTTCAATGCTTCGATCAATGCATCTTCATCAACTAATCCACCACGTGATATATTGATAAGAATTGCCGTCGGTTTCATCATACCTAATGTATCTTTATTGATCATTTTGCGGGTTTTTTCATTGTAATTCGTACAAATAACAATCACATCAGAAGTGGATAAAAGCTCATCCAGTTCGACAAAATTAACCTGTAGTTTCTCAGCAGTTTCATAGTCTTTATGATTGCCATAGGTGTTTATTTCCATGTTAAATCCCGATGCACGTCTTGCAAGAGCTTTGCCGATATTACCAAAACCAATGATACCGATACGCTTTTTAAAAATTTCATAGCCTATTGTATTTTCCCAATGGCCAGCTTTCATTTCCTGATTTTTTTGAGTAATATGCCTTGCAGCAGCAATCATAAGACCAAAAGCATGGTCTGCTACAGCTTCTGTATTCTGACCTGGAATATTTGTGACTGGTATCCCTTTTTCTCGCGCATAGAGATGATCAATATTGTCATAGCCCGAACCAAACTTCATAATGTATTTTAAATTTGGTGCTGCATCAATGATTTCTTTATCAATTTTAACAACAGCTACAACTATGACGTCCATATCCGCAACTTCTCTTTTTAATTCCTCCTTCTCAATTCCCTGGTCTGTCAGGATAACCTTTACCTCCCCCAGTGTTCTCATGTCATCTAGAAATTTTGGTTCTGCTTTAATAAATGGATCCCGCAGCATAAATAACATTTTCATATGTATTCCCTATTCCTTCCTCAAATTACCAACAGTTATTTGAATATTATTTTTTCAGTATAGTCTATCGTGAATATGAAAGCAAAAAGCCGAACAGTGCCAGGCACTGTTCGGCTTTCGACATATTGTGACATAAATCGGGAAGTGACAGGCACCGTATACAGTTATTTTGATAAAACTTTCGAGATTTTTTCAATCGCCCAGTCCAGATCTTCCTGTTTGATTACAAGTGGTGGTGCAAAACGAATCGTGTTCTCATGCGTTTCTTTACACAATACACCTTCCTCCAGTAATTGTTCACAATACGAACGAACCGGTTTGTCAAATTCCACACCGATAAACAACCCACGGCCACGAACTTCTTTCAAACCTGGATGATTGATTGCTCGCAATGCTGTTGCAAAATAGTCACCTAATTGAAGTGATTTTTCAACTAAGTTTTCTTCCTCGATAACCTCAATTGCTGCCAAGGATACGGCACACGCCAATGGGTTACCCCCGAATGTTGAACCATGTGACCCTGGTGTGAAGACGTCCATCACTTCTTTATTAGCTGCAATTGCAGATACTGGAAAGATACCGCCACCTAGGGCTTTACCCATCACATAAATATCCGGGACAACATCTTCCCATTCACAGGCAAACATTTTACCGGTACGTGCAAAACCGGTTTGCACTTCATCAGCAATGAATAAAACATTATTTTCAGAACAGATATCACGAACAGCCTTTAAATAACCTTTTGGTGGAATAATGATACCTGCTTCTCCTTGGATTGGCTCCACAATAACTGCTGCAGTATTCGGGGTAATTGCCGCACGGACTGCTTCTGCATTTCCGAATTCAATCTTTTTAATACCTGGCACGAACGGCCCATAATTTTTTGTCGCACTAGGATCATCTGATAAGGATACTGAATTGATGGAACGACCGTGAAAGTTCCCTTTTGCAGCAATAACTTCTGCTTTATTATCTTCCACACCTTTTACTTCATAAGCCCAACGACGAGCAGCTTTAATAGCAGTTTCAACTGCTTCGACCCCTGTGTTCATTGGCAGCACTTTATCTTTTCCAGTTAACTCCGCAACACGTTTTGTCCATGGTCCTAATAATTCATTATGAAATGCACGGGAAGTAAGTGTTACTTTATCCGCCTGGTTTTTTAATGCTTCAATAATCTTAGGATGACGATGACCTTGGTTTAGAGCAGAATAGGCACTTAACATATCCATGTACGTATTCCCTTCTGGATCTTTTACCCATACGCCTTTCGCTTCAGAAATAACAATTGGTAGGGGATGATAGTTATGTGCACCGTAGTGGTCCGTCTGTTCGATAATTTCGTTTGACCTGGAAGTTGTCATAAATGATCCTCCTTAAAAAGTTTACTGATAAGGTGGAGAGATGTTTTAACCTCTCTCCTACTCTTTCTACCCTAGTATACATTTAAGATTAGATGATTCATAGATTTTCAGAAACCGCTTTCAACTACATAAGTCGTGTTAAATAATCTGGTCGATCTGCTTTAGAATCGTTTCGAATATATTCAAGGTTAGTATATGACTACGTCTGTCGCAACTAGAAGTAAACCTGATAAAGTTAAAAGTATTCGAAAAAACAGTGCCTGCCACGGTTCGGTTTTCGACATATTTCGAGCAATTTCGGGGAGTGACAGGCACCTAAATGACACCTAGATGTTTAGTATTTCCCTTATGTCTTCTTCGGTTAAGGTCGTTGTTGTTGATTCATCGGGGTTGATGATTTCTTCGATAAGATTACGTTTTTTCTCTTGTAGTTCGTTCATCTTATCCTCAATCGTTCCCTTGGCGAGAAGTTTTATGACTTGGACGGTGTTTTTTTGTCCAATCCGGTGTGCACGGTCAGCTGCTTGTTCCTCGACTGCTGGGTTCCACCATAAATCATATAAAATAACGGTGTCTGCGCCAGTCAGATTAAGCCCTGTGCCCCCTGCTTTTAATGAAATAAGAAAGATATCGCGCTCTCCATCATTAAATCGATTGCACGTCTCGACCCGCTCTTCGGATGGTGTTTTTCCGTCCAAGTAAAAGTAGGATCTTCCCTCATGCGTCAATTCTCTTCCGATAATATCCAACATCTTTGTAAACTGTGAAAATATTAGCACACGTCGACCTGAAAGCCTTGCTTCTTCCAGGATCCGCAATAGCTGTTCAAATTTAGCGGAGCTACCTTCATAGTTATCCACAAACAATGCTGGGTGACAACAAATTTGCCGTAGTCTTGTTAGCCCTGCCAAAATTCGAATTTGATTTTTGCGAATCGTATTCTTATCGAGATGCTTCAATGTTTTATGACGAAGCTTCGCCAAATACGCTGCATACAATGTCTTCTGTTCCGGTAACAGTTCTACCGATTCCATTGACTCGATTTTTTCTGGAAGTTCCCCCACAACATCCTCTTTCATCCGGCGCAGCATGAAAGGACGAATCCTTCTGGAAATCTTCTTTCTCGTTAATCTACTGTAATCCTTCAAGCTACCGAACAATTCCGGGAAAACAACATGAAAAATCGACCATAGCTCTTCCAGTGCATTTTCAACCGGTGTCCCTGTCAGCGCAAAGCGGTGATCAGCCTGTACCTTTTTTACTGCCCGTGCTGTTTGTGTCATTGGATTCTTAAATGCTTGGGCTTCATCGAAAAACACGGTATGAAAGTTCTGTTTCTCATACCATCTGATGTCACTGCGTAATAATGGATAGGAAGTTATCAGCACATCCACTTCAGAAAGGTCACGCTGCAATTTTTTCCGTGTTTCCACATTCCCGTCCAATACTACCGCCCCAATAACTGGTGCAAATTTCATCAGTTCATGCAGCCAGTTATAGGTAACCGATGATGGGCAAACAATCAATACAGGAAGTTTGCTTGACCGAATGTCAGCCAGTTCAGATACGATATAAGTGATGCTCTGTAAGGTTTTCCCAAGTCCCATATCATCTGCTAAAATTCCACCAAAACCATAACTTGACAGTGTCTTCATCCATCGATAGCCCTGCTTCTGATAATCTCTTAAAATCGTTTCCAAACTCACAGGAACCTGGAATTGTAATTTGTCGGGATTGCGAATCTTATCCAGAAATTGCTTAAACGAATCCTCAATAGAAAACGTCTCCGGATTTTCCACCGAATCCATTAGCTGTAATCCCTTTGTTAATGGGACCTCCAAGCCTGCCTCCAACTCTTTATCCTGTTCAGGTGCAGCAAGGAGAAAACGGCGAATCTCTTCCATCTCCCTTGTCTCCAGGGTCATTAGCGAACCATTGGGCATCCGATAATACTTCCGCTTTTGCTCAATAGCTTCAAGCACATCACGAATTTCCTTTTCCGGAAAACCTTCTATTTCAAATTTAAACTCCAGCCAGTCTGTTCGTTCTCGCTTATGCTTCACCTTAATTTTTGGTCGGGCTGGACTTTTGATGATCCGGTTTCGTACAGCAGTTGTCGCATACAATTGAACGAGCTTCTCCAGCTTAGGAAGGACGTGATAAAGAAATTCATATTCAAGTTCTTCATTTTGGAAAAAATACCCACCATCTGTTTTCGCAAACGAGC
The DNA here is from genome assembly GCF_051262635.1 of Oceanobacillus sp. CF4.6. Classification (NCBI taxonomy): domain Bacteria; kingdom Bacillati; phylum Bacillota; class Bacilli; order Caryophanales; family Bacillaceae; genus Oceanobacillus; species Oceanobacillus sp. CF4.6. The sequence continues at coordinate 20,651 of NZ_JBIMEX010000011.1, read as the reverse complement.
TTTCATCCATCAGCTTTAGAATTTCTTTCTCCTTCTCTATATCCCTTACAATCATACGGCCCGCACGAACTTCCCGTTCTTCCAAGGGATTAATCACCACATTTTCATATTGGAACTCCAGTCCGGCGAGAAGACGATTTTTCACCCGGTCGAGGTAAAGCCTGGCTATGAGCGGTGTTTTTTCAAATTTTTTTGTAACTTGAGTCGATAACAGAACATCCCCCATTTTCCTTAAACCCGGCACAACTTTTTCCATAAAAAATTTCATTTGCTCTGCTGGTATTGGAATAGTATTCGTTCCTGAGATATCCAACATTTGCTTCAGTTCATAGAGGCGTTGATTTTCTTCCTCTTTCAGCATCATTAATTTTCCATCCATTAGTGCTGTTCGATACGCATACAACAGAAGCATCGACTGCATTCCCTTGATTTCCAACTGATACCCGTTCTTATCATATTCGGAAAATAAAAACCTTAATGGAAGTGCTGCGTCTACTACTTGAAGTCCGTTATATGTATTGCCGCCATGCAAAAGCTTTACAGACGGTGCTTTTGTAAGCTTTGGTTCGATTCGCAACCAGGATGATGGCGGAACCAACAGTAATTCAGTCCTGCTCTTATAATTGTGTTCTTCCGGCAAAGAATCTATATATGCTTGCTCATCCTGCACGACTTGAATCAACTGTTGCATGACAGCATCCGCTTCGGTCTGGAAGCAATGGAGACTTGGATCATACGTGGTTGTAATCGTAAGAACACTTTGAGAACCTTGTTGAACCTTCTTCAAAAAATCCCGGATATTCCGTATTTTCGTTGCTCCTACGGTTAATTCCATTCCAAACATATAATCTTCATGCCCGGTATTAACTGGTTTGCATAAAAATTCCACATCTAATACCGTTCTTTTCTCAAAATGCAGCTGATGGCCACTATAGCGAACAGGTTTATCCTCAAATAGTGTGAACAAGCCCTGTGTCAGCTTATTTGCTGGCTCTACCTCAGCAGTTACTAGCGGTGCCGTTCCGTGCCGTTGATGGTCATTTATGGCAAGTAATACCGCTGCAATATGTTGGCAATCTTTATTATATGAGGCAAGCGTAGGACAACTGCATGCCGCACGTAAATCACTTCGGCGACTATCTTTTTTAATGGTGACATGAAACGCCTCTGCAGCAGAAACCGTTGCCACGACTTGTTCAGAACTGTAACTTTCAAATGTAACTTTATTATTGCGGTAAAAAGCTTCCCCTCTTTTAAAGGAAACCGCCCCACATCGATCCATGATAATTTTCTGATTTAGTTTCGTGTTCAATGCAGTCGCTCCTTTCAAAGGGAATTTATTTATTAGAGACTTGACATTTGCTAAGTCATAGAGCGAATGCCTTTCATGCTATGTAGACAAGAAGTTTTATCCTTTCCAATCTGCTAAAAATATAATTTTTATCGAAAATTTTTTTGTACTATAGTATAGTATTATGTGGTGCAGTTATATTATAGCAAAGGAAAGACATGAATTGCTAAAGGAGCGTTAATCGAATGTAAATTGAAAATCCCGATTTTATATAAACACGACCAAAAAGAAACTACAGATAGAAGGGATTTTTTCTATGAGTATACAAGAAGAAGTACAGAAACGAAAAACATTTGCGATTATATCGCATCCGGATGCCGGTAAAACAACGATGACGGAAAAACTGTTGTTGTATGGTAATCTAATTCGTACGGCAGGAACCGTAAAAGGGAAAAAATCAGGAAAATTTGCAACATCGGATTGGATGGAAATCGAAAAACAACGTGGAATTTCCGTGACATCCAGTGTAATGAACTTCCCATATGATGGGTATCACGTAAATATTCTCGATACACCTGGTCACGAAGACTTCAGTGAAGACACCTACCGCACATTGACAGCGGTGGACAGTGTTGTGATGATTATTGATTCCACAAAAGGGATTGAAGCACAGACACTTAAACTATTTAAAGTATGTCGTATGCGAGGAATTCCGATTTTTACGTTTATTAATAAATTGGACCGTGAAGGAAAAGAGCCGCTCGAATTACTCGAAGAAATTGAGCAGGTGCTTGATATTGAAACGTACCCAATGAACTGGCCTGCCGGTATGGGAAAAGGCTTTCTCGGTATTTTTGATCGATACGGCAAACAATTTGTAAAACATAATGTAGGCGACGTAGAAACGTATATACCGAATGAAGAGCTTAATCAGTCGGAGCATCAAGATCTCACAACAAATCCAACGTACGAAGCTGCAAAAGATGAGCTTGAATTGGTTGAGGAAGCTGGAGATCAGTTTTCATTGCAAGCTGTATTAGACGGAGAGCAAACACCGGTATTTTTCGGTAGTGCCCTTGCCCCATTTGGCGTTCAGTTGTTTTTCGATACGTTTATCAATATGGCGCCGACACCGACACCAAGAAAATCAACACAAGGTATCATTCAGCCGGATAGTCCGGAATTCTCAGGATTTATTTTTAAGATCCAAGCAAATATGAATCCTGCCCATCGTGATCGAATTGCATTCATCCGTGTGTGTGCCGGAAAATTTGATCGTGGAATGAGTGTGAAATTATCGCGAACAGGCAAAGTCTTTAAGCTTTCCCAATCTCAGCAAATGGTTGCTTCTACAAGAGAAACAATCGATGAAGCTTATGCTGGTGATATTATTGGGATATATGACCCGAACGCCTATCAAATTGGCGACACATTACTGGAAGGCAATGACAAATTTGAATACGATGAATTGCCACAATTCCCACCGGAAGTTTTCAAAAAAGTAACGGCAAAAAACGTATTGAAATCAAAGCAATTCCGAAAAGGGATCGAACAGCTTGTCCAGGAAGGTGCCATTCAATTATTCCGTGACAAACTGACAGATTCATTTATATTGGGTGCTGTTGGAGATCTTCAATACGATGTTTTCAAATATCGTATGCAAAACGAGTACAATGCCGAAGTAATGTTCGAACCAATTGGAGAGCGCATCCCTCGCTGGTTAAAAGAAGGTGAAGTCGACGAATCCCTTTTCGATGGTGGAAACCTTCTCTGTAAAGACCGCGACGGCAACCATCTTGTACTGTTTCGAAATGAATTTGCACTAAACTGGTTCAAAGACAAAAACCCGAAAATCGAACTCATCGACCTATTCGAAGTGAACGAATACAAATAGGTGCCTGTCACTCCCCGGTTTTTGTCAAATTATGTCGATTTAATCGTGTGTCCTATTTCTTTAGGATTCACGATTTTTTTATCCATCACAAAACAAAAAAACCAGATAAAATGCTTATCCGGCAATGATTGCAGAACCTTCCAGCTCCACTTTTCTTTCTTCTATTTTATCCTCCCTTAGCTGTAAGCTGTGGAAAGTGATTTCCGGGCGGCTTCCGATGCGAATGTTAACTCCAGTTTGACCGAGTCCTTCACTTATATAAAACGAGCGTCCCATATATTGCTGCAAGCCTTTAACCATATTCATTTGAACGAGTTTCCCCATTTTTGCCAAATGATAAGGTTTCGGCCAGTGAATTTGACCACCATGAAAATGTCCAGATAACAAATAGTCATAAGGATAATCTGTCATATGCAGCACAATATTCGGATCATGTGTTAAAACAAGATTATACCCTGTTCCAACCCCATCATACGACTTCTCTAAGTCACTATGATCCGTACTAAAGTCGTCTATACCAATGATATTTACAGTTTTCCCATCTATATCAATGGTTTTATTTTCATTTTGCAGTGTTGTAAATCCATAATCATTCAACAAATCTTTTAATTGATTGAAGTACGGGTAACGCAATACATAATCGTGATTACCAAATACCGCATATGATCCATACGTAGGTTTCAACTTACGAAGTTCCTTTAGGTAAGGAATCAGTCTTGATATGCTCTTTTTTCGATCCAGAAAATCTCCTGTTAATGCAATCAAATCGATTGTTTCATTCTTTAACTGCTCAAATAACTGTTCTGGAGTAATGGAGATATTTTCAATATGCATATCTGATAGATGCAGAATACGAAGTGATTGATCACTCTTCGTTTGTTGTTCGTTCTCCATATGAATATCATTTATCGTAACGGCATACGTATTTTTGTTTCCTTTATATAAAAAATAGCTTAATAGAATTAGAATAATCGTGATAATCGCAAATATCATTTTATCCCTCCTAGTGTCTATTATATAGGACTAGGAGGGATGAAATCATTTGCAATTTATGGATAAGCTACCAGTTAGACATGCTTGTATTTCTGTAGTAACTGATCTTTCGGCATAAACAAGTACATTGGAATTGTTCTACTTCTATGTTTAGTAGTAGTGGAAAGTAAGCCTATCGGTAAAAAGGATAGAGTTTTAAAGAACTTATAATAGCTGTTTTGTATCGACTTTGTCTCAAAACCTAATCGCTTACACCCTTTATACAGGGAAGTAATTCCAATTAACCCTTTTATTTCATCCTTGTTTTCATGTATTCGGATATAGTGTGCAATAGATGGCAACGCGTCCCGAACACGTTTATAGATAACCAATCCACGTCTTAGCTCACTATCATAGCCTTGCACTTGCTTTAAAAGATTCACATTATGCAGATGAATTTTTAATAAAACATCATTTCTATGGATTACGGTGCCATCCGCTAATATAAAGTCTCTTCCCTTGTATCTCGTCAGACGCACACGAATGATTGTCCGCTTGCCTTCCTCATTTACAATATATTCCAAACGAGTAAGCCGATAATAAATGGGATCAATTAACTTCCATACCGATAAAAAATAGCTTCTTACATTCATATTCATTCCATTTCTCCTTGCCAGTGATAGCCTTTATTTTGCGCAAAACAATGAACATCTATTACTGGAAGTTTTAGGTTTTAGCGAATGAAATAACGATTCCTTCACAAACTATACCTGAAGGAGTCGAGTCTAATGGTCCACATATTATTTATGCCGTTATTACAAATACCTTCTGGACATCATCATGTTGCTGATTGCATCCAAGATCAATTAAATGAAGCTAGCGAAGAATTTCATTGCGAAAAAATGGAGTTACTGTCCTACAGCTTTGGGCCTGTGGAAAAGCTTGTATCCTCATTCTATCTGCAATGGATTCAAAAATTCCCTAGTCTATACAGCAATGTTTATCAACGGATGGCCGTAAAACAAGAAAAGCATAACAAGCATTATTACATATATGAACTTTTATTTTTAAAGCATGTTCAACGTATGATTGCCCAGACAAAACCCGATCTCATCATATGCACACACGCCCTGCCATCCTATCTACTGGACCGATTAAAAAGAAGGAATCTGTGGACAGGGAAGGTACTTAATGTTTACACGGATTATTTTATTAATGATTTATGGGGATTCGATCATATTAATTACCACTTTATCCCAACCATCGACGTACAGCGTAAACTTATTGAACGCGGTGTGGACCAACAACAGACGATCTTGACAGGTATACCAGTTCATCCCGTGTTTAGAACGAACAAGCCTCCCGATATCGTGAAGGAAAAATATACTGTATTAATCAGTGGTGGGAATATGGGTGCAGGTTCCATTGAGAAACTTCTTGACCGTCTCCAACCATCAGGAACAATCAACTATCACGTACTGTGCGGGAAAAATAATAAATTATACCAATCGATTAAGCAACGAAATCATTCTTGCATCCATGCACTACCCTATATCCATTCAAAAGAAGAAATGAATACACTATATGATCAAGCAGATGCTATTATTACTAAACCAGGTGGTGTAACCATTAGCGAAAGTTTATGGAAAAGGCTCCCGATTTTTGTGTATGAAGCTTTACCCGGACAGGAAGAAATTAATTTGAATTACTTAAACAGCCAAGGATTGATCTTTCATTTGGATAATTGGAATACGAGTATTGCTGTGGAATCGACCATTATTGAACGGTTACAAACTGAATCAGCCCAACTCCACGAAAATTTAGAAGCCTATTTCAAACCTATCGAAAAACAAAACATCACCCAAATCATCCAAAAATTAATTTAGGATCGCCCTTTAGGTGCCTGTCACTCCCCGAAATTTGTCCGTTTTTGTCGAATAGATTTAGACCTGTTTCCAGCTTACAATCATTTGGATTATCCTATAACTGTCACGAATTAATGTGCAGAGATTAACTCATACTAAGTACACCTTGAATAAGGAGTGATTACTATGGGTGAAAGCTCACAGTTTCGTGCTGGTCAAAAGGCACCAAATAACGGGGTTTATATCGAGGTTGGTGAAACCGGCAGTAATGTGAATGATCCGCAACAGATAAAACTTAGTGCCGGAGAGAAATTTCCGGGAAACTCCAATCAGAATCGTATCTGGGTAAATCAACGGAAACAATACAGCCCAGGCGTACAAGGTAGACAATAACAATAAAAACCGGGTGGTGCCTGTCACTCCCCGGTTTTTGTCATATTTTGTCGAATTAAATAATTTGACTCCTAGTTAGTTTCCCGGTTACCGTCGCGCAACTGTCCCAAATCCCACCCACGCTGTGCCACATCAAAAAAAGCCCTACAGGCATTGCCGCAGGACTTCATTGCTATTCTCTAAACTATCTATTCATTCGATAAATTCAATACATCAAGCAATTTAAAGAACAGGCTCACGATAATCGCTACTACAGTTGCTAGTCCCATTCCACTTAGTGCCACTGTTCCAATCTGTATGGATGCGCCGCTTATACCGATTGCCAGGACCACACATGTCAAAATCAAATTTTGTGAGTTGTTGTAGTCAATTTGCTGTTCAACGAGCATGCGTAGACCACTTACAGCGATGATACCGAATAACAGTAAGGATATCCCACCCATGACCGGTGTCGGGATGGAAGAAATCAGTGCAGCCAATTTCCCACAAAAGGATAAAACTACCGCTACAAGTGCTGCTCCACCAATAATCCATGTGGAATATACTCGTGTGATTGCAAGTACCCCAATATTTTCACCATATGTTGTGTTTGGAGTCGATCCGAATAAACTGGAAATCATTGTTGAAATTCCATTCCCAAACAAGGAGCGGTCGAGCCCGGGATCCTTTATAAGGTCTTTCTTAACAATATTCCCTGTGACAACCAAGTGGCCAATATGCTCAGGAACAAGAACAAGTGCTGCCGGTAAAATAATCAGGATATCGGACCAATTAAATTCAATTTTGTAGAATGTTGGCATTTGAATCCATGCTGCCTCTTTTACTGCCGTGTAATCGACAATACCAAACAACGTTGCAATAATATAACCCGTGACAATTCCTAGTAAGATCGGGATAATTTTTAGGAATCCTCTCATGGTTACCCAGTAAATGATCGTTGCTCCAAGTGTTAGCAATGAAACTGTAATTGCTGTAGTATCTCTTGGTACATCAGGAACCGCAACCAAGCCCGCCATGTCAGCCGCTACCGGAACAAGTTCAAGTCCGATAACCGCAACGATTGCTCCCATTGCCGCTGGTGGAAAAATAACATCAATCCAGGAGGTACCGGCAAATTTCACAATAATACCTATCAATACGAGCACGATACCTACAACGAAGAAGCCGCCCAATGCAGCTCCATAGCCGCCACCAGTAGTCAGTACAGCCATTACCGGTGAAATGAAAGCAAAACTGGACCCAAGGTATGCAGGAATCTTACCTTTTGTAATAAAAATATATAATAATGTTCCAAGGCCATTCATAAGCAGAATGGTAGCTGGGTCTACACCAAATAATATTGGTACTAGTACGGTTGAACCGAACATTGCGAATAAGTGCTGGATACTTAATGGCAAACTTTGTAATAGTGGTAAACGTTCATCCACCTGAATTTCACGTTGTTTCATCTCGTTCTCTCCCTTTTATAGATATATAAAAACACCTTGCCCGGGCGATCTGGCAAGGTGTTTGAAAGCAGCACAGGACATGAGTCTCCTGACGATTGCGCAGAAACACACAATCATCCGCTTAAACCTTACCAGACTCACAGGACTGTTTTAAAGGTGTATAAATCAAGTTGTTGATGTTATTATGACAAACTTCGCTATAAAAGGCAAGCTTTTTTTCAGGACCATTGACGTAATCAATACGATAACTTATTTCTGTACCTTCAATTCAAAAGTTTCTTCATTTCCGTCCCACCGAACAAGAACTTCGATGATATGGTTTTCCCTTGGAATGGCACTGCCCTGATGAAAAGCCCCGCTACTGAAAACCTTATTGGTGCGGGGTTCCTCGAATGTCATCGTCGAATCGCTAGAGCCTGCCGGAGACTGATATTTATAATGAAATTTCTCTATTTCCGCCATTTCTTTATCGGTTCCTTTAAAAATAAGTTTAAATTGGTCTTCGTACTCGCTGTCATATTGTCCTCTTCCATTCCGTTCATAAAACTTCTCTTTCGCATTCACCTTGTAAGAAGCTTCCCAATGTTTACTTTTACCAACAAAAGTATAATTATTTTTAATTGTTTCCCCACCAGCTACAAAAACCATATAACTCACACCAAAAAGTATGAGTGCACCGAGGATAACTGCTGAAATCTTTTTTATATTCAAGTTCTAACCCCATAATAACTAAATTTTCTTACTATTATCATAACAGAAAAGACCATCATATTATACCTATGATGGTCCGCGTTAATTCGTTAAAAACTAGCTCGACTCCGGTAAATGACCTGTCCTTTAGCTGCAAATTTTTCTTCATATTCCGTCATGATATTTAGGGGATCCTCCATCACATGAAGATCCAGACTCACTTCCTCAAGCTTCATCCCAAATTCATTGAAACTTACAAGTGAATATTCGAATAATCCACGGTTGTCGGTTTTGAAAATAACCTTTCCCTTCGTATCCAGTACTTCCTTATATTGCTCCAGAAATGTATGGTACGTCAGCCTTCTTTTCTCATGGCGACTTTTTGGCCATGGATCAGAAAAATTCAAGTATATGGTGTCAATTTCGTTTTCAGCGAACATTTCCCGCAGATCGGCTGCATCTTCATTTAAAAGTAATAGATTTCCAACTTCTGAATCCAAGACTTTCTCCGCAGCGGATACGATAATGCTTTTTGCAACCTCTATACCAATAAAATTGATATTCGGATGTTGTTTGGCCATTCCAACAAGGAATTGACCTTTACCAGTTCCTATTTCAACATGAATGGGATAATCATTTTTAAAGACGGATTGCCATTTCCCTTTATAATCCATTGCATTTGGGATAACAAGCTGGTCGTTATCCTTTAAAAAGTCATCAGCCCACGGTTTATTTCTTTGACGCATTGCGTTCCCTCACTTTACTGCTTTTTGAATAGAAAAATTGAAACAGACGAAACTAATTCCTGAGGTGATAAAAATGACGCTTAACGTAAACAATCAATTAACATTGCTGCTCGATATTTTAGATGAACAACAGAGTGGATCTTCCGCCAGTGTCAGTGAATACCAGCAGATAGAACGTTTAATCAAATCGATGATGGCAAACCACAGCATCACGGATGAACAGCTGTTGAGTTTGCTTCCCGATATTTATAATTATGGAAGACAAGGCGAATCAGCGCAAAGTCAGCCGGAACATATTGCATTGAATAAAACTAATTTAGATAATTGGATAAGTGCTATACAACAAAATACTACTATAGAATAGACATGCGTACCTGTTCATTGATTTCTTTTAAATCATTCAACCGTTCCATTACTTTAGCTGGTTCATCCCGCATTGTATGCCAGCTTAAGAACTGGAGCGCATCATGAATTAAGTACCAGTACATGCGTTCAAACAGATTCTTAGTTGGTGTAACGCTGTATCTCATCAGCCATTCATTCCAATTTTCCTTTGGAATATACCGTTTCAGCAGCATGCCAAAATCAGTAACTGGATCGGCGATCATCGCATTATCCCAGTCGACAAGGAATATATTGTTATCCTCGGTAAGAATGAGGTTATTATGATTAATATCACAATGGCAGACAACAAGCTCCTGATTCCGTGTTCTCGGCAGTAATTGCTCCAAATAATCAATTGCCTCCTGGACTTCCACATGTTGTTCAATGAGACCTCTGGAGTTCAAGAGGCCCTTGATATTTTCCAGACTATCATCAGATGTGGCAGGTGTCCTTCCCATACGGAGGAGCATATGCAATAATTCAGTGGAATGATGGATCTTATGAAGAATATCAGCTACACGCTGATGTTGCATTTCATGAGATTTTAATGCTCTTCCTTCGAGCCATTCCTGTGCGGTAATGACATCGCCATTTTCCATCCGCTTCGTCCAAATCAGCTTGGGAACAATTCCTTCAGCAGATAACACAGCGAGAAATGGGGATGAGTTGCGTTTTAAAAAAAGCCGTCTGTTGTCTTTTTCTGCAACAAACGCATCACCTGTAAGCCCGCCAGCCGGTGTTATTTTCCAACCAATACCTAATACTTGTCCAAGCCATTCGATCATAACCTATTCACATCTTTCAAAATTAGCGTTCAATAATATATTTTATAGTGATTTGTCCTAAAATACAAATAAGATTTTCCGAAATGCTGATATTCATTGTCAATATAAGGAAGAACCACTGATTTTTATTGGTTCTTCCTGCTTCTTTATCATGCTTGCATGGCAAATGTCTGTTTGGCCATCCACCTGAAACCGGATAGGTTGCTCGGAAGCTATTTTCATTGTTTTGGCTTCAAGAACTTCCACTTCCTTGTAGTTTTCATGTTTCCCGAAAAACACCGTCATAAACAGAGCTAAGACCTTCCATTTGGATATCGTATGAATGATAAGAATTGGTAATACATTAGGCTGGACGACGGCATTTGGAATGATTTTCATTCCTCCTCCATAATATGGATGATTCCCGATTGAAACCATCCAGCAATTTTGAAGCAACTTTTTTCTCCCATCCAGTTCCAGTGTAACGGTCATTGGTTTAAAAAAAATCAAAACCTGTAAGAGTGCGATAACATAACTTACTGTACCAAGACCGATCCGATTAAAAAAATTCTTATAACAGGATTCATTTGCTATTTTTGCTATTTCCGCATCAAAGCCAAAACCTATGCTATTCACAAAATCCCGTTCTTCTTTATCATCCTGCCTATAGTTTCCAATCCAATAGATTAGTGGATGTTTATTATTTATAATCTGTATTAAAATTTGTTCCGGTTTCCCTTTAATCCCACAGCCTCTGGCAAAATCATTGCCGGAACCTCCCGGGATAAAACCTATCGGAATATCTGTTGTGGTCAGCCCATTGATCACTTCATGGATGGTACCATCTCCACCAATAACAATGATTGTCTTACCGGTTGGATCTTTGCTGATTTCCTTTGCAATCTCTTCCCCATGTCCTCCATATTCCGTGTAATAGTATTTGCTATTCATTTGGCGATAGCTTTTACATTTTTGAAGATCGGAGAAAATCCGCTTCGCTTTGCCAGATCCTGCTTTTGGATTAATAATAAATAGGTACATGCCCTATTCCTCCACGTCTTGAAATGTTTCGGTGTCCCTATCGGCTTCCCATTCCGGACGTTTGATGGAAGTGGATTGACAAGTTTTCAGTAACACCTCTGCAGCCTTTAATTGCATATTTTTTAATGGCGAAGTAAGACGCCGTTTTTCCTGAAACCAATTCGGATAATCTTTTTGACCGATTATCTTTGTATGGTATGGCTCTGTTGCATAGACAATCGAATTTGTCCGTGACAGTACCGTTTTTTCAATCGGAAAATCAATCGAATGGCTGGCCAATATACTGCTCACAAGATTTTCTGACCGTTTCAGTGCGATGAGCGGACTGAGCATTTTCGTAAGTTCGTTGCCTTTTTCCAGTGTCCATGTTCGTTCGTCTCCGGCCATGATGACTGTATCCGGGCTTTTCTCCAGAAAATAAATGATTTCAATCCCAATTGGACTGATTAACAGGATTTCTGTTTCAACTGGCGCTTTTTTAATTGCAAATATCGGCAAATACATAATTAAATACGTGTCCGGGAAGCGTTGCAGCAAATATTTCAGCAGTGGGTCCCGATAGTAATTATCCTTTACAAAAGAAGTTTCCGTAACCGTCGATGTTGCCCATTTTATTTGGAATCGGAATAGCTTATCGAGAAAATAGTGCTTTAGCTCTAACTCCGTGTCAGGAAGGTCACTATATTCACTATTCTCTTGAACCGGCTCTTGATCTGGTGCTTCTTCTTTTGGTCGTTTCCATTTAGCTTTTAACCTAGAAAACCGCGACATAGTTGGTTGCTCTATCTCTGGTTCTGTCTCTGTTTCCGGTTTATTGAGTAATTCAGGGTTTTCCCATATGCTGTAAAGCTTATTCCAATTATCTTTTTTCAATCGTATGTACTGGGTTGGGTAGCGAAACGTGTCCCACTCGTAACGTGAGATATAATCCTGTAATTTAATAAGCTGGGCTATTGGTGACACCTCCCTAAATTAATAAGCGTGCCGCAATACGGACTCGAGGTTGCCAATAAGACATGCTTCATTTTTATTGCTACCCGAGCTACTTCAACGGAAACCGCTCAACAACCTCATATTTTGGCGACTTCGTTGGATGAATCTGGAACAATACAACTTCTGTAACATGCATTGCCTGTTTGTCGGTAAATTGCTGTTGGACTTCTATTATTGTTTCGCCCGATAAAGCACTCTCTCCGGTCCATTTTTTTGCCATCGTAATATGTGGGCGATATTGCCGGTTTTCTTTTTCAAATCCAATTTTCTGGGAGCAGCCCTCCACGACATGTTGCAGTTCAGTTAATAGATCAGTATCTTCAACCCCGGCCCATAAGACGCGAGGTTTCATTGGATTGCCAAACGTACCGATTCCTCCGACAATCAAATCAAATGCCGGAATATCTTGGACCGCCTGCAATTCCTTTAGTAACTGTTGTATTTTATTATCGGTAACTTGTCCTAAAAACTTTAGCGTAATGTGCAGATCCTCCCTATGTGGCCATTGCTTGTATGGCAATCGATCTTTTAACTTATGCTGCCAGTACGATAAAGATGTTTGCAATTCTTTCGGCAAGTGGATAGCAATAAAGTAATGTGACATCTGTAATCCCTCATTTAATTTGATTTGATCATCTAGGAACTATGTTTTAGGCTTAAGTGACAAACAATACGCTAACTCACTTTCCGTCAGTTCACGGTAAGCACCGAGATTTAACGTATCATCCAGTTTTAATTCCCCCATGCGAAGACGTTTCAAGTAGGTGACCTTCTTTCCCACTGCTTCAAACATTCGCTTCACCTGATGAAATTTCCCCTCTGTAATTGTTACTTCAATCTCTGAATTTTCTCCACGCTCCAGAATCTTTAGTGCCCCTGGCTTTGCTTGATAGCCGTCTTCGAGCACGACACCTTCCTGAAACGTAGCAATATCTTCATCCGTTACGAATCCATCTATCTTTGCATAATAGGTTTTTCCGATATTTTTCTTTGGAGAAACAAGTTGATGTGCAAGGTTACCGTCATTGGTAAGAAGTAAAAGACCTTCTGTATCTTTATCAAGACGCCCGACCGGAAAAGGATTGAAGTGCTTTACGTCTTCTCCAAGCAGGTCAATTACGGTTTTTTCACGGTTATCCATCGTTGCAGAAACATAGCCAGGCGCTTTATTCATCATCAGATAAATATATTGCTGATAGCGTATGACTTTTCCATTCACCGATACCTCGTCTGCAGTTGGATCTACTTTCATACTACTATCTTTGGCAAACATTCCATTTACGGTAACCTGGTTCTTCTTAAGTAACGTTTTTACATCTTTCCTGCTTCCAATTCCCATATTGGAAAGCAATTTATCAAGCCGCATCCTCATTCTCCTTTATCGTCTTAAAAATCTCCCAACTAATGGAATCCTTCCACCGAAAATTCGTTCCAACAATGTGGATGAATAGGCAAGTGCCAAGTAAACAAATCCACCACCAATTGCACCGACAGCAAGCATTGCCGTAGCTGCCCAACGTGATTCTTCATAAGGGATAAATATCCCCATTATTCCTTTTAGTATCCAAACAACGACACACATAATCAACGTAAATATACCAATTAGCATGGTGCGTTTAATTGTTTGTTTAAATCTGAAATCAATTGCAGTTTTAATTCGCCAAAAGTTAAGGATTACGGCAATGCTGGCTGCAATTGCTGTACCGAAGATGGCCCCTTTTGCACCGAACATTTGAATAAGCTGGCTGTTTAGTAAAACTTTTGCCAATAGACCAACTACCAAACTGAACACTGCATAATTCTGCTGATCGATCCCCTGAAGTATTCCTGAAGTTACTGTAAACAAGGCAAATAGCAATGCAATCGGTGCATACCAGGCAAGTAATGTACCTGTCAACTCAATATTTTCCATTCCAAATAAAGAACCATAAGCTTCATCGGCTAAAATTGCAATCCCAACAGAAGCTGGAATAACGAGTACTAAAATAATCTGGAGAGCCTGGTTAATTTGCTTTGTAACCATTTGTTCATTTTTATTAGTAAATGACTTTGTCAGGCTCGGCAGCATTGCCAATGATAAGCCTGTCGCTATTGTCATAGGGATAATTACAATCTTATGTCCGTACATATTAATAACCGAATATGCTTCCACCCAAATATCCTGCCGTCCGCTCGTAAGCATGGCCGGTTCAAATGTAAATTGATCAATGAACTGATATAAAGGGATGGCAAGGCCAACCAATACGAATGGTCCAGCATAGCGGAACAACTCTTTAAATAAATCACGTGTTTGAAGATCGTACGTATAGCGCTGCTCTGCGACTTGTTTATCCAGGAATGGCTTACGTTTTTTCCAGTAAAAAGCCAAGACAACACAGGATCCCAATGCACCAATGAAAGCCGCAAATGTGGAAAATCCTACAGCAGTAACAACAGAACCGCCAAGTACTTGAAGAATGATATAAGCACCGATTAAAATAAATGCAATCCTGACAATCTGTTCAACCACCTGAGAAATAGCTGTCGGTCCCATCGAATTATGACCTTGAAAAAATCCTCGGACAATACTCATGGAAGGAATGATAATTAATGCTACACTCACCATTCGGGTAACAAACGCCACATCTTCAGCAGTAACGTCTGCCTCATCTCCTTTAATCATCCAATGTGCGAGCCAATCCGCACCGAGAAACATGATTAGGAACGCAATGATTCCAGTCCCAAGCATGAGTGCACTTCCTGCCTTGAACATTCGCATCCCTGTCTCATAATCACCAAGTGAGTTATACTTGGAAACAAATTTGGATACTGCTAATGGAATCCCAACCGTTGAAAGACTAATAAATATACTATATGGCGTATAGGCATAAGCATAAAGCGTTCCACCTTCAGCACCTACAAGCGCATTAAAAGGAATGACATAAAGCATCCCCAGTAATTTTGATAAAAACGAAGCACCCGTCAAAAGCATCGTGCCTCTTATAATATTCGACATTATTTCACCCGCATCTTTTCGCATTCGTATTTAAACTGCGACTTCCCCGTCAGCAGTGTCTTTTCTTTTTATACTAAATTTCATTTTATCACACTTAATCTGCACTTTCTTCAAATATCATTCGTTCTGAAACTCATTTTATGTCGAAATTATAATTATATTTAACGAAAATTTGAGAGTGAGACTAGTTAAGTGGTACTATACTAACGAAAGGAATGAATATAATTGACATATGATGTAATCGTAATTGGCGGTGGACCGTCCGGCTTAATGGCAGCTATATCAGCAGCAGAACACGGCGGAAAAACGTTGCTTATCGAAAAGGGAAAAAAACTTGGCAAGAAGCTCGCCATATCAGGCGGCGGTAGATGCAATGTAACCAATCGCCTACCACAGGAAGAGGTCATCAAGCACATTCCAGGAAATGGTAAGTTTCTTTATAGCGCTTTTTCCGTTTTTAATAACTATGATATTATAGAGTACTTTGAAAATATGGGCGTCGCACTGAAAGAAGAGGATCACGGTCGCATGTTCCCTGTCTCCAATTCGGCACAAAGTGTTGTGAATGCACTCATTGATAAATTGAAGGAATTAAACGTCACCGTAAACATGGATACAAAGGTGGAAGCTGTCCATTACAATGATACGATGCACAACGTTATTTTGACCGATGGCGAAAAACTGGAAACGAAAGCCATTGTTATTGCTGTTGGCGGTAAAGCAGTTCCGCATACGGGATCAACTGGCGATGGCTATGCTTGGGCCAAGAAAGCTGGACATACCATCACTGAGCTTTATCCGACTGAAGTAGCTCTCACATCCAAAGAGCCCTTTATTCAGAATAAAAGTTTGCAAGGTCTCTCACTCCGTAGTGTTGATTTATCTGTATTAAATAAAAAAGGAAAACCGATCATCACCCATAAAATGGATATGATTTTCACCCATTTCGGTGTGTCAGGTCCAGCAGTATTACGCTGTTCGCAATTTGTTGTAAAAGAATTGATGAAGGGCCAGAAAAAAGTCCCGATGGTACTCGATGCCCTGCCAGATAAAGATCAAGAAAAACTGATGGAAGATATCTTAACTTCTATGGAGGAAAATCCGAAAAAGGCTTTTAAAAATATTGTTAAAGGTATTGTTCCAGAACGCTTTTTAACTTATATTCTAGCTCAAAATAAAGTTGGAGACGACCAAAAATGCGCCAACGTATCTAAAGAAACCGTGCGCTCCATCGTCCAGGCAATCAAAAATTTCACCTTTAACGTTCATGGCTCTCTCCCACTCGAAAAAGCATTTGTAACCGGTGGTGGTGTATCCATCAAAGAAATAGTACCAAACACGATGCAATCGAAAATAATGCGTGGACTTTATTTTTGCGGGGAAATCTTAGATATTCACGGCTATACAGGCGGCTATAATATCACCTCAGCACTTGTCACAGGCAGACTTGCAGGAATGAATGCAGCAGAAGAAGCAAGTTATATGGTATATGATTCCTAGCATGATTTCAGGTTTTTGTGCCATCCTAATCTTGTCTGATACTTTAAAACTTGAGAGGATTGATGTTATCATGCAAAATCGTAATGGGATGTGGTTACCAATACTTGCTTCTGTCGGTGTAGGCGCTGCAACGTATTATTCGATGACAAGAAATAATCAAAATCTCGGACAAACCGTACAGAAAATGATGCCCTTTTTAGGCGGGACCAACAATAGTAACAACGCCTCTGGTAGTATGGGTCCTTATGGTATGAGTTAATCAGATGGATAAGGGAAGTGCACACTATATGTTGCACTTCCCTTTTTATATAATTTGAAATATTTTTTCTTTTGAATTAGACTGGAAAGCAACGGTATACTGTATGTATAATTATGAAATTAAATAAAAATTAGGCAACATGGGGGATGCAAACATGAAACGATTTGGTTTACTTGCTCGAATTATTACCGCTATCATCCTTGGTATTATTATTGGATCCTTTGCAAATGAATGGTTCATTCAACTATTTGCAACGTTCAATGGATTATTTGGAAACTTTCTAGGCTTTATTATTCCACTGATTATTATTGGGTTTATTATTCCAGGAATAGGATTTATGGGACGTGGAGCAGGCAAGCTATTAGGTCTCACTGCTTTACTTGCATATGCTTCCACCATTCTCGCAGGAACAATAGCATTTTTTATAGCAAAAAATCTATACCCTACGATACTTCGTGGACAGTCTATGGAAATTTTTACAGATCCAACAGAAGGATTAAGCGAAGCATTTTTTAATGTGGAAATGGCCCCACCAATGGAAGTTGTAACAGCACTGCTAATATCCTTTGTAGTTGGAATCGGTATCGCAGCAATTAAAAGTGATGCCCTACTCAAATTATCCAACGACTTTCGCGATATTATTCAACTCGTTATCGAAAAGGTAATTATTCCTTTACTACCGTTCCACATATTTGGTATATTCGCCAATATGACACATGCTGGTCAAGTTGCAACAATCTTAAATGTGTTTGCAAAAGTTTTTATTATGATTGTAATACTTCATTTCTTATACCTGATATTACAATATTCAGTTGCAGGGTCACTAAGCAAACAAAATCCTTTGGCAATGCTTAAAAAAATGTCACCAGCTTATTTCACGGCACTTGGCACACAATCTTCTGCAGCAACCATTCCAATAACATTGAAACACTCTAAAACATTAAAGGTACGGGAAAATACTGCTGACTTTACGGTTCCACTTCTAGCAAATATTCATTTATCAGGAAGTACAATAACAATTTTAAGCTGTGCGCTAGCAGTATTGTTTTTACAAGGTGAATCCATTGCATTCACAACCATTCTTCCATTTCTATTAATGCTTGGCGTTACAATGATCGCAGCTCCAGGTGTACCAGGTGGTGCTGTTATGGCAGCAATCGGTTTATTGGATACCATGCTCGGCTTCGGCCCAACAATGTTATCCTTAATGATCGCTTTATACCTCTCACAAGACAGTTTCGGTACTGCTTGTAACGTAACCGGTGATGGAGCCCTCACATCAATCACAGACAGTATTAGCAAGAAATGGAATATCACAGAAACCGATAAAATTCAAGCTTAATAGAAAAGGGGATGAAATGAGCTTTATCATTTCATCCCTTTTCTATGCAAGATTTTTATATGACTCATAAGACAACAATTCATCATATTCTTCCAAAAGATTAGCAAATACAGAATCCCACGTCTGGCTCAATGCATATTTACTTCCTTGAGAACTCATCATTTCTCTTTTTTCCTTATCTAATAATACTGTTGTAATAGCTTTAACAAACTCTTCAGTATTCTTCTCTTCACATAGTATTCCAGTTACATTTTGCTCAATAATCGAACGAACTCCTCCTGCATTTACACCAATAACTGGAGTTCCACATGCCAACGACTCCAACACCACATTCCCGAAAGTCTCTGTAGCAGAAGGAAAAACAAATAAATCAGATGACGCGTATATTTGGGCCAATTCTTTTCCAGCTAAAAATCCCGTAAATGTCATATTAGACGCAGCATTTTTCTCCAATTCATTCTTTAAAGGACCATCACCAACGAATAACCAGTGAATATCATTCTTCTGTTTTTCCTCCAGCATTTGATTAATCTCTGGAATAAGCATTACATCTTTTTCAGGAGAAATTCTTCCAACAAAAAGTAGTATATATTTTTCTTTAATATTATATTTATTTCTGATTATATGCTTATCGTAATTCGAGTGAAAGATAGAATGATCCACTCCACGTGGCCAAATCGCTAAATTATTAAATCCTTGTTTCTGTAGTTGTTTCTGTGTATCCATAGACGGAACAAATATTTTTTTGAGTGGACGATGAAACCAATGCATATATTTCCATAGTACTTTTGACAAAAATTGAATATCGTAATACTTTAAGTATTTATCAAAATCAGTGTGATAAGAACCAACTATAGGAATATTTAATTTTCCGGCAAAATGCAATCCACATAAACCGATATTAAAAGGTGTAGCAACATGAATAATATCGGGTTCAAAGCTTAATAATTCTTCCTTTAGATAAGATAAATTAGGCAACGCTAACCTACATTCCCGATATAGAAAAAAGGGTAAGCTTGTAAAACGTAGTACGTGTTTTGAAAATAAATCTTTGCTAGAACTTTTAGGTGCAAATACTCGGTATTCAATACTGTTTTCATTCAAATATTCAGTGTAACGCTTTAAGGTTCTTGCCACACCGTTTACATCAGGTGCAAATGTGTCTGTAAAAATTGCAATTTTCATTTTATTACCCCCTATTAAATGAGTAGTTTTACAGGAAAATATTTATAAAATTACTCACCATGAATGCATATGAAATTGTTCCAGCCCACCAACCAAGTAAACAACCTACTACCACATCAGACGGAAAATGAAGACCTAAATAGATACGGGATATTCCAACTAAAAATGCGATTGGAACTAAAATAATAGTCAATATGGGGTATAACAATATAAATGGTGTCACTATAGAAAAAATAGCAGTCGTATGTCCAGAAGGGAAAGAATGATCTTTTAGGGGGTTATCGATCACGTCTATTTGAGGAAGGGCTATATATGGTCTCCTTCGGGGGAATAATCTTTTCGCAAATGCTACAGGGATATGACTTATTGTCAGTGAAATTGCACTTGCAATTGCAGTCAACTGTATTGATTTTGAGCTGAATAGAATGAATAATAGCAAAATAGAAATCGTCCATTTAGCATCTCCAAGATGGGTAATTGTGCGGAAAAATAAATTTAAATGTTTACGCTCAAAGAATTGATTAATATACTTAAATAACTTGCATTCTACTGTATAAAATTGAGCAAACAATTTCTCCATGGTAATCCCCCCAGTTCATTATATTTATATCTACTACCAATTGTACTAAAGTATTATTTAGTGAATTATAATTAAATGTAAAATTATTCTTACATAGCATTTATTCTTTACCAAATGGAGAGAAGTTCATTTCATAGAAATTCTTTTTTGAAAATTAACTTTTTAAACGCAAAAAAAAGCTGATACAAATTGTATCAGCTTTTTTTGACTTGCCTGGCGGCGTCCTACTCTTGCAGGGACAAAGTCCCAACTACCATCGGCGCTGAAGAGCTTAACTTCTGTGTTCGAGATGGGAACAGGTGTGACCTC
>NZ_JBIMEX010000010.1:0-160895 GCF_051262635.1 Oceanobacillus sp. CF4.6 | reverse complement strand
AAAGTAAAACCTAATGAGTTGTTTCAGAAAAGAAAAACAAGTTTTCTTTCCTTTGACATACTGGTTGTTTTGTTCAGTTTTCAAAGAGCAAATTTACTGACGCGTTTTTCAGCGACAAGAATTTAATTATACAACACATAATTGATTAAGTCAACAACTATTTTCGTTTACTCTTTTCAATTACGTTCGCGTCGACTAAAAGCGACAAGAATTATCTTACCACACTATCAAACTAAAAGTCAACCATCTTTTTGATTTTTTCTTCTGTTCCTGTGGCAGACATTTAATATAACACGGATAGATAACTAGATGCAATACTTTTATATATCCAATTATATCCAATTCTGCATTCCTTTATCTCCTATATAATGAAGGGAAAATATTTGTTCTTCTATTCTACCCTAATCAAAACTTAAAATAATTGCTGTTGCATAGCCTATTTAGTTGGAATATATCGTATTGATAAATTGATAATCATCAAAATGATAAAAGAGTTCCGCTCTTAGGAAAAATTCGTTCGTAACTTTTCAGTATCCAAAATAGTTTAATAGATCTCTTAGGTCGGCGTTCGCGACATAAAATGTAGCCTGTTAGTTCTAAATCTCACCTATTGAATTCACCCTTTATGCAAAACCCCTACTTTGAACACCATTTTCCCCTCCAAAGATTATAGTTACCTTCACATCTAGTTGTTGTAAATCTATAAGGGGAAAATGGATATTAATCATAGGAGGTTTTCACGATCAACAGAGCGTTATTCACTTTCGAAACATATTTTCACTTGTTAAATGATGTTCGTTACACTTCCACTCACGCTTCATGTTTTGCATACATGGCATTGACGTCGTTTAAAACTTGGATAACTATAGTAGAAAAATTGTTGCGCTTGCTCCGTAGAATCAATTGTGAACCAGCCGCCATCCCGTAATTCACGTTCCAATCCTTTATAACTACTTTCTTTCTTTAATATATATTTGCAATTTGCTTGATGTATTTTTATCGTCTTTGTTGGTTTGTCTATGTTGATCCAGAACAAAAAATCACTCACTTTTTATAGTATGTATAACCATTATAATATAACATACTCGGAAACTATTTAGGAATAAGACATATATAGATAGACCTGAATGGTAATTCTTCAACAGATAGAGCTATTTCTTTTATAGTAGGTATAGTTTATATCTATAGCAAGCGATAGTTTTAAGGTGTACACTATATTGATTTTTCAATGATATACTATACCTACAACAAGTAGCAGATAACGGGTACGTGCATACTTAAATGTTTAATTGGAAGGAGTAGGTTATATATGACTAACAAATTACCTCTAAAAGCGGACCATGTAGGAAGCTTTCTAAGAACGGAACCGATTAAACTTGCAAAGGAAGCTTATAAAAATGGTGAAATTGATAAAGCAGCCCTTAAAGAAGTGGAAGATAAGGAAATTGAAAAACTAGTACAAAAACAAATTGATGCAGGTTTGAAAGCAATCACAGATGGGGAATTTAGGCGTATTGTTTGGCATCATGATTTCTTTTCAGGATTTGAAGGGATTGAATTGGTCAAAAACGAAAGAACTGCAACTTTTGGTGGTGGTAATAAACCAAAGCCATTTACGATTGAAATTAAGGACAAGATAAC
Source organism: Oceanobacillus sp. CF4.6 (assembly GCF_051262635.1). Taxonomy (NCBI): domain Bacteria; kingdom Bacillati; phylum Bacillota; class Bacilli; order Caryophanales; family Bacillaceae; genus Oceanobacillus; species Oceanobacillus sp. CF4.6. Next base: position 159,254 of record NZ_JBIMEX010000010.1, on the reverse strand, counting down.
AAATAATAATCATTATATGGTAGAACACTTTAAGTTTCTAAAGAATGCGGTAGATCGGTGTGGCGACGGAACACAAGTTGCAAAATTTGCGATCCCAGCACCTAGTGTGATTACGTATCGTTCCATTAATGAAAAGGAAAAAGAAATTTATCCGAATCCAGTAGATATGTTTCACGATTTAGGTGTTGCATATAAGAAAGTTGTGCATGCTTTATATGAAGCTGGCTGCCGTTATATACAGTTTGATGATACGACTTTAACTGCATTTAATGATTCTACCTTTACCAATCGTATGATGAAATCTACAGGTTTAAGTAAGGATGAAATTTTAGATTTAATTATAGAAACGACGAACTACGCATTACAAGATAAACCCGAGGATTTAATTGCCACTGTCCATATGTGTCGCGGTAACTTCCGCTCAAAACATCTACATACGGATGGTGGTTACGATTATGTAGCATCCATCTTTGATCAATTAAACTATGACGCATTCTTCTTAGAGTATGATGATGAGCGCAGTGGCGGATTCAAGCCATTAAAAGATATTAAACGACGTGATATAGAAATTGTACTTGGATTAATGACATCTAAGTTCCCAGAGTTAGAAGATCAAAGTGCCATTGCAAATAGAGTTAAAGAAGCAACGCAATATATTCCTTTGGAGAACCTAGCATTAAGTCCTCAATGTGGATTTGCTAGTACAGAAGAAGGAAATTTGCTATCAGAAGAGGAGCAATGGAATAAGATAAACCATTTGATTAAAATAGCTGATCGTGTATGGGATAAGGTTTCTATTAATAAATAAGGATTATTAGATGTATAAAGGTATAAATGAGTCTTTCCTACTGATTCTAAAAGGGTTACTTACCAGAACATCCATCTGGTATAAGCGAAATTAAACTGTCTACATTTAAAAGGTAAGAGCCACCCCTGCTTGCGAAGGCCGGGGTGGCTTTTCTGTTTTCCTAAAATACTCATCCGTAAGAAATAGGCATTACTTTCACGTACAACCCCTACTAACCTCCGATGAAGGAGATTGCACTGTTCGGTTAGGAAGCAAGAGAACCGTCCCCGTGCTTCTTACTTACTTTTCCCACTTTTATTACATATTGTTTCCGTTGTCGGGGTGTATGCTAGCAATATCACTTGGAATCTAGATAAAAATGATTGCGGTGAAAGATTAATAGAAAGTCGGTGAAAGCATTGGAATTGTTAACGACCAATGGGCTATGCTATATTGTTGATGTTTCAAGAGACACGATGTTAGTGTGGATGGAAGATTTTAATGTTTATATCCCGAAAACTGATGAAAAGAACATCACCTATTATCATCCAGAAGCGATTGACGTATTAAAATTTATAAAAAAATGTAAATCCGAGGATTATCAAAATGGTCAGATTTCAGAAATGTTAGCAAATCGAAATGTATTTGCCACAACGGAGAGCCCGCTAGAGGAAATTCAGAATTCGATAGATGAAGGAAGTCACAAGGAAAATATTTTGACGGTAATGCAAACGATTGGAAAAACTGTCTCAAATGTTGCAATCCAGGAAAAAGAAATTCATGCATTAAAGCAAGTACAGCGTGAACAAAGCAAAAATCTCCAGCTGTTGCAAGAACAAGCGAAGGTAATAAATGAATTAAAGCAAGAAATCAAAGCATTAAAACAGCAACAGGCAACTACGTCCGTATATGAAACACGAAAAAAGGTATTCACCAATTTATTCAGGGACAGAGGGAAAGACACATTGACCCAAATCTATCTACGGTAGTTGTCAATTATCTATTTTTATGATTAACCACCCTTTCGCTTGTCACGGCGCAGGGTGGTTTTCTTGTGTTCTAGTAGGTTATTTCGAAAGAGAAGCGCACTTAACTCACGTACAATTCCCTCTAAAATCCCTTTTAGAAATTCAAGAAATGTTTCCATAGTAATTACCTCCTTCCCCAAACAGAAAAGAAGAATGATACCACCCTAACAGTATATTCTTAAAACCATACTACCTTCTAATTTTCGACATATTATGACAAAATTTGAGAAGTGACAGGCACCAAACTAATCGTGCACAAACCAGTTCGTGAGTGATCTTATATATCTTTCGTAAAAACGTAATCGGTTAAAGGAAACCACCCTACGCCGCAAGCTAAAGGTTGATTGCAGCAAAGAAACCAATTACTAAAATTTAATTGTTCTGGATTTCGGTTCCATTAATTCAAGGCCGATGGGTCTGCCCCTGTTACAAACGTTTATACATTACTGAGCATCAGCATTGACGTTTGTTCCTATTTATTATAGTTTAGTATGTAATAATTCCGATTTGGTAAATAAGGATTAATATATCGATTGATAACCACATGGTAAAAGGAGGGTGTTTATGAAGAGAATTTGGAGAAGTTATCTACAGGCATCATTGATTTTAAAAGTAACCATTGCACTTATTCTTGGTATTATTGTTGGATTTATTTTTGGTGAAGATGCTGCCGTTTTAGAACCGCTTGGAGATCTATTACTTCGATTGCTCAAATTTCTTATTATTCCATTAATCTTTTTCACATTAATCGTTGGTGTGAACCAGACGAAGATTAGTAATTTAGGGCGCATGGGCGGCAAAGTATTTATTTTTTATTTGCTATCATCGGCTGTTGCGATTATTGTCGGACTCTCTGTGGCTAGTATTTTTAACCCAGGTACCGGCATGACGCTTGATACGAATGAAGCGTTTGAGGTTCCTGACAATCCTGGTGTAATCAGTGTGCTTTTGACGATCGTCCCAGATAATATTGTGACTGCGTTCAGTGAGCTCAATTTATTAGGCATTATCTTTACAGCTGTTGCCTTTGGTATCGCAATCTCTTACTTACGTTCATCGAAAGCGCATAGCGAACTTGGGGAACATGTTTATAAAGTCATCGACGGACTAAACGAGGCCACACTTGCCATCATGAAGGTCATTTTGCAATATGTGCCAATCGGGATCTTTGCGATTATAGCGAAGACAGTTGGGAACCAAGGGTCAGAAACGTTGTTTTCGCTAGGAAATATGATCGTTGTGCTCTATATTGCTTTACTTGTACAGGTTGGTTTTTACATTTTATTAATGCTAGTTACAAAAGTTCGTCCAGGACAATTTTTTGCACATGCACGGACACCAATGGTCACTGCTTTTGTTACCCAAAGCAGTTCTGGGACCTTACCACTTACGTTGAACGCAGCAAAGAACATGAGGTTATCCAAAAGCCTGTATGGGTTCAGCCTCCCATTAGGTGCGACCATTAATATGGATGGAGCAGCGATTCGCATTGCGGTTTCTGCTGTGTTTGCTGCCAATGTTATTGGAGAACCGTTGGGCTTTGCGGAAATGTTTCAAGTTGTACTAATCGGAACACTCGCCTCTGTTGGGACAGCTGGTGTTCCTGGCGCTGGTATCGTCATGATTGCCACAGTTTTTGCGCAGTTAGGCCTGCCAATGGAAGCAGTCGCCCTACTCGCTGCCATCGATGCACTAATCGGCATGGGCGCTACAGCACTGAATGTCACCGGTGACTTAGTTGGTACATCCATCATTGATAAAACAGAAAAAAAACAGCAAGATCCTAAACAGGAATCTACTGCATAAAAGTTGAAGTGCCAAACCCTGGTATTATGGGGGTGGCACTTTTTTAATAGGTTTTCATAGTAGGCAGTTCTGTTCGGGATTAATACCTAAAAAGCCAGGCTTCATGATGATACTACTTCTGGTTTCTCAGGAATAAGTATCAAATGGTTTACCATATTATCTACGCACTACCACAAAGCCTCTTCTGTATCTATTACTGGAACAATTTCAAATTCCTCTTTTCCCTCATCTTCTTCCATTCCAACTACCTAATTCAGGAGTAACAAACACGAGTTATGCTCCTTTGATATTAATGCTGCTGGAAGAATTGCAGGTCCTATCCTTGTAAAGGCAAAAGCAACAAAGGCGGAACAAAAGTTAGCAGTGGCTACCATGATTCAATCACCACAGTCTTTCGCCACATTTGTACTTGGTCTAATCGCCTTGTCAATCTTTCATATAATGCATTTCCACTCATACTATTATCTATATTTGCACCGTTAATCATTGTTCCTTTCTTCTTATCTAAGACAATTTATCGTGATACCAAAAAAGTGACCCTTATTACGGATGTAGAGGATGTTAAGGTAGTTTATTTTCGGGGGGATAGGGTTGTTGACTGGTTGAATGGATAAAGAGTAAAGCTTGGGGGGACAGAGAGATGCCAAAATGGCCCAAATACATCTTCAAAAATTGGCATGGTGGGTCTTCCCTTTGCAATCAAAGCGGCAGGGGTTTGGCATATGATTTACATGTTCAAAAATATCAAAACAATAATATAAACGATTAAATAGATAGCAAACTTTAAATTTGTCAGCCATAAAATTTTTAACCAATAGCTGCCAGACACCACTCAAAAACGACAACACCAAAATTCATAAAAAGGAAGCATGAGAACCGTCCCCATGCTTCCTAACGTGCGTTTTCGTCCATGTGTGCAAAGCCTGCTTCGGTATTTACTTTGCCCCAAATTTTACGCTCTGCCAAGTCTTTCCCGTTCAACCAGGATTCGAAATCAAATTGAACTGGCTCCTGGTCGCCACCGAGCGCAATCCAAGCTTTTTTCTCTTTTGGAAAATACGCGGATGTATGCAATGTTCCTGACCAGCTTTTATAATTATCTACAAAAACTCCTTTATCCGTATCATTTAACAGCCGGAATGCCTTGTGTGCATCTGTCGCCTGATCCTCCTGCTTCTGAATCGCATCCAATCGCTCTTGTGATTCATCAATATACCGGCGATTTTCATGTTGCAGCACTTCGAAATGATTCGTGCATACATTGGCCTGATGTACGTTCACAGACCGTGGAGTTGCTTCCAACACATAGGTCTCTTCCTTTTCATCGAGCACAATATAACTAAATGAGGTTCGATGTGGAATTTCCTTTACAAGCACAATTGCTTCCTCCACATTGGCACATGTTTCTAATATAATTCTTCCAATCATATGGCAAATGAACCCATCTCCTGGATCCTTGCGATTGATAAAATTATAGCCCATCACAAGTCCCTTCTCATTCATCCCATCCATCCGACCGGTAACCCGCTGCGACGGGCCAACAGTTGCATAGCCACCATCTGTTGGTTGGAAAAAGTTATACCGTCCTTCATAGGTTTTCGGGTGATAATCATAATTACGGATCATATAGTCCTGTCCCGTTAAAATCGAACAGCCACTGTACACTGGCTGAACCCGGTAATTGCCAAAATCACGTAAAATGATATCCATCGGTTGCTGTAGTGCATCCCGCAAGCCTTCAAGCTCTTCCCAAATTCCAGGCGCAAACCGCATAAATGCACTTCTAGCCTCCCTTTCATCAATCGTAAACCGAGGCCTTCTTAATTTCCAATGACGATGCCTATTTTTAATGATGAAAGAATCCTTTAAACTTTCCCCTTGCATAAATCCGTAATCATAGTGATTCCCTCGAAATTGAATAATGTTACTGTACACCTGACGCATATGCTCGCCCCTTTAAATTTATCTACAAGTCAATTATTACAAAAATTACTACGTAAACCAAGTATACTTGAAATCAGGCTTGGATTGGTTTTCAAAGGACTCACTCAATGATCTTACTTGGAAATGGGATAGCCTAAACGGAAGCAAGAGAACCGTCCCCGTGCTTCTTGCAATATAGATGCAAAGGGGGGCGGTAGGTACGCTTCAAGTGAAGCGTACCTACCGTCCTTGTATCACTACCATTTATTCTACATCTATTTGTGCTCTTTGTAGCTTTCCACTGTAATCCACATACACCGCTTTCCACTCGGTAAATACATCCAACGCTTGAACTCCTGAATCACGGTGACCATTTCCTGTTCCTTTCGTTCCACCAAATGGTAAATGGATTTCAGCCCCTGTCGTACCCGCATTCACATAAACAATTCCTGTATCAAGATCCCGCTGCGCTTGAAAAACACGATTTACATTTTGTGTAAAAATCGAACTAGAGAGCCCGAACTCCACCCCGTTATTGACTTCAACCGCTTCTTCAAAGCTTTGGACTGGAATCAATGAAACGACAGGACCGAAAATTTCTTCTTGCGCTATCCGCATGTCTGCCGTCGCATCTGTAAATAATGTCGGTGAAAAATAGTTTCCGCCCTGATGTGCCCCATCCCTGAATTCATGGCCACCTACCAGTAATTTAGCCCCTTCCTCTTTACCAATTTCAATATAGTCTTTAATTTTTCTTATTCCTGCTTGGTTAATAATTGGTCCAACTTTCATGGACTCATCCAAACCGTCCCCTATTGTCAATCTTTCCATTGCAGTCAACAGCTTTTGTTCTAATTTTCCTTTTACCGCTTCATGTACAATTACTCGGCTGCATGCCGTGCAACGTTGACCACTCGTTCCAAAAGCACTCCATAAAATCCCTTCTACTGCCAAATCAATATCTGCATCATCCATAACAATAATTGCGTTTTTGCCACCCATTTCAAGAGAAACCTTTTTCAACTGACGGCCACATTCTGCCGCGATGTTTCTCCCGACTTCATTTGAACCAGTAAAGGAAATCACTCGAATATCAGGATGGTGCACCATGCTGTCCCCAACAGTCGACCCGGAACCAAATACGACATTAATGACACCTTTTGGAAGTCCTCCTTCTTCAAAGATTTTAGCTAATTCGTAAGCCATAATTGGTGTTTCTGTTGCAGGTTTCCAGACAACTGCGTTTCCTGCCACAATAGCCGGAAATGATTTCCATGTTGCAATCGCTATCGGGAAATTCCATGGTGTAATGATTCCAACTACTCCGACCGGAACACGCTGGCTCATTGCAAATTTATCTTTCAGCTCAGATGGTGTTGTTTGTCCAAATAGACGACGCCCTTCACCCGCCATGTAAAAGGCCATATCGATTCCTTCCTGCACCTCACCGCGAGCTTCCTCCAGAACCTTTCCATTTTCCATCGTTAACAATTGGGAAAGCTTTTCTTTCCGCTCCTTTAACAAATTCCCTACTCGATATAATACTTCTGCACGTTGTGGGGCAGGAACCAATGCCCATTGCTTTTGTGCTGCTTGGGCAGATGCGACTGCTTGATCCACTGCATTTGCATCAGAAAGTGGTACTTGAACAACCTCTTTGCCAGTAGCCGGGTTAATTACTGCTGTAGTGTTTTCGACTTCCACCCACTCGCCATTAATAAAGTTTGCTAGTTTTTCCGTTTCCAATAATGTATCCATCTATAAAACCTCCTCATTTTTTCGTAAATTGCACAATCGTAGAACCGGCAAAAATTTGCTCTTTCTCTGTTAAAACTTCAATCACGGTGACCTTATCCTCCTGTAATGCTTCTGCCTCAATCAGGAATTCCCTCTGATAGATTCAATTTTTCCAAACGGCTAATGGTTTCATCTAATACTTTCTCTGTTACAGATAGGGAAATACGGATATAGCCTTCTCCTTGTTTCCCAAAAGCTGTACCAGGCGTCACAATAATCGCTGCTTCCGTTAATAACTTTTGGACAAAGGTATCCGTTGTAAATCCTTTAGGAACTTTTGCCCAAAGAAAGATAGTTCCTTTTGGCTCCTCTGCTGAAATTCCCATGCTATCTAATGCTTGATGAAGTTTCTTCATCCGCTTGTAAAATACGTCATTATTTTCCCTTACTGTTTGGAAATCACTTCGAAGTGCTGCAGCAGCAGCTTTTTGAATTGGGAGAAATTGGCTCGTATCCACATTGCTTTTTAATACCTTTAATGCACCAATCACCTCTTGATTTCCAACGACATACCCAATCCGCCAGCCTGTCATATTAAAACTTTTGGATAAAGAGCCAAACTCCACCGCATACGCTTTCGCATGTGGGACCTGCAAGACACTTGGGGACGTGTACCCATTAAATGTCACTAGATCGTAAGCTGCATCATGTGCAAGGATTATATTGTTTTCCTGAACAAATGTGACCGCTTTTTGAAATGTATCTATTTTGGCAGTTGCTGTAGTAGGGTTACTTGGATAATTTAAAAACATTAACTTCGCTTCGTTTATATCCTGAGGTGATAGTTTCTTGTAGTCGGGCTGGTAGCCATCACTCCTATCTAATGACAGTGGTACACTAACAGCACCTGCGATATGGACTCCCATACGATAAACAGGATATCCAGGATCTGGAATGATAACCTTGTCACCAGGATCGATGACGGCTTGGATGAGATGAGCAATTCCTTCCTTCGATCCAATTAGGGCTAGAACTTCCGTTTCCGGGTCAAGAGAAACGCCATAATGCTTCTGATAAAAATGAGCGACAGCTTCCCTGAATTCCAGATCCCCACTATAGTTGGAATAGCGATGATTCTCAGACTTCCTTACTTCTTTCGTTAGTACATCACAAATAAAGGAAGGAGTTGGCAAGTCCGGCGCACCGATTCCTAAATCGATGACATCTATCCCTTTTTCTTGTAATTCTTTCTTCTTCCTCTGAAACTCTGAAAACACATATTTAGGCATGTTTTGTAGGCGTTTGGAAACAAACATACACTTTCTCCTTTCATTCTTTTATAGCTTTCTTACACAATAATGACATCTGCTTAATGGTCCATATCACTCACCCCATCCTATAAATTTTATGTTTATTATTCTTATATATATCTGAAACACATACGCAATTTTATAGTCGAAACAAATAGGATATATAATATGTATTAATCCACTGAAGTTTGATAGTAAAACAGTTGGTGTGTTTGGCAAAAAAGTGTATTGAGATGATGTTGATAAACCGAACCATAACAACTCAAACTTTCATCGATTCTTTTTATAAGTAATCGCATCCTGTTCGAATAGTAGTTTAATAAATTGATTACCAAGTTCTGCTGTTGTAGCATTTCCACCAAGATCAGGAGTTAAGTACTCCTTTTCTTTAAGTAGTTCTTTGATTGTAGTAACAATTAATTCGCTCCACTTCGCTTCCCCAAAAAAATCCATCATTTGTGCGACTGACCAAATTGCGGCAATCGGATTTGCTAATCCTTTACCTGAAATATCTGGTGCAGATCCGTGTACCGGTTCAAACATCGATGGAAACTCTCGCTCCGGATTAATATTTGCCCCAGTAGCCAGACCCATGCCACCTGTAATTGCTGCACCAATATCTGTAAGAATATCACCAAATAAATTGGTAGTAACAACAATTTCAAATCTTTCTGGCTGCTGGACAAAAAACATACATGCCGCATCAACGAGATAAGAATAAGTCACTACATCTGGATATTCCTTACCTACCTCATCAAACACTTCATCCCAAAAGACCATCGAATAATTTAATGCATTAGCCTTACTAATACTTGTTAATGTTTTTTTCTGTTTGCGTGCTTCCTCAAAAGCATAACGAATAATACGCTCTGTCCCTTTACGGGAAAACACTCCAGTTTGTAAGACTACTTCCTCTGGCTTCCCTTTGAATAACCAGTCACCTGCACCAGCATATTCTCCTTCACTATTTTCTCGGATAACCAAAAAGTCAATTTCCTTTTCTGTTTTATTTTTAAGCGGAGTTAATGAAGGATTCAGCAACGTGACAGGGCGTAAGTTCACATATTGATCAAACCCCTTTCTGATTTTCAATAGCAAATCCCAAAGTGAAATATGATCAGGAACACCAGGGTACCCAACAGCACCTAGATAAATAGCATCTGCATCCTTTAATTGATCAAGACCATTTTCTTCCATCATTTTTCCGTGTTCCAAATAGTATTCGCACCCCCATGGATACGCGGTGAATTCAAAAGAAAGATTACTATCCACCTGTTCAATTGCTTTTAGGACTTTAACTCCTTCTGAGATTACTTCTGGACCAATTCCATCCCCAGGAATCAGTGCAATTTTCTTTTCCTTCATATTTATACCTCCTATTGTTTTGGTCCTCCAGCTACATACAGCACCTGTAATAACTGCAACTTTATTTCATTCTCCATACACGTGCAGTCATTTCCTTTCTCAACTAGTAAGTTGTTCCTTGTTTGCGATTGTTGGCAGCTCTTCACCATGAAGCACTTTCACTAGGTTTTCTGCAATGATTACAGATGTAGCTTTTGCCGCTTCCAGGCTAATCCCTCCAACATGTGGTGTTAAAATCATTTCTTCTAGGTCAAAAAAAGGATGATCCGATGGTGGTTCCATACGAAAGACATCCACTCCAGCACGAAGGAACTTCTTATTCTTCAAAGCTTCAACGAGATCGTTTTCATTAATGATTCCCCCGCGTGCAGTATTAATTAAGACTGCTGATGGTTTCATGACGTCAAAGTAAGTTTGATCAATTATCCCGTTCGTCTCTTCATTTAATGGAATGTGTAAACTAACCACATCACTTTCTTGAAATACTTGCTTCATCGAGGTTGTTAATTCTACACCTAGAGACTCTGCAAGCTTTTTTCTTTCTTCATGAATGCTTCTGACATATACCATTACATCCATTTCAAATCCGAATTTCATCATTTTAGCTACCTTTTGTGCAATGGACCCAAAACCGATTAGACCGAGCTTCTTATGATAAAGTTCCCTTGTATATTTTCCATCTCGGTAAGTAAAGTTACCTTTTTGTGTTTCATTATGGAACATGACAATATTCTTCATTGATGCAAGAATTAAGCTGACCGCATGTTCTGCTGTCGCCTGACTATTGGTCTTAGGCGCATGAAGAACACGAATGCCTTTTTTGGTAGCATAAGCCACATCGATGTTATCCAGACCGACTCCTGCTCCCGAAATAGCTGTAACTTGCTGACATGCGTCAATCATCGCCGGTGTGATCTTTGCCGGAGCACGCAAAATGATCCCATCCACTTTAGTTTCTTTTAAAAATGTAATCATTTCCTGTTCATCAAACTGATCAAACTTTGTGACACGCACAAGTCCATTTAACACTTCCTCCCCATCTGGATGGTACATAGGAAGAATCTGTAAAACATGTAGTTCATTCAAATTAACTTCCTCCCATTTTTAGTTATAGTTCTTTTCTAAAAGATGGTGCTCTTCAATCTTAAGTAGTACTTAATAGAAAAACGACGTTAAGAAAAAGAGCCTGGGATATAACTAAAGTGTTTAACCAAAAGCCGAACATTTCGCCATAATAGCGATGGAAATACACGGAGACTCCTGCGGGATGAGAAGCCAAGGTGAGACTACGTAGAGCGATAGCTTGGAGCAGGCTCAGCAGCGCCCGCGGAAAGCGTAGTCTATTTCCGTAGCGGTATATATGCACCAACTATGTTCGGATTTTACTTTGGTTAAAACACTTTTGTTCTAGTCTCGATTGCTTCTATCATTGGATGTATTCAATGATTGTAGAGATACCTTGCCCTCCGCCGATGCAAAGGGTAACAAGACCGTATTTCTCTCCTCTTCTTTCCATTTCATGCAAAAGTTTAGTCATTAAAACGGCACCTGTAGCACCTATTGGATGACCTAATGCGATCGCTCCCCCGTTTACATTCACTCGGTTTATATCCATTTTCGCTTCTCTAATAACAGATAATGCTTGCGCAGCAAAAGCTTCGTTCAATTCGATCAAACCAATATCAGCAATGGTTAATCCACATTGTTTCAATGCTTTAGCCGTCGAATCTACTGGACCAATCCCCATAATTTCTGGTGACACGCCACTCACAGCTTGAGCAATAATTTTTGCTTTCGGCTTCAATCCATATTGCTTCACCTTTGCTTCATTCATCATCAAAACCGCTGAAGCGCCGTCGTTCCTTCCACTTGCATTTCCTGCAGTAACCGTCCCGTTTTCTCTAAAAACAGCACGTAACTTACCTAATTGGTCCAATGTAGAAAGTCGTGGGTGCTCATCAACGCGAAACGGGGTGACTTTTTTACGTTCCTTAACATCGACGGTGACAATCTCCTTTGTAAAGCGACCATCTTTGATTGCCTCATCTGCAAGTTCCTGACTTCTGCGAGCAAAAACATCCTGTTCCTCTCGAGATATAGCAAATTTTTCTGCCAAATTCTCTGCTGTTGATCCCATCGTTAAATTACCGTACGTTTCTTTAGGCTGAGAACAAGGTTGACTTTCTGTATTTGGATCAAGTAAAAGTCCATTTCCAGCTTGTAAACCATAGCGGGCATTTCGCATATAGTATGGTGCCGTACTCATACTTTCCGCTCCTCCCGCAATCACGACATCTGAGAGTCCTAATTTAATTTGCATATCTGCATTATTGATTGCCTGTAAACCAGAGCCACATTGGCGATGAACGGTATATCCAGGAACGTCCACCGGCAATCCTGCACGTAAGGCAGCGAGCCTCGCCAAGTTCGACGTATCTGCACTTTGTTTTGCTTGCCCCAAAATCACTTCATCTACTTTTATATCTGCATTTGACCGTTGCATAACTTCTCGAATTACGGCTTCCGCTAAATAATCTACGGTTACATTTTTTAACGACCCACCCATCTTCCCGATAGCTGTTCTTACAGATCCAACAATATAGGAATCTATCAAATTACTCACCCCTTCTTTACTAATTCTCGAGTCAATTCTCCTGCAATAATGTTTCTTTGTATTTCAGAAGTACCTTCATAAATTTTGGTAATCCGAGCGTCACGGAAATACCGTTCGATCGGATAATCCTTCATATAACCAACTCCACCATGGATTTGAACTGCCATATCTGCAACCTTATTGTATACTTCAGAACCAAAAAGTTTTGCTATAGCAGCTTCTTTAACTACACGCATCTTCTGGTCCGACATCCATGCTACCCGATACGTTAATGACCTTAGAGCCTCAATTTGCATACTTATATCTGCTAACATATGTTGAACTGCCTGGACTTCAATAATCGGTTTACCAAATTGTTCACGGTCTTTAGCATAAGACAAGCAATGTTCCAGTAATTTCTCACTGGATCCAAGGTTTCGAGCTGCAAGTCCTGCACGTCCATTGGCCAATACCTTTAGGGCATTCACATAGCCTCTTCCTACTTCACCTAATACGTTCTCAACCGGAACTTCCATATCTTCAAAAAATAATTCCGCTGAATGGGATCCTCTTAATCCCATTTTCTGTTCAACACTACCTAAAACAAAACCCGGAAAATCTTTTTCAACAATAAACGATGTGATCCCTTTTGCACCTTTTGAACTGTCTGTAACAGCCATTACGGTAAAAACATGACCATCCACAGCATTTGTAATGTAATGTTTTGATCCATTTAATATATACTTATCGCCTTTTCTTACCGCAGTAGTCTTTAAGTTCGCAGCGTTTGATCCAGCACTAGGTTCTGTTAATGCAAAAGCACCAATCCATTCACCAGTTGCCATCTTCGGTAAGTACTTTTGTTTCTGTTCCTCCGTTCCCAATTCGACTATACCAACGGTGCCTATGCCCGTATGAGCACCAAGCAGTGTAGTATACCCATTGTGCGTTTTTCCAAGCTCTTCATAAATCGCACATTTACCAACCATATCAAGACCCAGACCACCATATTCTTCTGGGATACTTAGACTGAAAAGCCCCATATCCTTCGATTTTTGAACGATATCTTCGGGAATATGATCATTTTCTTCTATCTCCATCGCACGTGGTTCCACTTCTTCCTTCACGAACTTTCTTACATTTGCACGTAAAAATTCAATATCCTCTGAGAAGTTAAAATCCATAATGACATCTCCTTTTATCTGTTTTTGAAAGTAGCTTTTCTTTTTTCAATAAATGCTTCTGTTCCTTCCTTTTTATCTTCTGTACCAAAGGCTACAGCCTGTGATAGTTTTTCAATCCACATCGCCGTACCTTCGTCGACATCATACCCTTTATGTACAGCGAATTTGGCTAATTGAATGGCAACAGGTCCTTTTTTCAAAATTTCTGCCGCGACTGATTCTGCTTTCGTTGTAAGTTCTTCTTCGGAGGTATAATACGTAGCGAGTCCAATGCGTTCAGCTTCCTCGCCATCAATAATCTTGCCAGTTAAAATCATATCAAGGGCTCTTCCTTTTCCGATGATACGGGATAGTCGTTGTGTTCCACCTGCTCCAGGGATAATACCGAGATTCAGCTCGGGTAAACCGAACTTTGCGTTTTTCGCTGCAATGCGGATATCGCAAGCGAGTGCTAGCTCACAGCCACCCCCAAGAGCGTAACCACTCACAGCAGCAATCGTTACTTTCTTGCAGCTCTCCATTTTATTGTAAAGCCCTTGCATACCAGGATGTAAAGCTTCGAGTGGCTTCCGTGCATTTAACTGCTTAATATCCGCACCTGCTGCGAAAGATTTATTGCCAGCACCTTGAACAACAATAACTTTTACATTTTCCTCTTGTTCCGCTTCATCAATCGCTTGATCTATCTCATTTAACATACTTGCATCAAGTGCATTTCTTACCTCTGGACGGTTTAAAGTAAGCCAATAAACACCGTCTTTAATGTCTATATCAAGGTTTTCGTAGTTTCTCATGACGTACCCTCCTTACGTATATTTATAAAAGCCGCTGCCACTTTTCTTCCCTAGCCGACCAGCTTTTACATATTTAACTAAGAGTGGGCAGGGACGGTACTTTTCCCCTAACGTTTCATACAGATACTCCATATTTCGCAGCCTTGTATCTAGTCCTACCAGATCTGCCAGCTCAAGAGGTCCCATCGGATGGTTGAGCCCGAGTTTCATTGCCTTATCAATGTCTTCAGGGCTCGCGACTCCTTCCATAAGCATATTCATTGCTTCGTTACCAATTAAGCAATTCATTCGGGATGTAACAAATCCTGGAAATTCATTAACTTCTACTGCTTCCTTATTCAGTTGGGTCGCAACCTCTTTCACGAACTGAACTGTTTCATCCGATGTTTCCAAACCACGGATTACTTCAATAAGCTTCATTTTATGAACCGGGTTGAAGAAATGCATCGCAACTACTTTATTCGGACGTGATGTCTGTGCACCAATTTCTGTTGGACTCATTGTAGATGTATTCGTTGCTAGAACTGTTACTGCTCCGCATATTTTATCTAGCTTTTTAAAAATATCTATTTTTAAATCCATTTTTTCTAAGACAGCTTCAATGACGAGGTGTGAATCTTTTGCTGCTGTTTCGAGATCAACTTCGTAATGTAGGTTCTCTTTTGCACTAACGTAGTTCGTTTCTTTTAGAAATCCTTTTTTAAAGCTTCCATCAAGCAATCGATCAATAGCATCTTTTGCTTGTTCAAGAATTTCCTCATTTAAATCATTCAGATAAACTTTATAACCAGAAATAGCACAGGCATATGCAATGCCTTTTCCCATTACACCAGAGCCTATAATTGTTACTTGATTCATTCATACAACTCCTTCATATTGAACTTGCAACCATTGCCGTTTTGCTTGACCTCCATGATTTTTACCCATGCCTGTTTATACTGATTTTTTCATTACTATAAGTAAATACAGCTCTGGTAATATTTTTTAATTCATGAACACTTATATCAGACAGTATTTCAATAAGTTCTGTGCCCTTATCTGTGAATTTAAATACTGCGTGTTCTGTGACAAGCATATCGGCTTTTCTAACTCCACTACTTGGAAATGTCAGTTTCTCTACAAGTTTCGGATTACCGTCTTTTGCTAGATGTCTAGAGGCTATAACGATACGCTTTGCACCTGCAACTAAATCCATTGCTCCACCAACACCTAAAATGGTTTTACCTGGTACGGCCCAGTTAGCAATCTCTCCAAATTGATCGACTTGGAGTGCACCTAAGACAGCCATATCTACATGACCACCACGAATCATAACGAAAGAATCCGAACTATCAAATAAGGAAGCACCTACATCCATCGTAATTGGTTTCTTACTGGCACTAATCAAGTCCATATTGGTGTGTTCTTTATCCGGTGTTGGTCCTATTCCAAGCAACCCATTTTCTGATTGTAAAAACACTTTTTTATCTCCAAGGTAATCCGGAATCAACGTAGGTATTCCCACCCCTAAGTTAACAACCTCTCCATCCGACATTTCTTTAGCCACGCGTTTGGCAATTTTAATGCGTTCAGACTGGCTCAACGTAAGCACCATCCTTTTTCACATATTTATTTAGAACAATGTAATCGACATAAATATGTGGAGTAACAATTTCTAGTGGAGTCAATTCGCCTGCTTCAACGATTTCATCAACTTCAGCAATCACGATCTTTCCCGCTGTTGCCATCGCTGCATTAAAGTTTCTTCCTGTATGATCGTAAAAAAGGTTGCCTAATGTATCCGATTTCAAAGCTTTAATAAGAGAAACATCACCTTTGATTGCCTTTTCAAGGATATACTTTTCTCCATCAAAAACCTTCTCATCCTTACCCTCGGCAAGCTTTGTTCCAACTGCAGTTTTGGTGTAAAAACCACCGATCCCTGCACCTCCACAACGAATTGCTTCGGCCAATGTACCCTGTGGCACAAGCTCAATTTCAAGGTCACCGTCACTCCATGCTTGAACCGCATCTCGATTTGTTGTGAAATAAGAACCCTTTGCTTTCTTTAAACAACCCGATAACAACAGCTTTCCAAGTCCTTTTCCTGCTTCACCTAAATTATTACTTACAATGGTTAACTCTTTTTTATCAGATGCTGCTAGTTCATCAATTAACGTAAGTGGTGTACCCGATAAACCAAATCCCCCAACTAGCAGTGTGTCACCGTTCTTAATGTGTTTTAAAGATTCCGTTGGCTTAATTAATTTTTTCATTTATCTCCCTCCCAAAATAATACGACATAGAGCGTCTAATGAATGATTGGAAAAGGTGTAGAAAATTTTTATATTCTCTACACCGTTTCTTTAAAATATCCATTGAATCGAATATTTCTCCTTTTCACCTTCGTTTAGGACCATTACATAGGTAGTAAGCGCCAATGGCATTTTGGTATCTATTCGACAAAAAACGGGAAGTGACAGGCACCTAAATAGAATGATATAGAGGACTCACTTATAGGGAGTTTAAAGATTTTATTATTTCTTCTTTGAAGGATATCGTAATTCCCTTACTTTCTAATTCAGTAATAAATGGATCAAATAAGGCACCTATAACGAGTTCTTCTGGTGCAATTACCCCTTTATTTGTTATTCTCCCTTCTGCTATCCATTCAGCCATTATAACTGCCGGGTAAGCTGTTGTTTTGGCCATAGAAGTGATGTTATTTTCTTTGTCATATACATCTACCATTTCCCACTCTAACTTTACCTCTTTATCTTTCTTTCTACCTTTCACACTTACTCTCAAAACGGTTATATCCTCATTCGATTCACCTTTAAGCTGAGGTTCAAGCAATGCCATGGTAAATTGCTTTGAATTCACTTGTTTTCCTTCTACCTCTATCTGTGTATCCTCTAAAAAGCCTAGCTCATTTAAAACTCGCATCTTTTCAAAATGCCCCTTATGACGTACTGTTTTTTCATAAATACGTTTAACTTTATCCTTCAGTGTAAATGCAACACTATGAGCGTCGGATGTTATTGCTTCACATTCACCAACAGGATCAGGAAACTTCAACGTTTCTAGTCCCGAAAATGACGGGATTTCTACTACTTTTCCGTTTTCTGAAGCTAGAGATTTTCGGGTGTATAATCCCATAACGCTTTCTAACCTGAAGACCACTTGATACCATAATGGGGGTAACGGATGCTTTGGGACTCCTCCACAAATCATGACTGCCTCTTCTGCTTCATCCAGCAATTCTACCCCTCTTGCAGCTAAAAAACTGACAATACCTGGAGCTACGCCACATCCTGGAACAATAATTACACCAGCTTCCTTAGCTTCCTCCTCTAATTCCTTGATTTCTAAATATTTCGATCCAACAAGATTGACCAAATTACATTTTGCTTCTATTGCAGCTTTTACTGCGGACAAACTTAGCGAGTGGGGTAAACAAGCGATTGCAATATCTGCCCCTTTAAGTACGCCAACAAGGGTATTATGATCTCCTAAAGACGCAAGTTTAGCCGTTACGCTTGAATTTTTAATACCTTGCATACATTTATCTAAACTTTTTTGAAAGCCATCTACTGCTATGATTTCATCAAACTGATTGCTTTTGGATAACTCATGAACAATTGTACTGCCAATCAGACCTGTTCCCAGAATGACGATCTTCATATAGTAAATCCTCCTTCGATTCTAATCATTATCCACACTGTTAAGAAAACGACGCGTTCTTTGTTCACGTGGATTGCCAAATATTTGTTCCGCAGTACCTTCTTCAATAATATGACCCTCATCCATAAATATAACTCTATCTGCAACATCCCGTGCGAACCCTATTTCATGGGAGACCACGATCATCGTCATTCCTTCTTTAGCCAAGTTTTTCATGACTTGCAGTACCTCTCGTACGAGTTCAGGGTCTAATGCTGACGTTGGTTCATCATAGAGCATGACCAAGGGTTCCATAGCGAGAGCCCGTGCTATAGCTACACGTTGCTGTTGTCCACCTGACAAACTTGACGGATACATTTCAACCTTATCTCCAAGACCAACTTTATGAAGTAAATTCATAGCTATTTTCGTAGCCTCTTCTTTTGTTTGTTTCTTTACTACTAAAGGACCCTCCATGACATTCCTTAATGCCGTTTTATGCGGAAAAAGATTAAAGTGTTGAAATACGAATCCTGTCCGCTGTCGTAATGCCCTTATTTCATTCCCTCTTTTACGTGAATGCGTTTCAGCTTTAATTTCAATATCTCCTATTTTTAACGTACCTTCATTTATTTCCTCTAAGAGCGTAATACACCGCAACAGTGTCGACTTGCCAGAACCACTGGGTCCCATAATCACCACAACTTCGGACTTATCAACATCTAAGCTGATCCCTTTTAAAACTTCATTCGTACCAAAACTTTTCTTTATATTTTTTAAGGATATCACTTGTAATTCAACTCCTGTCTCTTATACATTCAGGTGGCGTGAAGATCTTCTCTCAAGCCAGGTCAGTAGCACGTTAAAGCCAGTACAAATCAACCAATAAATTACAGCAGCTGCTGCGTATAAGGTTAGAGGCTGGAACGTTTTAGCAATGATTAGTGTGGTTTGATACAGTAATTCGGTTACTGTTATCACTGAAACCAAGGATGTTTCTTTTAAAAGTCCAATATACGTATTGCCGACTGTAGGAATAGCTGTTCGAACACTCTGAGGTATGATAATTCGACGCATACTTTGCCAATTAGTCATTCCTATAGAGTGAGCTGCCTCTGTCTGACCTTTATCCACGGATAGGATGGCTGCACGAAATGATTCTGAAAGATAGGCACCAGTATTTATACTCAATGCTATAATCCCTGAGGTCATGGCACCAAGTGTAATTCCTATTTGTGGTAACCCAAAGTAAACGAGGTAAATCTGAACTAACACGGGTGTACCGCGTATTAAAGACACATAAAAAGTAGCCATATTATAAAATAGTTTGTTTTTGGAGACACGAGCTAAGGCTGTAATTAGCCCAATAACCAGTCCTATTGCCATGGATACGACAGCGAGAAAAATAGTTATTAGTGCTGCTTTTAATAGAAAAGGCAATGCAATAAGGACGATATCCATAATTATCTCCTTTCTATTCCAATGGTTTCATTCCAAACCATTTCATATATATTTCTTCATATGTTCCATCTTCCTTCATCTCAGCAAGTAGTTCATTCATCTTGTTAACAAAGTCCTCATTATCTTTTTTAACTGCCATTGCATTGGCATCCCTACTTAGTAGTTCACTAGTAACTTTTATTGGAAGACCTGATTCTTCAATGTTATAGCCCATAACCAAGCTATCGTTAACTAATGCATCTAAACGTTTATTTACGACGTCATTAACATAAGTGCTAAATCCACCCTCATAAAGCTTTACATCTGCACCTTCTGCCTGCTCAGCTAAATCTGCAAAACTAGTACCTGCTGCTGCCCCTACTTTTAACCCATTTAAATCCGCTAAAGATTCAATACCATCCGTATCATTATGAGTTACAATAACAGCACCTGTTATGACATACGGATCTGTAAAGTCCACACTTTCTTTTCTCTCTTCCGTAACCGTCATTTGAGCAATAATGACATCAAATTTATCTGCATTTAATCCACCTATTAAACCTGCCCATTTGGAAGTTAAAAACTCAACCTCTACGCCTAAACGCTTCGCAACCTCCTTGGAGATATCTACATCAAATCCAACGAAATCCTCCGTATCCCCCTGATAATTAAATGGTGGATACGTTCCTTCAAAGCCTACCCGTAAGACCCCTGTCTCTTCCACTCGTTCCAGTATGTCTCCCTGCTTTGCATCTTCTCCAGAATTGGTATTACTCTCCTGATCTTCTCCTTCACCTGAGACTTCCGTTTCTTCCCCACAGCCTACGAATAGAAAAGCTAAAAAAATGACTAAAACCATAAAATAATAAGTCTTACGCATGAACTCCATCTCCTTTATTATTATCTAAACTTAAAAATGAAGATTGTATTTGTTTCCACTCCACCAATATTGAAAGCGCTTTCAATATTGTTCTGAAACTACAAATATGTAGTACAATTTCATATTACTTTATCATCTTTGTTTAGTCAATATAAAGTTCATAATTTTCAAACATATTAGATTGCTGAGGTTTTTAATAACTTACTAGATAAGTATATTCGTAGGAAGATAGAGGAATATAGAAAACGTATTCATACTTACCGAGAAGTTAGTGATTTGTTTTAACTAAATGGGTAAAAAGTAATTATAAACGTAAGGCTATTACATAAATAGTTAACAGCTTTTTTTGATCCATAAAGCACCAATCAGCTATTAATGATTTTTACATTCTCAGTTTCCATGTTTAATCTATTTTAGAGCCTCCCGTGTCCCTAGTCCTAAAAATCTGCTATTATAAAGAGGAAAGTAAAAATTTTATTTAGTTCTAATTAATAGGATTTTTTGTTATATAAAGTAGTATCTAGTAATGGTAGGAGCAACCTATCCTATGTCCAGGGGGTGAGATTGATTGTTTAAGAGTGTTTTTTTTCGCTATTTTATTATCCTTATTATTTTGTTTAGTGCGGTTATTTTGACGACAAATATTGTTATTTACAATCAAGCGTCTTCGATCATAAAAAATAATGTTCATGATGCACGGATTGATTTATTGAATCAATATAAACATATGATGAATGTCATGATGAATGAGACACGAGAGGTTATGGAGCAAACGGCATATAACTCGGATATCAATGACTTTATTATGACAACGCTTACGGAAGATGATCAGGAAATGGAAAATGTTTCAAATGTACAGCGTCGACTAAGGAATGTGGCAGATTCAAATCAAATGATCATTTCTGCCTATGCTTATTCTACTGAAAAAGATCAAATTATAAGTTCGAATAAGCAAATCTATACTCTTGCAGATTTCTATGATACCGAATGGCTGGAGTTTTATAATGATGATCTAGTTGGTACACATATAATGGAAACAAGGGTAATTACCGATGGGTATGGAAATGATTTTAATGCGATAACGCTTATTCATCATCTTCCATATAACTCCTTGGAAAAGAATGGAGCAATCGTTGTAAATATAAATGCCGATCAGCTTTATAAACGAATCGTTGGAGCGAATAATGACTCGGACGGCCTTTTCTATATGATGAATCGCGAAGGAGAAGTCATTTTACATCCAAACAGACAGATGCTCTACACCAATATTGAAGAGGAAGACATTTCGATGTCCATTTTTAATAATAATACGGATTTCTTTGTTGAGAAAACAAATAAAGGAGAGCAGTTATACACGTACATTACGTCGATGATGAATAATTGGAAATACGTTTATGAAATATCCATAGATGATTTAAATGGTGTGGTGAGTAAAATTACGACAATCGTCTTCTCTATTATTTTGGTTGCTCTTTTATTAAGCATTAGTTTGGCGTATTTATTGACAAGGTATGTAAGTAACCCGATTAAAAAACTTGTCGAAGTCATTCCCGGATCAAGGAAGAAGTATGATAAGAAACAATACAGAGATGAGTACGATTATTTGGATAATGTGTATCAAGATATCATTACGGATAATAAAAATATGGAAACCGTGATTGCCGAAACAAAGCCGGTCATTAAGGAAAAATTACTGGATAACTTGCTGACAAATAAGAAAATCAGCAACGAGGAAGTGGAGAAAAAGCTTCATCTACTAAATATCCACTTTAACGAGCGATATTATATTGTCTTAACGGCACAAATTGATGATTATAATCGTTTCTATCAAAATAGGGATGAATTAGAAAGCAGCTTGCATAAGGGCAGGCTTACAAGTTTAATAGAAGAAACGATTAATCAACGCTTTCATTCCATGTCTGGAGAGACTGAAACAGACAAGATAGCTGTTATCATCAATTATCCAGAGGAAATTAAAACGATTGATATGAATGAGCGACTTGTGAAGCTCATGCAAGATTTGCAAAAGAAAATTGCCGATCATTTCCCATTTACCGTTACGATTGGTTTAGGACGAGCATATCCAACTATTTTCCAGGTTAAAAAATCATATGAGGAATCACTACGTGCATTGGAATATAAATTTTATCAAGGAAAAGATCAGATTATTAATGTGGATGATGTTGAAATCACGTCGAATGAGTTGTACTACTATAATAATGATCAAGTGAAAAAACTGATCAATAATATGAAAACAGCAAATAAATCCGGGATTGAGAAAGAATTAGACGCCTTATTCCAGGATATTACAGACAATGGAACGATTCCATATGAGCAAATCAATCAATTGTTTTTGCAGTTAATTAGTTCAATTATTGAATTGCTGATCGATCAGAACATCGATATAAAGGAATTATTTTGTTCAGATTATACGATCTATGACGATTATAACCAAAAAGAGACCATCCATGATATTAAGAAATTTTTCATCATGATTACAGATTCGGTTGAAAAAGAGATAAGTAAACGAAACAATGATAAATTAGCCGATACATCAAAAAAAGTACTGGAGTATATCGATGCTAATTTCCATCATGATATGGCCTTGCAAGATATTGCCGATTGGATTGGGATGAGTACGAATTACACGAGCAAAATTATTAAAGATGCGTCTGGAAAAAACTTCTTGGAATACTTAAATATGAAGCGAATCGAAAAAGCGAAACAATTATTAAGTAGCACGAAGTTGACTATTAAAGAAATCGGGTTTCGAATTGGGTTCAATAGTATCCAAAGTTTCATGCGTGTGTTTAAAAAATATGAAGGTATTACACCGGGACAATATCGAGATCGCGACTAATTGTCCCGGTCTTTTTTTCAATGAAACCGTTGCAATACCTGTGTTGAAGGCGTTATGAACAAATTCCACACGAGATGAACAATATCCGAACTGTTCATTAAAATTGTAAATTGTTAATTTACATGAAAGCACTTCCATTATACATTTGAAAGCGTAAACAATATTCGAAAAAAGAAAAGGGGAGAAGCAACATGTTTAACAACAAAAAAATAGGATTAATAATCATGCTATTATCTGTTATTACCTTATTAGCAGCATGCTCTGGTGATTCGGAGACAAGTGATGCAGATAATGGAGATGGGGAAACATCCGGGGAAAGCATTGAATTAAAGTATGCAGAGGTAAATCCTGAAGGGCATCCAATGACAGATGCTGCTGAAAAGTTCGCTGAAATCGTAAATGAAAAAAGTGATGGAAGAATTTCAATCAATGTTTATCCAGCAGGACAGCTTGGAAATGAAACAGAAAATATGGAAGGCTTGCAAATGGGTTCCATTGATTTTATGCGAGCAAACCCAAGTGTCATCGCAAACTTTGGTATAGAGAAAATGAATGTACTATCTCTACCATTTATCTTTGAAGGCCGCGAACATTTATGGAACGTACTTGATAGCGATATTGGGGATGAACTGAAGGAAGATATAAATTCTAGTGATACTGGATTCCAGACCGTCATGTTTGTGGAAGAAGGGGCAAGGAATTTCTTCTTTACAGATAAAGTGGTGAAAACACCAGCAGATATGGAAGGGATTAAAGTAAGAGTACAGGAAAATGAGCTCATGGTGGATCTTGTAGAGGCACTTGGAGCATCTCCAACACCCGTTTCTTATAGCGAATTATATAGTGCTTTACAAACAGGAATTGTAAATGGTGCTGAGAATCCACCAGCAGCATATTTAGCGAATGCTTTTTATGAAGTAGCAGATAAATTAACACTGAATCAGCATGTGTTCGCACCAAACTTTATCTTAACTTCCAGCAATACATGGGATGAGCTAAGTGAAGCAGATCAGGAGCTATTGTTTGAAGCTGGTAAAGAAACCGAATCATTTGTAAAAGAAATTGCACAAGAAGCAGATGATGCAGCACTCGCTGAGCTAGAGGAGAAAGGTGTAGAAATTACAGAAGTAGATGATCCCAAAGCATGGCAGGATGCTGTTCAGCCCTTATATGAAAAACATGGGGCGGGATATGAAGAACTTATCGAACGAATTATAGAAACAGAGTAGCTTCAGCTTTGGAAACAAGGGATAGGTGAAAGGATTCCTTGTTTCCTTCTTTTCATTAGGTTCTACAGAAGAAACATACATTTTTTACATACATGACTTCGTGGAGGTGGTTGGGGTGAAAATAACATTTACTAATTTTAATAATATAATCGAAAAGATTTGTAATAGTTTATTGGTACTGATGACATTGATTGTAACGTATGTTGTGTTTATGCGTTATGTCATGAATGATACCCCGGTTTGGGGAGAGGAATTGGTAAGGTTATTTCTAGTCTGGATGACATTCCTCGGTGCAAGCTTAGGTTTAAGGGATGATACACATATTCGCCTGAACGCGATTGATTCTTTTCTTTCTCCAGCATTTCGAAAAATATTCGATTGGTTTTCGATCATCGTTCTTTTTTTATTTTCTCTTTTTATGGTGATTGAAGGGACAAAAATGACCATGTTGAGTATGGGAAGCAGTATGCCTGGACTCGGTATACAAACTGCATGGCTTGTAGCGATATTCCCAATATCTGGGTTATTGAATATGGTCCAGCTCATCTATAAAGGGAGGCAATTAAAATGAGTGTGGAAGCAATCGGTGCAATTATTTTAATAGGTAGCTTTTTATTATTAATTCTACTGAGGATACCAATCGCCTATGCACTAGGAATCTCCTCTGTTGTGACAGCAATGTACTTGGAATTGCCGCTTACACAAATTGTACAATCCATGGTCAACGGCGCAAATGTCTTTTCCTTGCTTGCAGTTCCCTTCTTTATTTTAGCTGGTGAATTGATGAGTCGCGGTGGGATTTCTGATCGATTGATCGAGTTTGCGAAATTATTTGTCGGCAGAATTAGAGGTGGACTTGGTCAGGTAAACATTTTAACGAGTACATTTTTCGGTGGAATCTCTGGGTCATCAGCGGCTGATACAGCATCACTTGGTCCTGTATTAATTCCAATGATGAAAAAGGAAGGCTTTGACACGAAAACAGCTACATCGATTACGATGGCGAGCTCAGTACAAGCCATTTTAATTCCACCAAGTCATAATATGATTATTTATTCATTGGCTGCAGGTGGTGTATCCATTGGTGGTTTATTCTTGGCAGGATTAGTACCTGGGATTTTATTAGCACTTATACTGATGATTTATACCTTTATTATTTCCGTTAAGCGAAACTATCCAAAAGCAGAAAGTGTTGGTAAAAAACATTATTGGAAAACAATCGGTAGCGCATTCTGGGGATTAATCACTATTTTGATTATTGTCTTTGGTGTGGTCAGTGGTGTCTTCACGGCAACAGAATCCGCAGCAATAGCTGCTGTGTATGCATTTATCGTTACATTTTTTATTTACAAAGATATATCGATTAAACAATTTGGCTCGATTTTAAATAAAGCACTACGAACGATTTCCATGGTTATGATTTTAATCGCCACTTCAAATGCATTTGGCTGGTTGTTAACGTATGTACGCATACCAAAGCTCGTTTCCGAGGGGATTATGGGTATAACGGAAAATAAGGTTTTTATCATGTTATTGGTTCTTCTTATTCTTTTACTGCTTGGTATGGTTATGGATATGGCAGCGATTATTCTAATTGCAACGCCGATATTTTTACCAATCGCCACGTCGATTGGTTTTGACCCTATCCATTTTGGAATTATTATGATGTTGACACTTGGACTTGGGATTGTAACTCCACCAGTAGGTCTGACATTATTTATCGGTAGTGCGATTTCAGGAGAAAAAATAGGAACCCTATCAAAAAGCATGATCCCATTTTACATCCTGTTTCTCATCGCGATAGTTATCATCACCTTTATTCCGCAGATAACGATGCTATTGCCGGAGATGCTGATGTAGCTGCTGGGTTACTCCCTCGTAGTTTGATAGATTGTCATATAAAAAACACCAAGTTGATTAGCACAGACTGAAACGACGGTTTGTGCTAATTTTTTCGCTATTCCATCTTTTCCAATTCTTGTACCATCAGGTCGTAATTCATAGCGCCCAATCTCATGAATTGAATACGACCAGTTGAATCAATCATATAGGATGTTGGGTATGCTTGAACGTGATAGGTCCCCACGACTTCAGATTTTGCATCCATCAACACTGGGAAAGTCATTTCAAATTCTTCCACAAATGGATGAACCGTATCTGGTGATTCCGCCATATTAACTGCCAATATGACGACATCCTTCGTATCATACAGTTTTTGCATATCAGGGATTTCTGCCCTACATGGTGGACACCAGGTAGCCCAGAAGTTAACAAAAACACGCTTCCCCCTGTAATCAGACAATCGTACTGTTTCACCTGCTAAAGTCTCCAATTCAAAATCAGGGGCAATATCCCCTATCGCAATTCCTGTTTCATCACCAGAGTCCGAGCTGTCTTTCGATATCGTATCGTCTTCAGATGAACCGATAAAATCATAAACGGCCCAACCGAGCATTCCAAGAATGATTAGGATGGAAATTATCTTTTTCATTTAACATCACCTTTTCTTCGCTTATAAATAAGTATGACAAAACTTAACATGAAAAATAATCCAACGAACCAGGCTTCCACGATATAACCAAATACCGTTACGAATGGCTGAATAATTGACAGCAACCACATGCCCAGAGACCACCCGATTACCATCACCAGGAGTAACAAACTAACCGTGACCCTTCTAGAAAGGAGAAAATACAAAAGCAGTAGAATAGCTAGTACAATCAGGTATCCAAAAGCATATGGATTGTTATACCAGACAAATTGAATAAATTCATACAAAAAAGAAGCTACTAAAAATACATGCAGAAAAGATTCCATCAATGCAAGAACATTTATCTGTTTTCTGAAAGACTTATAAAAAAGCACAATGACGATACCTACTACAGCGAAGTAAAATGAATCCGAGTTACTTGGATAGGCCAATATTGCCAACGGATCTTTTATGAAAACAGAAAAATGCAAGAGTATTTTTCCAAGCCAGATAAAGAGAACGAAATTAACAAGCTGTGAAATCAATTCATCCATCTGTTTCTTCTTTTCTTCCTTTGGTAAATCGCTCATTATATAGAAGGAAATAATTCCTGCAGCAAAGCTCAAAACAAGGATGCTGATTGGTATTAATTTGCTCGCAATCACTATTAGGTATTACCTCCTTTTCAATGGACCAGTTTTTGTCATATGTAGTAGATAGGACTTGTTCAACGCAGTGAGGGTAACCCTGGTCATTGACGGTGCGACAGTTTAAACACAATAAGACAGGCACCGAGGCCTGTCTTATTCTACGTTCTATACTATTATATAGCTCCACTTAATTCAACTAAAATTTTTGCCTGGGATAGATCACCTGATAACGAATGAAAACCTTCTTCAACGATATCATCCAGTTTTATTTTCTTCGTCATGATTGGATCTACATGAATCGATTCATCCATCAAGATATCGATCGATTTTTTGAATGTTTCATGCTCATAACCAAGCGTCGAAGATAATTTAACTAGTAATTGCTAGCAAACTGAAATTGGAGGGAATTTTTACAACAGAATCAAATGGTGAGTTAACACAGACTATACCAGTATTTCAGAAGCCAAGTAAAAACCAACGTACCTTAAATAACTAATTGAATTAAATAATTACCCATCCGACCGGACAAGGAATCTCCTTGTGTACCACAAACAAAAAAGGAATCTATTCTGAACAAAATTCAAAATGGATTCCTTTTTTAATTTAAAAATCAATTATTGAGCTGTGTATCCGCCATCCACGACTAAACTGTTACCAGTCATAAATGCAGAGTCATCGCTAGCCATAAATAATACAGCTTTTGCCATTTCTTCTGCTTTACCTAGGCGCTTCATTGGTGTAGCATTTGATAGGAATTCTCTATCCGTTTCTCCAAGGATCGGTGTTTCAATAAATCCTGGACAAAGTGCGTTAACACGGATATTACGTTCTGCAAATTCCAAACCAAGAGAACGAGTTAAGTTAATAACACCAGCCTTTGCTGCGTTATATGCTGCACTTCCAGGTGATCCGACCCAACCATACATAGAAGCCGTATTAACAATAACACCACTACCAGTTTTCAAGAATTCTTTGATTGCGGCTTGTGCAACTAAGAATACACCATCTAAGTCAACTTCTACCGTTTTTCTCCATTCTGCATAAGTTAGTTCTTCTGTTGGTTTTACAGCACCAATTCCAGCGTTATTAAATAGGACATCCACTTTACCAAAAGTAGTTAATGCTGTTGTATAAATATTTTTAACATCTTCTTCACTAGTAACATCAGCTTTAACGAAAACAGTCTCAGTACCTTGAGATTTTAATTCTGCTTCCAACGCAGAACCTTTTTCTTCATTCATATCAACTAAAACTAATTTTGCCCCTTCAGCAGCAAATAAACGCGCTGTTTCGGCACCAATACCGGATACCCCACCAGTAATAACGGCTACTTTATCTTGTAATTTTCCCATTGTTGATTCCCCCTGTTATAATATATTTAGCAAACCCAATAACTGAAAGGGTTTACATATTAGTTTACTACTTTGCTTGGCATAATCAATCATCAATCTTTTGTTTATTGTCTAAGAAATAGACACTTTAGGTACAAACGTCTATTAATTAAACATCTAATGTCAAATTGTTAATTGGGAGGTAAACAAATGCATACTTATCTAACAACACCACGTAAAAACCGGACAAAAGAACATTTACAACAAGCACTCATCGTCTTAATCAAAGAAAAAGGATTCCATTCTGTTACCGTCAAGGGTATAGTCCACTATGCAAAATACAACCGAAGTACCTTCTATGCGCATTATCAGGATAAATTCGAATTAGCGGAAGATCTTCTGTATACTATGCTCCAGGGGTTAGAGCAATCTGTTGGAAAACCGTATCAATCGAAGCGAAAAGTAAATACAGATAAATTGAATAAAAGGTCTTTTAACATCATTTCTTTTATTTATGATAATCGTAACTTTTTTGAGTTGATTAACTATAGCGACACTATTCCAGAATTACATACCAGATTTCCACAAACAATTCTAAAAGTCTATAAGGAAAAGTTCGAATTTAAAACGCTCAATAATTTACCAGTTAATATGGATTACTTTACACATTATACAGCGTATGGTTTCTATGGTCTTTTATCCAATTGGATTAATACGGGTTACAGAACTTCTCAAGAAGAATTTATTGATGAGGTTATTAAGTTGGCACAGACGCATATAGCTTCTTTGAAATATCTTGGTGAGGAATAGAGGGATTATTTCCTAATCAGTTGGATAGGGGTAGGGGCTTGGATTACTGAAAAATTGCATAGTAAAAGTAATCATCTTAAGCAATAAATATAATGTAAACAATAGTTTTAATAGCTTCTATAAATCACGTATTCTATCGACTTGAAAATAGAAGGGGGACTGGCGCATATCCCCCTTTTGATAGTTTACTTCACAATACAGTTGATATGAATGAACATTCACTGCCTTCAATTACGTTTATTTCATATAACGATATCTCATCAAGCCATTCAACATATTAATCTCTTGTAATAACTTTTCTCCCATATTCGTTTCTAGTACTTTTTTCCTCTCTAACTCTTCATCTACTAATCGTTTTACCGATAATACATCATTTCCATTTCGCAAAACATCTTCCTTTGAACTAAAATGCTGATGGGCAACCAATTGCATTCCGAACGAGTTATATAATAATGTATACCCTGCAATTCCAGTTGTGGATTGGTAAGCCTTCGAAAACCCACCGTCAATGACAATCATTTTCCCATTTGCTTTGACCGGATTCTCACCATCAATCTCTTTCACTGGTGTATGACCATTGATGATACGGCCCTGATCCGGATCAAGATCAAATTCTTCTAAAATAGTACGACATATTTCCTCTTTTTCCCGTAAATAATAATATGGATTTTTTCCCTCTTTATGTGTTTCCTTATCTTTAATAAAATATCTTTCGAATGTCGTCATTTCCCTTTTCCCAAAGAGCGAGGAGTATTCTCCCGTCCATAAATACCAGACCATATCTGTCGCAAGATCATCGGTTTCTTCCGGGTTTCTGAACGCTTGACGTAAATAACTTTCGAAAATATCAAATAATTCGCGTCCTGCATAGGTTTTATTATCAATTTCCATCTTTTCCATATTTCCTTTTTCATCCACTGGGATACAACCGTGGATTAATAGATTTCCATTATATTTTAAATAGAGCGTACCCTTTTTCATCAAAAAGTCCATATGTCTTGCTAGCTTTTCGGAATGCTGGACAGAAAATAATAGTTTGTCCATCACTTGTTTCTCTTCCTCTAGCAATTGATCGGGTTGTTCTGGATTCACCGTCGCAAAGCAGGTGTTATCCAATGCATATGTTTTTCCTTGAATCGTTATTTCACTTTTGTCATAATCCACCTTTTCAAGTAAACGTCTGTTGGACATATTAAAGGAAGGACGCCGTTTTATGATTGGCATTTCCAGTTTAAATTGAATCATCGCAATCGCTTGATGTATTTTGGTGATTTGCAGGACTTCCTGTTCGGATAGGTTGTCAGATGGTCGCTTTGGTCTGAACGCTGGATTGTCCCCATAATATTTCTCCGCAAGATTCAGTAGTGGTCTAAGATTGATGCCATACACATCTTCAATAATATCCAAATTGTCATAACGCGCACAAATACGAATAATATTAGCGAGACAAACCTTTGATCCCGAGAAGGCACCAATCCACAACACATCATGATTTCCCCACTGAATATCAACGGAATGATAATTAATAAGCGCTTCCATAATTTTATCTGGTTCTGGTCCCCGGTCGTAAATATCCCCGACTACATGAAGATGGTCAACAACCAATTGTTGCGTCGTATAAGAAAGTCCGATGATGAGTTTATCTGCCTGACCAAGGGAAATTACCTTTTGGACAATCGTAGAATAGTAATGCTTTTTGTTTGTGAATTCATTATTTTTATATAATAGCTCTTCGATAATATATACGAATTGCTTCGGTAATGCTTTACGTAACTTGGTCCGTGTATATTTGGATGATGCATAGGAAATGAGCTGAATCATCCGATCAATCATCGTTTCATACCATTCGTTTAATTCCTCATTATTGTTAAATCCGTCCCGAATTAATTGTAGCTTTTCTTCCGGATAATACACTAATGCTGCGAATTCGTTAATTTGTTCTTCCGATAATTCCTGCTTAAAAATGTCGCGGATTTTCTCCTTTACTTTGCCCGAACCATTTCTTAACACATGTTGAAAGGCCTGATACTCCCCGTGTAAGTCACTAACAAAATGCTCTGTTCCTTTGGGCAAATCAAGGATGGCTTCCAGATTAATAATTTCCGTCACTACTTTTTCTTCACTATCATATTTTTGTGCCAATAATTCTAAGTATTTCTCTTTCAAAATCACCATCCCCTTTATCATTTAATTCGATGTGTATACAAGCCTATTGTAACTACTATACCAAAAAGACTAGCAGAAATGTATGCCTAGTCTTTAAATTGCTACTATTTAATTTTGTCTATTAATTATAATGAATCCCTATTACTGCAGAATCCCGTGAATTCAGGTTACCGCTTCTAAAAATGAAGTGATATTTATCTCATCTTCTGATACAGCTTCTGCTTCCCGCTAATTTCCTTATAACAGTCCGATTTCTCCATAAAGGATATTGTTTCTTTGTCACCAAGACCTAGAATACCAAAGGTTCCCAAGCTGTCATAAAAGAGGTTATGCACTTTCTTCTGCAGGATTTTATTGAAATAGATTAAAACATTTCTGCATAAAATGACGTGAAATTCATTAAACGAACCATCTGTAACCAAATTATGCTGAGCGAATACGATGTTCCTTGTTAAATAGGAATGAAATTTCACACCATTATTCGTTACGGAATAATACTCGGAAAATGCTTCTTTCCCACCGGCGTTCAAGTAATTATTTGTATATTTCTTCATATTCTCCAGTGGGAACTGTCCATTTTTTGCTATTTTTAGTACCTGGCTATTAATATCTGTTGCATAGATCTTTGTTTTCTCATACAGTCCCTCTTCATGAAGCAGGATGGCCATCGAATAAACCTCTTCACCAGTAGCACAGCCGGCATGCCAGATTCGAATAGATGGGTAAGTGCGTAATACGGGAACTACCTTTTCGCGAAATTCCCGGAAAAACGATGGGTCCCGGTACATATCTGTCACATTGATGGAAAAATCGGCAATAAGCTTTTGCATACAGTCAGGATCACGAATTACTTTGTCTAGTAATGCGAGTATACTTGGTAATTTTTCTTTATTAACTCGATGCCATATTCTTCTTTTTATCGAGTTATAGGCGTAGTTTCTATAATCGTATCCGTACCACTCATAAATTCCTTGTAAGAAAAGTTTGATTTCGAGCTTTTCCATGTCTGCATCAGAGTCAGCTTGTAAGCCAATCCATTTATTCATTGATGCTATTTCCTTCGTCCCCGGATAACCACACTTTAATTAAAGATATCAGCTGATCTGGATTTATTGGCTTTACAATATAATCGGAAGCACCTGCTTGAAAACTCTTTTCACGGTCCTCTTTCATTGCCTTTGCTGTAATAGCAATGATTGGCAAATTCTCAAACTTCGGCATTTCGCGCACTTTTCGGATGGCTTCATTCCCATCCATTTCTGGCATCATAATATCCATTAAAATCAGATCAACATCCGGATTCATCTCTAATAATTCAAGACATTCCAGTCCATTTTCCGCAAAAATAATATCCATCCCATAGAGCTCCAAGACACTGGATAGTGCATATACATTTCGGACATCATCATCGGCTAAAAGGATTTTTCTTCCTGCGAGACCTGCAAAATCGGGATTAGGTTCCGTACTGGTTTGATCATCAACAATCTGGGCAAGATTGCTTTCTTCTAAATATAGTTCCAGTTCACTCTTTAATCTCTGTGGTGCATGCTCATCTTTTATGATTATGGTATTGGCATACTTATTAAGGTAAAGTTCCTCTCTCAGGGATAGATCCCGTCCTGTATAAATAAAGACTTTCAAACGTCCATTGCTAGCATTGTTCATAATTTTTTCCAACAGATCAAAGCCAGATGTATCCGTCAATCCTAAATCGAGAATCATACAATCAAATGTGTCTCGTTTCAGCTCCTCAACCGCCTCTGAACCCGTCGATACTGATTTCATGATCACATCCATATCCCCGATTAATTCCATGATACTATTTCGCTGTTTCATATCATCTTCAACTAGTAGGAGTGTTTTGATATGACTATTTTCACCGGATTTCATGACGGCAGTCGGTTCAAGTGCTGATTGTTTTTCTGATTCCTTTTCATCCTCCAAAATTACCGTTTCAGAAGAAGCAGCTATTTCTGCAGTGTATAAAGATTCATTTAAAACATTGATTTCTTCTTCATAATCTCCGACATAAAATGAGAATCGGCTTCCTTTCCCTTCTTCACTTTCTACTTCTAATTTTCCATGAAGAAGATTAGCAATTTCTTTACTGATCGATAAGCCCAAACCTGTTCCACCAAATTTGCGACTTGTTGTACCATCTGCTTGCTGGAATGCCTCAAAGATAATTTCCTGATTTTCTTGGGATATGCCGATTCCTGTATCCACAACCGAGAAAACGAGCATTGGATTCTTTTGCTGTCGGTCGGACTTAATTTCCAGGCTTACGTTACCTTTATCTGTAAACTTAAATGCATTTGCAAGTAGGTTTTTAAGTACTTGCTGAATTTTCACTTCATCACTGAAGATATTTTCCGGGACATCCTTGCTCATCACAATATCAAATTTTAATTTCCTATCATTTGCAACAGGCCTGAAACTACTTTCTACAAATTCAGCTATATCTGTTAATACAACTTTGCTCGGATTTACATCCGTTTTGCCTGATTCAATTTTTGATAGATCTAGGATATCGTTTATAAGAACCAATAGATCTTTTCCGGAAGAGTGAATCGTTTTGGCATATTCTACCTGTTTGGACGATAGGATTCCATCCGGATTGTCAGCAAGCAGTTTCGAAAGAATTAACATACTGTTTAAAGGTGTTCGCAATTCATGTGACATATTCGCCAGGAATTCTGATTTATATTTTGAACTTTTAGCAAGCTGTCTTGCTTTCTCTTCCAGCTCATGCTTCGCCATTTCCAATTCTTTATTCTTCTCGGCAAAGTTTTTATTATTTTCTTTTAATCGAATGGATCCTTCTTCTAAATCTACATTCGTTTGTTCGAGTTCTTCCTGTTGTGCTTGAAGTTTTTCTTCGGACTCCTGAAGTGTTATCGTCTGTTGCTCTAATTCTTCATTTGTCGCTTTCAGCTCATCCTGCTGTGTTTGTAATTCTTCTGATTGCGCCTGAATTTCTTCCATTAATACTTGTGTTTCCTCTAGTAATTTCGCAAGCCTAATTCTTCCCATCACATTATCAAGAATAATTCCTAGATCACTAATAATTTCCTCTAGGAATGACTGCTGGCTCTCATTAAAAGCGTGGAAAGAAGCAATCTCGACTACACCAATAACTTCCTTCTCATACAGGATTGGCAGCACATATAGGTTTAATGGTGCAGCTTCACCTAAACCCGATTGAATTGTTATATAGTCAGACGGGACATTCGATAGAATAATTGGCGATTTTTCGAGTATCGCCTGTCCAATCAAACCTTCACCAGCCTGAATTTCATTCGTAATATGCTTCCTTTCTTTAAAAGCATAGGAGGCACAAAGTTTGAAACCCTTCTCCTTATCTTCCTGATGATCTTCTTGTATATAAAAAACCGCATGACTGCCCTCAACCAACGGGACAATCTTGGAAAGGAATATTTCTGATAAAGACTCAATTGTTTGTGCACCGCTTAAGCTTGTCGTAATATCTGCTATATTTGTTTTCTTCCATATTAATTCCTGATTTTTATTCCGTTGTTCTTCCAATGACACAGCCATTTGATTAAAAGATTTTACTACATCGGTAATTTCATCATTAGAGGCATCTTCTTCAACCTCTGTATCTAGATTTGTCTGTCCCATCGCAATACGGTTCATTGCATTGGATACATGAGTCAATCTGGAAGTTAGTGTCCTTATATTCCTGAATAATAGAAGGAAGATAAAAATAATGGCAACAATTATTATAATCGACTCTAAAATAATATCCTTTTTAAAACTTTGACTCGTAGATTCGATGGATGCATGCATTCCTGTTTCAAAAGCAGTCGTTATTTCAGAAATGACATTGAAAATATTTTCTTGTATTGATCTGGAGTTACCATTCATTAATGCGAGTGCATCTTCAGTATTACCATCCGTAATAAATCCGATCACCTGATCCGCATATTGGTTGAATTCCTGATTAGAAGTTTTCAATTCATTCATCATATTTTTATCTTCCTCGATAACTGCAGCTTCCTCCAGTATGGCGATATTATCGCTTATTCTACCCTGTATGCTCTGTATATTATTTCGTTCACTTTGAATTCTCTCTTCACTATCATAGATTAGTAAATTACGTATACTGATAGCTTCATCCTTAATATCTCTTTGAATGGACGCAGCTAATATGGAGAAGTCGTAATTCTCCTGCGTAATAGCATTCGTTTTATTAAAATTAGCAATTTGAACTATCCCACTACCAATAAGAATAATAAGTATGATAGGTAATGTACTCAGTCCAAGAAGCAGTTTCGTTCTTATTTTCAACTTCCTTCATCCTCCCTAAGACCGTTTTATCCAATTCATTTACTCTGGATAAAACTTTCCCCACCATTAACACAACATTGATAAACCATTGCCATAGCCTGTGCCCGATCCGTTACATTTAATTTTTGAAAAATATGAGATATATGATTTTTAACGGTATGTTCGCTAATGAATAACTCCTGCGAAATTTCTTTATTGCTATAACCTGACAATATTAAATCAAATACTTCCAATTCTCTGGAGGAAAGTGAATAAATCTCTTTAATTCGGGCGACTGCATTCATGACGATATTGTTTCTTTCTGGTTGCTCCTGGTTATTGGCAGAAGCATTAGACAGGAGCAAAGAATGATTCTTGTCTTTATATAAATCTAAATTGTAACCATCCTGGATAATAATTTCTTCCATTTTACTTGATGGAACGGGCGGGCTGAATAAATAGCCCTGAACTTCATCACATGGATGGCTTCTCAGGAATTGGAGCTGTTCCACTGTTTCAACTCCTTCAGCAATCACAGTCATGTTTAATGTCTTAGCAAGTGAAAGAATGGCAATAATAATGGAGCGATTTTCATTTGTCTCATCCGCAATTCCATTAATAAAGGTTTTATCAATTTTTAAAATATGGGCTGGCATTCGCCTTAAATAGTCTAAGGAAGAGTACCCCGTTCCAAAATCATCGATACTTATGATGAATCCCATATCCTTGAGTCTCTGCAATGTATTCATCGTTGTATCTTTATCATTCATGAGGACGGATTCGGTTATTTCAATTTCCAGTAAATGCGACTCAATCGCAGTTTCATGTACGATGGCTTGTATGTTCTCGATTAAATCCCTCTGGAGAAACTGCTTTGGTGAAAAATTAACAGCGATACGGATCGGTGTTAATCTTTTTTCTTTCCACATATTCAGTTGATTACACACTGCTTGTATGACCCACTCGCCAATCCCGTCAATTTGTCCGGATACTTCGGCAAGTGGAATAAATTCTGCAGGGGATATGATGCCCCAACTGGGATGGTTCCAGCGAATCAAAGCCTCTGCACTTTCCACCTTACCCGTTTCCAGGTTAACCCTCGGCTGGAAAGAGAGCTCCAATTCATTCCGATCGATAGCTTTCCGCAAATCATTTTGCATCATAAAAGATCGGTATGACTGCATATTCATTCCTGTATGAAAGACTTTGTACTTATTCTTCCCTTGTTCTTTTGCCCGGTATAATGCTGCATCTGCATTTTTTAAAAGTTCAGGGAAATCCTCCCCATCAAATGGAAACATACTTAATCCAATACTCGTTGTCATGTATAATTCATAGTGGTTAACAATGATTGGTTGTTGAAACGCCCGCAAAATTTTGTCAGCAATTGCCAACGAAGTTTCCCGATCTGTGTCCGGGAGAATGATACTAAACTCATCTCCACCAATTCTTGTTGCAAAATCATCTTTTCTTATATTTGCATTTAGTAATGCTGCTATTTCCTTCAGAACAAGATCCCCAATTGCATGACCGAGGGAATCATTTACATATTTAAATCGATCCATATCCAGAAACAGAACACCAAGGGATTGATTATTATTTTTGGCTTCCTCTAATAGATTCACTGCACGCTTATATAGTGACCGTCTGTTTGGCAAACCAGTTAAATTGTCGTGATAGGCCATATGTCTTATAAGTTCTTCATCTTTCTTTTGTTGTGTAATATCACGGATCGTACAAGCTGCAATATATGTATCCTGAATAAATTTCAACCCGATTTGAACTTCTGCCAGTAAGAATGTTCCGTCATTTCTGGTTATGTAAATCTCTTTTGGATCACCAGCTAAACGGCCAATGCGGTTTATGGATTTTAATGTATTTTCCATATATTCCTTGGACTCATTTTGTGTGAACAACATGTTGATTGGTTGCCCTTGAAGGTTCGATTCATCATAATGGAGGATTTCCCCTACGGCTGGATTGGTTTTCATCATGATGCCCTCTTGATCGAAAATAATCATTGCATCCTTTGATGTTTCATTGATCACATTCGCCAATGCTTCGGATAGCTGCAGTTTAGATGTGATCTTAGATAGCTCTGCATTCGACTTTTCCAATTCGCTTGTTCTTACAGTCAGGATATCCGCTTGTTGAATAAGCTGTTGTTTCATCTTATAAAATGCGACAAAGCCTTCAACCTTAGCCTTTAAAATAAGAGGATCTACCGGTTTCAAGATATAATCAATCGCACCAACAGAATAACCCATGAATATATGCTCAGATTCCATATTGTTAGCAGTTATAAATAATATTGGAATGTTCTTTGTCTTCTCCCGTGCTTTTATGATCTTAGCTGTAGTAAAACCATCCATGCCAGGCATCTGGACATCTAATAAGATGAGGGCAATCTCGTATTTTAATAAATATTTCAGTGCTTCCTCTCCTGAAGACGCTTTAATTAGGTTATATTCGTCTTTTTCAATAATCGCTTCGATAGATAATAGATTTTCAGGCCTGTCATCCACTAAAAGTATATGTATCTTTTTTTGTTCCACCATCCTGAGCAGACCTCTTTCCAGCTAACATATTTTGACATATTTATACATTATCATAGGTCATGGGAAAAAGGGACTACTTTTTTTAGGAAACTTTTGAATTTAACATTTTCTTTAAATAAAGAAAAGGATCGTCTTTCACCATATCTGTATTTGCTACAAAAGGGTTGTTACGCAATTGAATTAAAAAGTGATTCAATAATTGAACCAAACCATTCCTTTCTTGTTCATCTAGACTAAACTTCAATCCGTATTCATGAACACCCTTCACTTCCCTTATCCGGATGATCTTTCCTGTTACAGAGATGTTTTGATTCATGATGGTTGTTTCGAATTTATACGTGATATCAGACCGAGCAGGGAACTTCATGTTCGATAGAAATCGTAATCCACCAGGACCAATATCATCAATAATTACTTCTGTCCTGCCAACGTTCACTTCTCTTCCTCTCAATTCGGCTACTGTCAGTTGTGCACGTAATGGAAAAGGTAATGAGATTCTGAAATATTTCCTTCTGTTTTTTGTTATGGTAGTTGCAGTTGGCTCCAGTATTGGATTTTCCAGCAAAAGTTGAAATTCTCTTTTTGGAACAGGTTTACTGAACAGGTAACCTTGAATTTCCTGACATCCTAGCTGTCTTAAAAAGTCCAGCTGCTCAAATGATTCCACACCTTCTGCTACGGTGTTTATGTTTAACTCGTTTGTCATATACATCAGCGACTTAATGATGACTTCCACGTTTTCCGATTCAGTTATTTGTTTCGTAAAAAACTGATCAATTTTAATCGTATCAATAGGGAACTTATTAATATAGGATAGAGACGAATATCCAGTGCCAAAATCATCAATTGTAATTGTGATGCCCAGCTCTCTTAGATACTTGATAGCTTCAGCAACTATTTCTTCATTTTGAATCATTTTTCTTTCGGTAAGCTCAAGTTCTATTAAGTCAGGTTCTATATTTGTTTCCCTTAAAATAGCTGTAATGGTTTCTTTCCAATCATCGTTACAAAAACGTTGTGCGGAAATATTGATAGAAATTGGTACTAGTGAAATGTTTTCCTTTTGCCATTCTTGCATAGAAAGACAAGTCTTTCTTAATACCCAATCACCAATCTTATCAACAAATCCGGTCTCTTCAGCAAGAGGTATAAATTCATTCGGTGCTATGAGACCTAATGTTGGATGCATCCAGCGAACAAGCGCTTCTGCACTGACTA
Organism: Oceanobacillus sp. CF4.6; assembly: GCF_051262635.1. Classification (NCBI taxonomy): domain Bacteria; kingdom Bacillati; phylum Bacillota; class Bacilli; order Caryophanales; family Bacillaceae; genus Oceanobacillus; species Oceanobacillus sp. CF4.6. Next base: position 119,183 of record NZ_JBIMEX010000010.1, on the reverse strand, counting down.
TTCTCCCTGTCAATGTTTCCACTCTGGGCTGATAATGGATAATCAATTCATCGTTTTTGATTGATTTGTGTAAGTCACTTTCTAAATGATGCCGGTTCCCGGATTCTTTCTTTTCTCTAGTACTCTCCTTTAATGCGCTTGACTGGCCACCACTTTTATTTCTGAAGAAGATCCCCATTTTACTACCCCTTTTCTATTCATTTACTCCATGATGTCTGCTCTTATCTATTACCTAGTTTGAAGCAAAATGGAATGAATCGGTATCACCAGTGGTTCCTATTTTCAGCTGGTCTAATAGGAAGAGCGGGTAGTAAGTTCTTCCTATATTTGTGTTGGTTTACTTATTTAGACTGGGTTAATCAGGAAAGAAGAAAAGAATACGATTTATCACTGAGAAAGAAGAGTAACTACCAGAAACGGTCCAAATCCACGGAAAGGCAACTTGTAACTCTCAGGGAAAGCCAGGATGCTCATCAGATTTTGCAGTAGAAATGACAAGCTACTTCAATGCATTTCCCCAAGCAGAAGCGGAAGAAGTGCTAGCGGGAAATGATTATTGTAATTACGACTTTCTGGAAAAAGCGGAGGATGAATTAGGAAGATTATATATCTTTCAAAATATTGAAGGAGAGCGGTTAAGTATAAATGCTGATACAGATACTTTAAAAGGTTCACTCGTAAAGTGAAAATAATCTAATTTCCATGTTCCATCAATATTTCTCAGTTCAACAGTTTCTTTGGAATGTTGGTGAAGATCATTTGCAGGTACATGGTATTGGATACGTATCAATTCCCTTGAAGCTTCCCATGTTTCAAATCTCAGACATCCGTTGTCCTAGGAAAATAAATAGCATCACATCCTCCATAACAATATAGTTATACTATTTCACGTACAATTAATTTTTCTGTTGCAAAGGGTTCCAATTTGCTAGCCATGCTTGCATAAATAGTATCTGTTAGTTGATTCGTAACTAAATCATACTGGGTGCCTGTATCACTATAGACGTTGTTAATATTCATTGATAGGTTATTGATAATACTAATAACTTCATTTAGTTCTGGTAATTGTACATTCTCTTTTTGAACCCTTTCTCAATTTTACTTTCCGCTTCATCCTCAACGCTCTCTTCATCTTCAGGAACCTTAGTGATCGTTCTCCTGCTTCCGTTTTTTTGTGGAACAGGAAGCAAAAGAACCGTCCCCGTGCTTCCCAACTCATATAATTTTTGTAGCGTGATAAAACCAATTAGCTGTATAACAGAAAAATTGGCACGAGAAAAATGGAGGGCCAACAGACCCTCCACTCCAACCAATTCGATAAGTCTTACTTTACACTAATCTTTCTCACGTTTTCATCGCCAGTAATTTCTACATTATCCCTTTCGATGATTACCTCTTTTACTTCAATTCCATTAAAGTCAACAAACGCCCCATGCTTTTTCGGTTTGATTGTTACGGTTGTATCCGCAAATCCTTCTCCATGGAATGTTGCATTTTCGCCCGTGAATACAACACCATTTTTGATTTCTGAAGCTGCATCAAGTGTGATGGATACGTTTGATTCATGGATCATTAGTTTACCTGTTTTGTAGTTTTTTAAGTCGTATGTTTTCTCTGGAACATTCGCGTTGTTCTCACCTTTTACAAATGTCCACATATCTGATCGTGTTTCACCAGTAAATTGATCCGTTGCAATCGTGTACCAGGAATAGGTTCTACCTTCGTCTAGCCCTGTCCATGTCATCTCCGCACCTTCTCCACTAGGAACATTCGCTACAGTTCCTATTTCTGTATCACTATACACATGAACAGCGAAATAATCTGTTGCAACACGTTTCTCCTGTACGGATAGGTCAAGCTCTATCATAAATTCATCTTTACCTGGATATTCATCGGTATCGAAGAAATTATAATCATCCATATATGGGGAATAGGTGTTAACCATAATTCTATTATTATCTTGGTCAAAATGAAGTAATCGCATATAGCCTTGTCCACCTTCTGGACCAGCTTGATAATCTGCAAGTAGTTGATATACTTTGCGATCCGCTGTTCCATCACCATTATCATCAATTTCATCGATCAACGTTTGTGCCTCATGATAATGTCCACTAAATACTGCAATAACATTTTCATTTGGTACGACAATTTCGTTATACAACTTTTCGCCAAGTGGATGTCTTGTTCCAGTTGCTAAAAGGTATTCGTGGAAATTTAAAATTGCCTTTCTATTCGGATGTGCTGCAAGAACCTCATTGACCCATGCGATTCCTTCGTCTGTCACATCCCAACCAAGGTATACCATGATATAATCATTGCCACCTGCTGACATCAAATCATAATGTCCTCGGTTATTGAGGTATGATTCACCATAATAAGGTTTATTTTCAAAACGATCTGCCCCAAAATACTTATAGTACGCTGTATAATCATTATTCACGCCACCAACATCATGATTTCCTGCTAAAACACCATATGGAATTTCATTGTCATCAAGTACACTCATATATTGATCTGCATGATCCCATTGGTATTCCTGATCCGCTTCATCTACTAAATCACCCGTATGGAATACATACTCTATCTTTAATTCCTCTTTCATTTCAGCAATCCACTGTGTTTGTCTATCAAAGATATGCGGAAAGCTTTCAGAGTAATATTGCGTATCTGACATCCAAACAAAAGTGTAATCATATTCATCCGGTGTACCTGGAATTAAATCTTGAACTAAGACATTTACTTTTGAATCTTTTACAAATTCATGAACAGTCACATTTCCTTTTAATTCAAAATCTTCTTCCCCTGCTATTTTATGATCAATTAATGTCCATTCATTAGCTTGGTGATTCCATGCGTACATCGACACTTTTCTGCCTTGTAATGAATTACCTTGCCAAATGAGTTCCACTATATCGTTTTCATCAACCGATTCATCGACCGTAACATCAAAACGATGATATGGGAACTGCGTATCTGAATCTGTTGTTAAATAATTGCCATCTTTTTCCGATACATTAGCAATGTCTTCGGTTGTAAAGGCTTGTTCTCCTTCTGGAACCATTACTTGTGGTGGTTCTGTATCTGCTGCATGTTTATAACCTATAACAGCATCTTTACTATTGAAATCATATTTATATCCTTGATTGAACGCTACATCCATTTTGTCCTGCGTTGGATCGGTCACCTTTACCTTCAGTTTAGGATTTCCATCAACCACAGCTGAACTATCATCTGCAGGAGAGATGAGTTCCGGTTTATCCGGATTCTCAGAGACTACTGAAAATGGAATAACTTCTTCTACGCTGTTTCCAACGTTGTCAGCAGCTATAACGGTAAGTTTATGTTCACCTGGTGTAAGCTTGGAAGATGCCGTTTCATATGGTACGGTAATTTCCTGTCCATCGAGCAAGACTTGGACATTTTCCTCCATACCAGCAATTTCATCTGTTACATCGACATTAATTGTAAATTCACCTTTATATTCTTCTCCATCTACAATCGTTGTTTCAACAACAGGGGCCGTATTGTCTACAAGCAGACTTGAACTTACTTCTTCATCCTTGTCTTCCACTTTTATCTCATGTTCGCCATCTGCAATCGTCGTTGTATCCCATTGATACGTTTTTGCTTTAGCATGTTCGTCTGCGATTGTAAATGTGAAATCTTCAAATGGATTGTCATCATTCATACCAATTACCCTCGTTGTGTCGGTGTAATTTGGATCTCTTAGAATCGTGCCATCTGATAATACCAATCGAACATTACGTAAATCATAGTTATCACGGTTTTCCGAGGATTCTAAATCATATGGTGATGCTTTGTTTCCAGATCTTAATGTTATTGTATTGTCACCTAATTGAAGGGAATCAGGTTCTATTGGGATACTGAATGTTTTCCAGTCTGTAAGCCAATCTTGATCCATCATGTATAGAATCTCATCACCCATTGTTACAGCATTTTTGAAATAGGTGTTCAAGCCATTTACCTCATATGCAAAATAGGCAACTCGATCAAGAGAATGATAGATTCCATCCACTTGTTCTTTTCCATCGATGTACATGTTCACATCATCCGGTGAATCTGCTTGTGATGTTCCTTTAAGGATAACCTCTCCATTTACGATTTCGTCATCTTCCACATTTAAACGTAGGCTTGATTGATCGAGATCATTCGTAATTGAAATTTCGAATGTTTCACTTTTTACTTCATTCACTCCATCTGTTACGACAAAATAATACGTTAATTGTTCATTCCCTATGATTTCAGGAGAATAGATTGTATGATGATAGAACCCATCATTTTCATCTTGTTGTAACACGACATTATTGTACTCATTTTGCTTATTTGTCTTATAAAACAAGCGAACACTTCGTACTTCATTATTGTCCGTTACATCTGCAGCGATATGAATATCACTCTGTTCATCCGCTTCGGTAACCTCTGTTATATTTTCGACTGTTGGATCAACTGTATCATTTTCAACCTGAACGGCCTGCTCTGGAACTTGGAATGATTCAACTGCACCTGGAGTAGCATCTTCCAAGCCAGCACTTACCTTCATAGATTCAAGGGAACCGTCCTCTGGATATTTATAAATAATACCCTTATTTGGCAATGTGTCATCAACACCTGCTTCATCATTATAGTAGGAAACGGTTATTTCTTTTCCTGCATTGGTCTTGACGACAAGTCCGCGTCCACCGCTATTTGCCATGCCGCCACTATAAATTTTTACAATATCTTCCTCTTCTACTAAGTCTGTACCGTAATGTGCATTAAAATCCGCAGTGGTTGCATTTCCATTCTTTGCATTAATGATCCAGAATACTAGCGTTTCCCCAGCAGGGATGACGACATCTTCTGGTACTGATGGCCAAACCACATCTCTAGATGGATCTTTATCATATCTGTAGTTCAATTTATAGTCTTTAAAGTTCATTGCTTGATCACTATTGTTATAGATTTCAATAAACTCATATCCATCTGCCCCGTCAATATTTGATGTATCAGGCACGACCTCTGTTACAAGAAACGGAGGAATCGCTGCAAAATCAACATTGACTTTTTCGACAGCAATGGTATATTCCTCTGTTTGTTCGCTAGTTATACCATCTGTTGCTTCGATATAGTAGACAATATCTGTTACAACATGCTTGCTTGGAATTTCTGCAGCATAGATTGATGGCTCTTCTGCATTCGCATGCATGGATAAGGATGTAAAGTTATCAGCACCTGCTTCTTTATAATAAAGGGTTGCAAGTGGAACCGCCGCATTATCCGTTATCGTTGCTTCGACTTGTATTGGTGAAAAAGAACTACTTTCCGTTATTGGCGTATGATCAATGATTGGTGCTTCTTCATCCTCTACTACATCTGGTAATGTTACAGGTGTTGCAGGAACTTGATTTGCCTCAATCGTACCAGGAGTAGGAATCGCTGCTCCTTGTTGTTTGACCATTTCTGTACTAGCTATTGGATATGTATAGTGAATATCTGCACCTGTGTTATCATTATCTTCTCCAAGATAACTTGCAGAAACAATTTCATTTCCTTCATTATCCTTAATAACAATGGCACGGTTTCCGCCATTAGCGAACCCAGGGAATACAGATGTAAACTCAACAACCTGTTCACTTCCTAAATCAACGCCAAAATTTGCATTAAAATCAGCTAACGTATTCCCACCATTATTAAACCAAAGCACCATTGTTTCTTGCGGCTCGATGGTAACAGCTGGAACTTGGAATATTGTTTCATTCCCTGTATCTGTATAACGGTATGTAAATGAGTAATTTGTTAATGCTAAAGGTTGATTCGTATTATTATAGACTTCAAAAAACTCGTAGTAATCTGTTCCCCCACCTTGCGAGTTTGGAGAAATCTCAGTAATTAATAATTGTGGATTAGCATCGAAATCTTCTTCCGTGTTTGGTGCTGTTGATACGGGATCAACCAAGTCTGTCTCATTGTCATTTTGTTCTTCTTCACTTAATTCCGTTGCTTTCGTCTCCATACTATCCGATTCTTCAGCAAAGACAAGATCACTTGGTAGAACCATCGCAAAATCGAGAAGCAATACGGTTAAGATTAATAGAATCGATAACGTCCTATTCACCAGTTTTCTCATATATTTCATAGAATTCCCCTTTGTAATTTTTTATTATACAATTGTAATCATAATGATAAATTATTAATTAACTGTTAAAATAGGATGTAGTTTTGTAAAATATTGCAAAAATCTGCAAATACAGACTTTTATTTCACTAATTTGGTGGGACAGAGGGACAGGTCCCATGAAATTAATTTTGCATGGTGACATTTAAAAACAAGAAAAGCTGTTAGATCAAATTGTGATATAAATACACATGATCTAACAGCTCCACTAATCCTATTAATTTAAAAATCTCACTTTTGGGGTCACCTCATTCCTGTTCCCATGCCCCCCCTACACACTATGCTTATAGCCTGTATTTGCTTTCACCTTCACCTCTGCATATCTCTTCATATCCGATTTTCCTTTAGATAAAACGGTTCCTAGGTAACCACCAAGGAAACCTAAGGGTACGGATATGATTGCTGGATTAGTAAATGGAAATAGTGGTTCTCCCACAAATAACGCTGCACCTTCAACAGGCGAGAAAACACTTGGGCTTATGGATACAAGAATTAATGCTGAAAATAATCCAGTTAGCATCGCTGTAACTGCTCCAGCAGTGTTGAATCGCTTCCAATAGACGGTATAAAGGATAACTGGTAAATTGGCGCTTGCAGCAATACAGAAAGCCAGTGAAACAAGGAAGGCTACATTCAGATACTGGGCAAATAATGCTAGTACAATAGCTAGCACCGATACTCCCAGGGAAGCATAACGTGCTGCCAGCATTTGTTGCTTATCGGTAGCCTTTCCCTTTTTAATAATCTGACCGTACAAGTCATGAGCAAATGCGGATGCACCTGATAAAACAAGTCCCGCAACAACGGCTAATATCGTGGCAAATGCAACTGCTGATATAAAGGCAAATAGGAAATCTCCTCCTATTGCTTGTGCTAATAACGGCGCAGCCATATTTCCACCTGGATTTGCGGCAATAATGGTATCATACCCAACAAATGCTGCGGCACCGAAACCAAGAAACAATGTAAGAATATAGAAAATACCGATTATCCATGTCGCTGTGATAACAGAGCTTCTTGCTGTTTTAGCATCCTTCACAGTGAAAAATCGCATGAGAATATGTGGTAATCCAGCGGTTCCTAGTACTAATGCAAGCATTAGCGAGAGTGTCCCGATTGGTTGTGTATACTGTAATCCTGGTTTCAAGTAATCAGCACCATGGCTTGTAGCTGATTTCACTTCCAGGAACATCTGTCCAATGTTAAAGTCAAATTTTAATAATACAAGAAAGGACATAATGATCATCCCAATCATAAGGAGGACAGCTTTTACAATTTGTACCCAGCTCGTAGCAATCATTCCGCCAAATAATACGTAAATGGTCATCATGACACCAACAATTAGCACTGCCAGCCAATAGTCCATCCCGAATAATAACTGGATAAGTGCACCCGCACCTACAAGTTGTGCGATCATATAAAACGTCACAATTGTAATTGTACTAAGTGCAGCTGCTCCCCTAACTTTCTTCGCATCGAAACGAGAATTAATCATATCAGCAAGCGTATATTTGCCGAGATTCCGTAATGGTTCAGCAACTAAATATAGAACGACTAAATAAGCTATTAAAAATCCAATACTATAAAAGAACCCATCAAATCCAAAAAGTGCGATGGCACCAGCGATTCCAAGAAACGAAGCTGCAGACAAATAGTCACCTGCTATTGCTATTCCATTTTGAACACCTGTTAATCCCCCGCCAGCAGTGTAAAAATCACCGGTTGTTTGGGTCTGCTTAGCTGCGAAATACGTTATGACAAGTGTTAGAAGAACAATAGCTAGAAAAAGGATAATTACAGTTGAACTCATTTGCTGTCACCTCCTTTTTCTATTTCGGCAATAATTTGCTCTGCCTGTCTATCAAAGGAAGCTGCTTTTTTAACATAAATGGTACATAATATCCATGTCATTGCAAATTGTGAAAAAGCAAAAAGCCATACCCATGATATTTCTCCAATTGCCGGTGTATTAAGAAAGGTCGTGTAAGACGTTAAAATAGGCAGTAGGAAATAAAACACCAGGAAAAAAATCGTTAATGGAACAATAAATCTCTTTCGATCATGCATGAGCTTTTTAAAGGCGTTACTATTTACTACCTTCACATAATCAACCTCTATCTCTTCACTCCGTTCACGTTTATACTCGTTCTCTACAGCCATATACATCCTCCTCGATTTTTCACTCTAGGATTTCCAATCATCCAGCGGTTACTAGTATCTATTCTTCCATCGTCGATAAATCACCCGTCGGAAGTCCAAGATCCCACGCTTTCAATACACGGCGCATGATTTTTCCACTTCTTGTTTTTGGTAAAGCGTCACGGATTTCAATTTCCCGTGGTGCCACATGTGCTGAAAGACCATCCTTTACAAATAAGCGGAGTTCTTCTAGTAATTCATCCGTTTTCACATAGCCATCCCTCAGGGAAACAAATGCTTTTATAATTTCACCACGTACAGGATCTGGCTTTCCAATAACAGCTGCTTCAGCAACTGCCGGATGTTCCACCAGTTTACTTTCCACTTCAAATGGTCCGACGCGTTCACCAGATGTTTGGATAACATCATCATCCCGCCCTTCGAACCAGAAGTAACCATCTTCATCCTTCGAAGCTAAGTCCCCTGATTCAAACCAGCCATCAAAAGGAAAATAGGTATCGAATCTCTTCTCATTTTTCCAAACGGTCCGCAGCATGGATGGCCAACCAGCTTTTACACATAATTTCCCCATTTTGCCTGGAGGAAGTTCATTCCCTTGTTCATCTAAGATGGCTGCTTCAATACCTGGAAATGGTCTCCCCATCGAACCGGGTTTCATTTTCATGGATGGATAATTGGCAATAATAATACCACCCGTTTCTGTCATCCACCAATGATCATGAATACGTAATTGATATACTTTCATTCCCCAATGAACCACTTCCGCATTCAAAGGCTCTCCGACACTTAATATATGGCGTAAAGAACGTAGATCATATTCTGTTGTAACATGATCGCCAACAGCCATTAGCCTACGAAAGGCCGTTGGTGCACTTAACCATACATTCACACCGTACTTTTCAATCGTTTGATACCAATCTTCTGGACTGAAGCGACCACCACGAACCAGATTAGATGCTCCATTCAGCCATGGACCGAATATCCCATAGGATGTACCTGTCACCCATCCGGGATCAGCAGTACACCAATAAATATCGTCTTCTTGCAAATCCAATACCCATTTAGCAGTTTGATAATGTTGAATCATCGCATTGTGAACATGCAGGATTCCTTTTGGTTTCCCTGTTGAACCAGATGTATAATGAAGAATCATACCATCTTCACGATCAACCCATTCTATTTCAAGGTCACGTGAAGCCTTTTTCATTTCTTCTTCATAGTTGTAAAAGGTAACATCCGCCGTATCCATATCTTTATCTGGCCCATCCCCAACTAAAATAATCTGATTTAAATGAGGAAGTTCTTTATAGGGTACACGTGGCAACAGTTCCTTTGTTGTAATTAACGTAGACGCTTCACTATTTTCCAAACGGTCACGAACCGCTTGCTCCATAAATGCTTCAAATAACGGCCCAGCAATCGACCCATTTTTTAATATCCCAAGCAAGCTTATATATAGTTCAGGTGATCTTGGCAGGAATAAAAAAACACGTTCCCCTTTTTCAATTCCCATGGTGCGTAATACATTCCCAAATTGATTGGATAAAAACTTCAGATCCTGAAACGTATACTTTTCATCCCGTTCTTGGTCACTGTAATAGAGCGCTACTTTGTTCTTTCTCCATGTGTCTGCATGACGATCAATTGCTTCATATGCCATATTTACGTTGCCGGTCTCGTCCCATGAAAAGCTTTTTTCTACATCTTCCCACTTAAAATTAGCATATGCCTGATCATAATCAGCCATATTTGCCCGTTCCTTTACTGGCAAAATCGTTTCACTCATGTGTCATTTCCTCCCCTAAAATATATTATTGCCCTATATTGAAAGCGCTTACTAATTAGTATATAGTTTTATAATTTATAAGTGGGGAAATTCGTTTCAATGGTTACTATCCGCGCTTGAATGGTCTTTATTAAAACACTAGTGGTTAATTTTCAAATAAATCAAGAAGATGTTTTCTTGCTGCTCGACTTACAGGTATTGTAGTCTGTTTCTTATCTTTAAGTGTCACATTACTTGTCCCATTGAACCACGGCGTAATCTCCTGAACATGATTTAAATTAACGAGATAGCTGCGATGTGTTCGAAAGAAGGAAAATCCTTGGACTTTCTTTTCCAACTCCTGTAATGTCATTCGACTAACGATTACCTTGTCTTCTGTATGAATTTCCAACATCCGCTTAAATGGCACAGCATAATAAATCGAATCTGGAGACAGGACAACCATTCGATCATTGTCATCAATAAGTAATTTTGAGGTAGTAGGAAATCCTTGATTTGGTATACTGCTCTCTCCTTTTACTTCCAGTTGCAGCAATCGTTTGCGAACTCGATCCATTGCTGTTTGAAAACGTACCAAATCATAAGGTTTTAACATATAATCAATTGCTTCTATTTCAAATGCCTCCACCGCATAATCATCATATGCTGTCGTGAAGATGAATAATGGCGGTTGTATGTATGCAAGCTCGGTTATTTTTTTCGCAGCCTCCACGCCATGCATGCCTGGCATATGAACATCAAGGAAGATCACATCTGGTTCCTGCTCTATGTATAAATCGATTAGTTGCTCCCCTGTCTCTGCACTTGAACAGAGGACGACATCCTTTTCCTTTTCCAGTAAATAGATTAACTCTTCACGTGCTAATTGTTCATCCTCTGCAATCATCGTATGGATTTTCATATAAAAACCAACCTCTCTCATTGATCCACAGATGGGATCTGAAAATATACTTCACTTCCACGATTAGGTAAATTACGAACATGCAAACCTGCCCCTTCACCAAGTAAATTAATTAAACGTTGATTGACATTATATAGCCCTGTTCCTCCATTTTGATTTCCTGCCAACAAAACATGACCAGCCTGTTTTAAAATATCCTCCGGAAAACCCCGACCATTATCACGAACACTTACCCTAACATGATCAGCAAATCTTTCAATACGTACTTCCACCCTTCCACTTTCTGTAACATTCTCTAGACCATGCTGGACGCTATTTTCAACGAGTGGTTGAATCGATGAGGGCGGAATTAGCAGAAGTCCGAGTTCCTCTGTATATGAAAAATCTATTTGTAAACGACTCGTAAATCGTGTCTGAATAATATCGATATATGCCTGTACATGCTCACATTCCTTTTCTAATGGAACAAGCTGCATCGAGACCAATTTAATATTAAATCGCATAAAATGCGCTAATTGTACTGTAATATGCCGTGCCTTTTCAGGATCTTTTCGAAATAACGCTGCAATCATGTGAAGTGTATTAAAAAGGAAGTGAGGGTTGATTTGTGCCTGAAGGTTTCGCAGTTCTACATCACGACTATGCAGTTCCAGCCTTTCCCCTTTAATTGTTTTTAGCTGGTTGGATATTAATGTCCCTAACCCTTCCGCTAGCATACGTTCCACCGGACGGATATGCTGTGCTTTTCGAAAATATAATTTAATCAGTCCAATTGCTTGATCTGCTTCCAAAATCGGAATGATAATGACGGCTTCTAATGGACATTTCTTATTTTCACATTGGATTTCTGCTTGCGACGAACCAACAAGCATCTGCCTGCTGGCAATTGCCCGCTTTGATAGAGAAGTAGTAATATGATTACCTACTAGATGATGATCAGCCCCTAACCCTTTATGCGCCATTATCTCCTTTTCACTTGTCACCGTTACAGCTGCTAATTTCAAACGATCATAAAGCAGATTTACAATCCCTTCCGCACAATCCTTAAACGAATCTTTCTTCAAAAAGGGAAGTGCTTCTTCTGCAATGGTCAATGCCTGCTTTGCTGCTAATGCGGCCTCATTTTCCTGCTCACTAAGGACAATTGCGATCATTGCCGTAAAAATCGCGATCGCAATACTATTTGATAATACAATTGGCAAACCAACTGTATTCACCATCGAGATCATTTCACTATTTTGCGAATCAAAGATAAGCAATAAATAGATGAGTAAAATTGGCGGGAAGATCCCGATGAACAATGCCTTGATGGGAGATATAACCCGCTCTTGTGAAAAAAAGCGGGCAGTAAATCCTGCTAATAAGCCTGTAATTGGATTAACGAGACTATTTGCAAGAAAGCCTACACCCCCGAGAAAAAATAAATGTATCCCAGCGATTAATCCCGCACCAAACCCAACCATTGGCCCACCTAATAGCCCAGCAATTACAATTGCAACAAGACTAGAGCTAACGATCAGTTGATCATCCTGAACAGACCATACAAAATCATGAATAACTGTGAAATCATTCTCGATAATAACACCTGTTATCGTCCCAGCAATCCCAAATAAACCAAACACACATGCATGGATCACGGACATTTTAAAACTAAATTCACGATAAAGTATGGATCTGAATCCAGGGATGCGTGTAAGCACGAAGGCAATTACCAACAATAAACCTAAGCGTTCAAATAAAGTAATTGTCAAATCCGTCACGAGACATCTCTCCTCGTATCTATCCCAGTCTGAGCTCGAATATAGAATGCATGAAACTCCGCGCTGCTTTCCTGTCTTTTTCCCGACATGATGGTTCCAAGATAAGCACCTAAAAAGCCGATAGGAATGGCAATTATTCCAGGATTATAGAGCGGGATCAGGGCTTCCCTGGCAATCCACCCTCCATCAGGATTCATAATATGAGGTCCAATGAATAAAAGCACTAAGGAAGCTGTCAACCCAGAGACCATTCCAGTGAGTGCACCTGCTTGATTAAAACGTTTCCAATAAATCGTCAATAACAGAACTGGTAGATTACTAGAAGCAGCAACGATGAATGTTAACGAGACGAGGAACGTCACATTCATATTTTTTAACCCAAGCGCAAACAAGGTGGAAATAAGTCCAATGACAAATGCTGTCCATTTTGCCACACGCACCTGTTTCCTTTCTGTGGTGTTTCCCTTTTTGATCATATGATAATAAATATCATGTGAGAAGGCAGTTGTAGCCGAGATTACTAATCCAGCAACGACAGCGACAATGGTTGTAAATGCGATTGCAGAAATGAATGCCATTAGAAAGTCACCACCCAATTCCTCTGCTAATAATGGGGCAGCTAAATTTCCTGTTGGATCGATCGTCACTAATTCCTGATAACCAACAAGCGCAACTGTACCAAGGCCTAGAATTAATGCGATCATATAAAACAAACCAATAATCCAGCTAGCGGTTAACACAGATTTCCGCACTTCTACCACGTTACGAACGGTAAAAAAGCGAATCAGGATATGTGGTAAACCAGCTGTACCAAGTATTAATGCAAGCTGAAGAGATATTGTTTCCAGAGGATTATTAAATAAATTACCAGGCAGGGAAAATTGATCTCCTAAAGGTGTACCAAGTTTAACCTGTTCGAGTAAATTGGTTATACTCCAATTGAAGCGGGAAAAGACAATGAGTGAGAGAAGGAATGTGCCAGAGATAAGTAACACTGTTTTGACAATTTGTACCCAAGATGTAGCAAACATTCCACCAAACACCACATAAATGGTCATTAAGCTTCCAATAATAAGCACAGATATGGAGTAATCAATATTCAGCAATAAACGAATTAAAAGACCCGCAGCAACTAATTGTGGGATCATATAAAGAATGGAAATGACCAATGTACTAATAGCCATTAGACCACGCATTTTATAGCTTGGAAAGCGTGAGCAAATAACATCCCCTAGTGAATACGTACCTAAATGATGAACAGGCTCAGCTATAAAAAACAAAACAATTATATAGGAAACTAAAAAACCAACAGCATACAAAAAACCATCAAATCCATTGATCGCAATGGTACCGATTATCCCTAAAAATGAAGCAGCACTAATATAGTCCCCAGCGATTGCCATTCCATTTTGGATACCTGTTAAACTACCAGCTGCAATATAAAATTGATTCGTTGTTTTACTTTGTCTTGCAGCCCAATATGTAATAATTAACGTACAAACGATAATACACAGAAAAAACAGGAAATAGGTAATATTCATGAATTCACCTTCCACTGGATATAAGGACAGGTTTCCTGTCTCAGGAATCAATAAGTGTATGATATAAAATTCAATATTTTCTTTCTATTATTAAATAGTAAACGAAGAAGAATGATAAGTAAAGGGACGAGCGGGACGCGGGGATAGTAAACTGTCACTATTCTCCCTTTGATTTCATATGGAAATGGGACATGGCCCGTAGAAAGATTTATTCTTACATCACCCTACGAATCTCATTGTCATGTTTCATAGGTCAGGGCATTCTAGTAGTTGTACCTTCACGTCTGTCGTTTACAACATCATAGGTACATGGGGACAGGTTTTCTTGTCCCCCTAAAATTAATTTTGCATGGTGAAATTTAAAAACAAGAAAAGCTGTTAGATCAAATTGTGATATAAATACACATGATCTAACAGCTCCACTATCCTATTAATTTAAGAATCTCACTGGATCAAGGTTCCTGTTTCCATGTCCCCAGAAAAATTGGAAGCACAAGAACCGTCCCCATGCTTCCATCGAGTGATTGTTTTGGAGCTTAATTTTGATTCGACAAAATTTAGGAAGTGAAACCTATTTATTTTCCACAAGCGAAACTGGATGTATACCCTTCTTCACAGCACCTACATACTCATCTACTGTCTGTTTACCAATGGTCGAGTCTGGTGCAATTGCTTCAAATCCGTGAAAAACTCCAGGGTAGAGATGAAACTCTACATCAACACCAGCCTGGCAGAGCCGAGTTACATAGTCTAATGTTTCATCACGAAATGGATCTAATTGTCCAACACAAATATATGTTCTTGGGAGGCCTGATAAATTAGTTGCCCGCGCAGGTGCCGCATATTCAGAAACATTTTCTGTTCCGTCTTTTCCATTTAAATACATGGACCAACCCTTCTTATTTAAATCATGATTCCAGACAAAGTTTCCCGTTACTTCAAAACTTGATGGGGTATTATTATTATCATTAATCATTGGATATAAAGGCATTTGAAAACATATTTCGGGCCCTTTTCTATCTCTAGTAAGTAAAGCAAGTGCGGCTGTTATTCCGCCACCAGCACTTTGGCCTGCTACCCCTATTCTAGTTGCATCTACACCTAGTTCACCTGCATTCTCATACACCCACTGAAGTGCTGCATAACAATCCTCTAACGCAGCTGGATAAGGGAATTCTGGTGCCAAACGATAATCCACAGAAACAACCATGCAATTTGCTTCCGTAACAAAACGCTGGCACAAAATATCCCCTTCCTCCGGTGAACCTAATACATAACCTCCACCATGAATCCACAACAATACGGGTAGTGCTTCACCACTTTTTTCCTTTTTTTCATAAATCCGTACCCTGACGGAAGATTGATCATAAGAATTTGGTATCATCTCGTCATTAATAGAAACAGATTCATCTAAGGGAATCTCCATAGCTTGGAGACCATCCTGGGCCGCTTGTCTTGTAGCTTTATAATTATCCAAATCTAATGGTGGAAATGCCTCAATTATTTCTCTCAATTCTGGGTTAACTCTATTTTTCATATGCTATCACTCCATTTATTTATATTTTGTTTAAATAATAATCATTTCATATATACGACCATCATCTCTATCGTTAAGACCATTCCAGTGATTTAGAACTAGATGCTAAAGAAAAACCTGCATATTCTTTTTTCGCTACCTCATCACATATATCCCGATAAGGACCATATCCTCCTACATAAATTTGAAAACCTCGAGCCTTGTCGGCAATATTGGCTCCGTTATACCAAGACTCAACCTTTGTATAAAGCGTTTTGTCGGCCAGCTTTCGGCAGTGCTTGCTCCAAGCAATTTCATCTTCCGAATTGGCTTCAATTGTTTCAATATCATGCTTACGAAGGTATTCCATACAATCTGCAATCCACTCCACATGCTGCTCCACTGCTACAGGTACATTCCCTAAAACGGAAGGACTTTCTGGGCCTGTAATCATGAACATATTTGGAAATCCAGCAGTGGAAATACCCAGATAGGTGTGGACATCTGATCCATTTTCCCACTTATCTTTCAGAGATATGCCGTCCTTTCCTCTAATATCCATATTAAATAGTGACCCGGTCATTCCGTCATATCCAGTCGCAAAAACGATAGCATCCAGGTCATACGCTTCATTGGTTGTCCTTATTCCAGTTTTAGTAATTTCCTCAATCGGAGCTTGTTTCACATCTACAAGACTTACATTTTTTCGATTATATGTTTCAAAGTAATCCGTATCAAGGATAGCCCGCTTCGCTCCATAATAATAAGATGGCGTTAATTTCCTAGCAATCTCTGAATCTTTTACCGTTTCCTGTATTTTTTCCCGGATGAACTGGGAAACCGTTTCGTTCGCTTCCTCATCAGCTAGCAGGTCATTATAGGAAAACAATAAATATGCCCCACCTTTTTCCCAAGCATCTTCATATTTTTTATGGCGGGCTTCCGGAGTGTCTTCTAATGCAGATAGCTCCCCTGGCTGGATTGGAAGTCCCCCCATTGATGACCGTATTTTCCGCTTGATTTCATGAAAGTTTTCTTTCGCCTGCTGAACGGTTTCCGCCTTGTAAGGATGGTTCTTTGCCGGCACACTATATTGCGGTGTCCGCTGAAAAACTGTCAGATGTGCTGCTTCTTTCGCAATCTCAGGAATGGTCTGGACGCCACTTGATCCGGTACCAATAACTCCTACTCTTTTACCATGGAAATTAACCTTCTCATGGGGCCAGTGGCCTGTATGGTACCATTCACCATCATAATTCTCTAATCCCTTAAAATTAGGAATGTTGGCGGTAGATATGCAGCCAACCCCTGTAATAAAGTATTTAGCTGATATCACTTGGTTGTCATTTGTATGGATAATCCATTTATTTGCCGCTTCATCATACTGAGCAGAATGAATGCGTGTACGAAATTCGATATCTTTCCTGAGCTCAAACTTATCTGCAACAAAATTAAGATAACGGAGTATTTCCGGTTGTCCGGGAAATCTAGATGTCCATGTCCATTCGTTATAAAGATCTTCTGAAAAAGTATAGTTATAATAAATACTTTCTGAATCACAGCGTGCACCAGGATATCGATTCCAATACCACACGCCGCCAACATCGGCAGCAGCCTCATAGACAATCGTACTGAATCCAACCTGACGTAATTGATGAAGCATATACAATCCTGAAAAACCAGCTCCAACAACTACTGCATCTAATTCGGTTACATCATTCTTCCTCGTTGTAGATGTCATATTTATCATCCTCCTAAAACATTATTGTAAGCGGATTCATAATAGTTTCCATGAAAAACTAACTATCCCTACAATTCTACTCTTTACTCGGATCATTAATCTTTCTTTTTTATGACAAGGCTACTACCATTGATTGACAACACTTAATCCTGGTGTTTTAAATTCTTCCATATTAACGATGATATCAGCAGCTTCTTCAAGGCTTACCTTTCTAGTAATCATTTTCTCAGGCTGTAGTACACCACTTTCTATCATATTCAACATAGCGGAGAATCTAGATACAGGCATATTAGATGAACCAATAAACTCCAATTCTTTTACTACAATCAAATCCACTGGTAATTCAACTTTCCCTTGCTCATCAGCTGATGTAAGTCCTAATTGTAAGTGTCTTCCGCGCTTCCTCAAACTATTAATTGCATTCTGGCAAGTTGCAGTTATTCCCAATGCATCCACCGCAACATGAGCACCTCCGCCCGTAATCTCTACGATTCTCTGTACAGCATCCTCTTTACTGCCATTAATCGTAAATTCAGCGCCGAATTCTTTCGCAAGTTCTAAGGCTTCATCATTAATATCAACGGTTATGACTCTTGCACCGATCGCACTGGCAACATGTGACACACATAAACCAAGACCACCACTTCCATGAACAGCAACCCATTCTCCTGGTTTTACTTTCACTTGGTCTACCAGCCCATGAAATGCTGTCATAAAGCGGCACCCTAGTGCAGCACCTGCTTCAAACGAAATCGAATCGGGTAATTGCACAACATTCCGGTCTGCATCGTGAACATGAACATACTCCCCAAAACCACCCCAATAAGAAATGCCAGCAACACTTCCGTGATCACAAATATTGGAATGACCTGTCATACAATACTCACAAGATCCTTCCCCATGTGCATGTGGAACAACAACCCTGTCACCTTCTTTGAATTTAGTAACATCACGACCTACTTTATCTACTACTCCTGAAAATTCATGACCTAAAACATGAGGTAATTCCAATTGCATGCCAATCCAGCTCAAATCACCTTTCATAAGATGATAATCGCTTCTGCAAATCCCGTTAGCCTTTACGCGAATAACCACCCCATTGTCTTCTAAAGTTGGTTCCGGAACCTCCTTTACCTCCATCTTTTTGTTAAATTCAGTTAGGACAAGTGCCTTCATAACAATTCCTCCTCATAGTTTTTTGGTTAATTTTATAGAAATAAGTTAAACACCTGATAATAGTGGGGATTTTTCAGCCATTGAATGTAAAAATTTAATCCCTTTCTATTGGAGTAAACATGGGAATAGTGATTCTTTCGGACCAATCTTGGAAGGTGACTTCTACTTCTTGGCCGACATTCACATCTCTTGGATTACACCCAACTATATTACTCATCAGACATGGACCTTCACGTAATTCAATAATTGCAACCACATAGGGTGCTTCTTTTGAATAAGCCTTTGATATCGCCCGATGGATAATTGTATACGTCTTCACTTTCCCTTTGCCAGTTGCTTTAACCCAGTGAACATTTCTACTCATACAGTCTGTACACATCATACGAGGATAGAACTGAGATTTCCCACATTGATTACATTGCTGAATTAATAATTCACGGTTTCGGCAACCTTCCCAATATGCTTCTGTCTCAATGGTTGGTTCTGGAAAGTTCTTTCCCGCATGTTCCATGGCTACACCTCCTTGCCCAGAATAAGTGTTGTATGACTAGACATGATGCCACCCTGTCCGTGTACAAGCGCAACCTCAGCATCCGTTACTTGTCTCCTGCCTGCTTCGTTTCTTAATTGCACAACAGCTTCCGTTAAAGCAAACATGGACCCCGGATTACCCGGATGGCAATGGGAGAGTAATCCACCATGTGTGTTGACCGGGAGAGATCCTCCAAGCTCAATGGCACCACTTTCCACAAATGCCCCACCCTCTCCTTTGTTACAAAAACCTAGATCCTCTAATTCAATCAAAACAGTAGGAGTGAAACAATCATAAAGTTCCGCAAAATCGATATCATTTGGACCAAGACCAGCCATTTCATATGCGCGTTCCCCGGAATCGACAGCAGCAGAAGTGGTAAGACTTTGTGCCTGGCTGATATGCTCATGTCGGTGACCTTCACCTACACCGAGTAGATATACCGGTTGCTTCGAGTAGTTTTTTGCCTTTTCCCTGGAGGTAAGAATAACTGCTGAGCCACCATCAGATATAAGTGAACAATCATATAAATGAAGCGGATCTGCAATCATGCGAGAGTTCACTACATCCTCCACTGTGATTAATTCACGCATTTGTGCTGCTGGGTTTAGATGAGCATGTTTTCGAGCGGTAACAGATACAGCAGCTAATTGTTCTGCCGTGGTACCAAACTCAGCCATATGCGCTCTCGCAATCAACGCATACAAAGAAGGTACAGAGGGTCCATAGGGTGATTCAAATTGCGGATGGCCAGTAGAAGCCTGTGTTTTCATCGCCTTTTCTTTAGAAATCCCACTTCTTAGGCTATCCGCCATGGTGATAAGCACCGTATCACAAATACCTGTCGCAATTGCGGAAGCAGCATGATGCAAAAGAGAAAATGTTGTACCACCTCCAGTACCAACACTGATACAATACTTAGGTTCTATTTGCAGATATTCAGAGATTGCCTCCGCATGATATAAAAACGGCTCTGCCCAAGAGTCGCAAGAAACGATCCCGTCAATCTCATCTTTTGTAATGCCAGCATCTTCCATTGCTTTTAGAGCCGCATCCACACAAAGTTGTGTAGCTGACATATGAGGAACAACCCCAACATCTGAATCTGCTGCACCAATGATTGCAGTTTTGCCTCGTAATGATTCCAATGGATTTCCTACTTTCTGTTTATAATCATGCATTACCGGACTACTTTATATTCTGCCGCCTCCCTATCCCAAGTCTCATTTGTGATTCCCTCTTTACGAAGCTTATATTTTTCAATTCGTTGAGAAGGTGTTCTCGGAAATTCATGAATAAAACGAACATATCGAGGAACAGCAAAATATGGCAGCCTTTCTTGGCAAAAGTCCAGCAGCTCTTCCGGATCTAGTTCAAGACCATCTCGTATCTTTACAACTGCGAGTACCTCTTCCTCCGTTAATTCTGAAGGAACACCAATGATCGCTGAATCCTGAACAAATGGATGTTTATTGATGACATTTTCAACTTCATAGGATGATATATTTTCACCTCTACGCCTTACAACATCTTTCTTCCGGTCAACAAAGTAAAAATACCCATCCACATCTACTTGCCCCCGGTCTCCGGTATGAAACCACAAGTTTTCCCATGATTTAATGGTAGCTTCCGGCATTCCGTAATATCCAGAAAACATAATGGAAGGTTCCTTAGGACGTACAACCATTTCACCAGCTGTATTTGGTGGACAGGGGTCACCAAACTCATCCTGTATTTGAATTTCAAAAATGGAAAGTGCTTTTCCACAGGAGCCTTTTCTAAATGACTCTGCCCGATTTACGGTTGCCAACCCAATCTCCGTCGAACCATAAGCCTCCGTAATCTTTACATTAAATCGTTCTTGAAATGATTCATATATTTCAGCTGGACACGGAGCACCTTGAATTTGCCTGACGGTATGAGTAGCATCGTTTGGGCGTTCTGGTTGTTTCATTAAAATCGTTAAAAGGGATCCCATATAATTGAATGTTGTGATTTGCTCTCTTCTGCAAATATCCCAGAATTTAGATGCTGAGAAGCGATTATGCATAACAACATCACTTCCGGATAATAATGCTGCAAGAATCGTTGCATATCTAGCGTTAACGTGGTAAAGAGGAAACATGGTAAACAACCGATCAATAGGAGTATAGTTCATCAGGTCACAGCAGGACCTAGCCAAGGCAAAATTCGCCCGATGGCTAAGTATTGCTCCCTTCGAAGGTCCGGTTGTACCTGAAGTAAAGAGAATTAAAGCGTGATCTTTCGGTTTAATTTGGATTTCTATATTTTCATCCTTAGCATTATCTATTAATCGTTGATAGGAATGAATGGAAATATGTTCGATGATTAAGTTCGGATCGTCTTCCCCAACAACAATGACATGTTTTAGGCAGTCTAATTGATCACTTATTCTTTGAATTCGATCGACCCACTCAGACTGGATAACGATTACTTTACATTCCGCTTGATTAAGAATAAATGCTAAGAGGTCTCCACGAAGTCCCGTATTAATAGGAACTTCCATAACACCAATCCTTGTTAGTCCTAGCCAGGTAGTTAAGAAATCCGGGCAATTCGGGAGCATAACCGCACAGGTATCCCCCTTGGATAAATCTAAAGAAGAAAATGCATTTGCTGCCTTGTTTCCACCAAGATGAAATTGATTATATGTGAGATCCTCACTTTCAAAACGTACAAACCGTTTATCGGGACTTTCTCTTGCTCGGAATGCTGCAATTGCCCCAAATGTCTCTGTACCGGTATACATATTCATCTCCCCAATTTTCATAGAAAGTAAAATTAACGTTGCACCTGATAACCCGCTAATTCACGATCCCAAGTATCCTCCGTAATTCCTTCCTTGCGAAGTTTATATTTTTCAACCCTTTGTGACGGTGTCCGTGGTAATTCTTTTAGAAATCGGACAAAACGCGGAACCGCAAAATATGCCATTCTTTTTTGACAGAAGTTCAATAATTCCTCAGTCCCAAGCTGTTCTCCAGTTTTCAAAACTACGATGACAAGTACCTCATCTTCTGTCAGTTCGGATGGGACACCAACAACAGCAGATTCATAGATTTTTGGATGGCTGTTGATAATGCTTTCCACTTCATAAGAAGAAATATTTTCCCCTTTTCTGCGAATAACATCTTTTTTCCTATCAACAAAGTACAGATATCCATCATCATCCATTCTTCCTGTATCTCCTGTATGAAACCATAAGTCTTCCCAGGCTTTAACTGTAGCTTCTGGACTTCCATAATATTCCGCAAACATAATTCCGGCTTTTTTTGGTCGTACTACAATTTCCCCACTCTCCCCGACCGGACAGGGGAAACCCTCTTCATCTTGTATTTCACATTCATAAATCGGTACTATTTTTCCGCAAGCGCCTTTTCGAAAGTCTGATGCAGGATTCGCCGCTACTGTTCCTAGTTCTGTCGATCCGTACACCTCTGAAATTTCAATTTCAAACCTCGTCTGAAAGTCTTCATAAATTTCAACTGGCGTGGGGGCACCATATGCTTTCTTCACAGGGTTGTCAGCATCGTCCACCTTTTCCTGTTGCTTCATTAGAATGGATAGCATGGATCCCATAAAGTTAAAGGCGGTAACATGCTCACTAAGGCAAATTTCCCAAAACCTCGAGGCTGAGAAACGATTATGCATCACGACATCACAACCTGTCAGTAAAGCCACCAAGACCGTTGTATATCTTGCATTCACATGGAACAATGGGAAAACCGTAAATAATCGGTCTTCCTGATCATAGTTCATTAAATCGCATGCTGTTTTTGCCACACTAAAATTAGCACGATGACTCAACACGACACCTTTCGAAGGCCCCGTTGTACCCGATGTAAAAAGGATGACAGAGGGATCCGATGGCGTTAAAGCAACATCAATAGGTGTAGTGTCTGACTTCTCCATTAAAGTAGTAAATGAATGCCACCTGAAAGAACTCGCAGGCTTTTCATCTTGATTTCCTACTACAATAATGTGTTCCAGATAATTTAATTCTTCCTGAATGGCAATTATCCGCTCTACCCACTCCACCGATAGAAAGATTGTTTTGCATTCCGCCTTATTGAGTATATATGCCAATAAGTCTCCCTTCAATGCAGTATTAATAGGCACCTCAATGACGCCTAATTTCGAAAGACCTAACCAAGCAGACATAAATTCCGGACCATTTGGAAGCATGACCGCACATGTATCACCCAATTCATGGCCTAATCGCTGTATCATATTTGCTGCTTTATTGCCAGCTTCATTAAATTCACGATATGTTAAATGTCTATTCTCAAATTTTATAAAACGCTCCTCGGGTTTTTCATTTGCCCGTGCCTCTACAATTGCGCTAAAAGTCTCTAGCCCGTTATACATCAAATCACCTCTTATTTATGGCAATAGTATGATTAGAGGGATGAACGCTTAGAAACAAATTCTGATTTATTCTAAGCGTCCTTACTACACAACGATTAATTAAGATCCACCCACACATTTTTGACTTCTGTATATGCATCAATGGAAGCAGCACCATTTTCTCGACCCAAGCCACTCTGTTTGTAGCCACCAAATGGAGAATTAGGTTCCGTTATGTTATACGTATTAATCCACACGTTACCTGTTTTCATAGCATGTGCCACTTTATGCGCTTTCTTCAGATTCGTTGTACAAATCCCACCACCTAAACCATATTCTGTTTGATTCGCTAAGCGAATGACTTCCTCTTCACTATCAA
Organism: Oceanobacillus sp. CF4.6; assembly: GCF_051262635.1. NCBI lineage: Bacteria > Bacillati > Bacillota > Bacilli > Caryophanales > Bacillaceae > Oceanobacillus > Oceanobacillus sp. CF4.6. Next base: position 95,149 of record NZ_JBIMEX010000010.1, on the reverse strand, counting down.
ATGGTATGGCGGAAACAACCGGTCCAAATATCTCCTCCCTTGCAATGGTCATATCACTATTCACATTTGCCATAACAGTAGGTTTTACAAAGTACCCATTTTGTAATTCACTTTCTAATGCCTTTCCGCCGGTAAGCATTTCTGCCCCTTCCCTCTGACCAATATCCATATAATGTAAAACACGTTCCTGTTGTTTGGCAGAAATTAATGGCCCAATCACAGTTGTCTCATCAAATCCATTTCCAAGTTTATATTTACTTGCATATTCAGCCAAATCACTCACAAAATTATCATAAATTCCTCTTTCAACAAATAATCTTGAGCCTGCAAAACAGACTTGTCCAGAGTTCCAGAAAACAGCATTTGCTGCATTTTTTAATGCTGTTTCATAATCTGCATCTGAAAAGATAACATGTGCTGATTTTCCACCTAATTCCAGCGTGACTTTTTTAATATTTACTGCACTGTTTTCAATAATTTTTCTACCAACAGCTGTTGAACCAGTAAATGCGATTTTATCTACATCTGGATGTGAAGCCAACGCATCACCTGCTGTTGGGCCGTCACCTGTAACGATATTAACCACGCCATCTGGAAATCCAGCTTCTTGAATCAGTTCTCCTAAGCGCAATAGACTGATAGGGGTTTCCTCGGATGGCTTGATCACCACTGTATTTCCTACTGCAAGCGGTGCAGATATCTTCATCACAGCATTCATTAACGGAGCATTCCAAGGGACAATCCCTCCACATACTCCAAGAGGTTCTCTTCTTGTATAATTGAAAATTTCACCGGGTACGGATGAAGTATGAGTCTCTCCTGTAATTTTCGTTGCCCATCCGGCATAATAGCGGAAGTTATCAGCTGCAGCTGCAGCAAAATTTGACGTAAGTGTTAACGGTTGACCATAATCAAGTGTATCCAAATGCGCAAATTCCTCAGCATTTTCTTCGATTAAATCGGCCAACTTCAGAATAAGTTTTGCACGTTCATTCGGTTTCACCTTTGACCAGGAGCCCTCAAATGCTTTACGAGCTTGAATAACTGCCTGATTAACATCTTCTCTGCCCGCATCAGGAGCGGTTGTAATTACGGTTCCATCTGCTGGATTCCTTATTTCCCTTCTTTTTCCGGAAATAGCATCCACCCATTGTCCACCTATCAGCATTTTTAAAGATTTAGAAGTAAATTGAGCAGCTTTCGGATTCAAAGAAACTAACGTTGGCATTATACATCTCTCCCTACATTTGTAAAATTCTTAATATATGGTAAACTTAGAATACACTTATAACATACCCTCAATTGAAATCGCTTTCAATCATTAATTTTTAAGAGAATGTTCATTAATAAACAGTAAAACTGAATTTGTTCATTAATTTAAAATAAAAGAGGTTTTTATATGAATAAATCCAATGATAAAAGAGTTAATAGAACGAAGAAGGCATTGAAAAATGCACTTCTGTCTCTTATGGAGAAAAAGAAATACGAAGACATTACGATAACTGAAATTGTTAAACAAGCTGAATACAATCGTGGTACTTTTTATCTTCATTTTGAACAGAAAGAGGATTTATTAGCTGAAATGATGGAAGATATATTAAATGAACTTGCTTCCGCTTTTCGAAAACCTTATAAAGATTTAAAAGAGGAAGTAAATATTGTTGAACTTTCTACCATTTCAATTTTTGACCATTTTATTGAGAACAAAGATTTTTACAAAATTATGCTGGGCCCTAACGTGAAGATTAACTTTCAAGAAAAAATGATCCTATCATTGCAAAGTCACTTTAACGAAGACGTTAATTTTATCATTAATGATTGTGATTCCGAGATAGACTTAAAACTCCTTTATCATTACCGAGTATACGGAACAATAGGATTAATCTTAGAATGGATAAAAAGCGATTATCACTATTCCAGGCAGTTTATGGCTGATCAAGTTGTAAAAATAGCCACATTTCATACTGAAAAAGTTTTTATTAAAATGCAATAATAATCTCAGGGATTAATAGGGACTATTTCAGACCCTTACTTTTAACAATATACAGGTTTCCTGTCTCAGGAATCAATAAGGGTATGATATTAAATTCAATATTCTGCCTTATAACACCATAATATTTATAAGTGTTTGCGTAAGCTCTAAACAGGAACTGAGTCTTCCAGAATGTGATATGCCCACAAATTCCCGCTAAACTATAATCTTGTGAGAACCTGTATTCCCTATCCTATTGCGATATTTGGTTAGGTCAACTCTAGTAAATTGTTTTTTAAAATTTATAGTGAAAAGTCGTTTTTCTTGAGATTCCAATAAATAGATGCTAGCGTAAAGGTATAGAACATTCTATATGTTTTAAAAAATAAATGAAAGCGTAAACATATATAAGCGTTCTAATTAAAAATAAGGGGAGATAGTTAATCATGATCTATGCAAATCCGAATACAGCAGGGGCAATTATAAATTTTAAGGACAAGTATAATAACTTCATTGGGGGCAAATGGGTTCCACCAGTAAAAGGGGAATATTTCGAGGTTACAACGCCAATCACTGGCGAAACATTCACAAGTGCAGCCAGGTCTTCAGCTGAAGATATTGAACTAGCTTTAGATGCTGCACATGCTGCGAAAGATGCTTGGGGCAAAACATCGACGACAGAACGTGCCAATATATTAAATAAAATTGCAGACCGCTTGGAAGAAAATTTAGAAATTCTTGCAGTTGCTGATTCCTGGGATAATGGAAAAGCCGTTCGTGAAACATTGAATGCGGATATCCCATTAGCAATTGACCATTATCGTTACTTTGCAAGCGTAATCCGTGCGCAAGAAGGACGGACAACGCAATTAGATAACGATACGGTTGCCTATCATTTCCAAGAACCGCTTGGTGTGGTTGGACAAATCATTCCATGGAATTTCCCGATACTTATGGCTACATGGAAACTTGCTCCAGCATTAGCTGCGGGGAACTGTATTGTCTTAAAGCCAGCTGAACAAACTCCTGCATCTATCATGGTATTGACTGAGCTAATTGAAGACTTGCTCCCAGCAGGTGTACTTAATATTGTAAATGGTTATGGCGTAGAAGTAGGGAAACCACTTGCAACGAACCCAAGAATTGCAAAAATTGCATTTACTGGCTCAACCGCCGTTGGTCGTCAAATTATGCAATATGCAACTGAAAATATTATCCCGGTAACGCTCGAGCTCGGTGGAAAATCACCAAACATTTTCTTTGAGGATGTTATGGACCAGGATGATGAATTCTTGGATAAGGCAATTGAAGGTTTAGTTATGTTTGCCTTAAACTCTGGTGAAGTTTGTTCCGCTCCGACACGGGCAATTATTCAAGAATCCATTTACGATAAATTTATGGAAAAAGCGATTGAAAGAGTAAAAGCAATCAAAGTTGGAAATCCACTTGATACAGATGTGATGATGGGTGCACAAGCCTCTAATCAACAGCAAGAAAAAATTCTTTCTTACATCGCTTTAGGTAAAGAAGAAGGCGCCGAAATGTTAATTGGCGGAGAAGTAAATCAAGTTGGCGATGAATTTAACAATGGATACTACGTTGAACCTACTATTTTTAAAGGTAATAATGAAATGCGCATTTTCCAAGAGGAAATCTTTGGACCTGTACTTGCAGTGACGACATTCAAAGATTATGATGAAGCAATCGAAATCGCAAATGATACGATGTATGGTTTAGGTGCTGGCGTATGGTCACGTAGTGGAGATATTGCTTATCGTGCTGGTCGTGCGATTCAAGCTGGGCGTGTTTGGACAAATACGTATCACAAATATCCTGCAGGCGCCGCATTCGGTGGATATAAAATGTCAGGTATTGGACGTGAAAACCACGGTATGATGCTAGATAACTACCAACAAACAAAAGCTTTACTCGTAAGCTATGATAGAAAAGCTCAAGGTTTCTTTTAAATAGAAAGGATGAGTACAACGATGGTAGATCGTGTTGTCGCAACCGAAGAAGCTCTTAAATTGATAGATAAAATAAAATCAAGACAAGGAGCAATTATGCTTTACCAATCCGGTGGTTGTTGTGATGGAACCGCACCGATGTGCTATTATGAGGGTGACTTTTTACTTGGGGATGCAGACCTCCATTTAGGAACCATTGGCAGTGTCCCTTTTTACATGCATAAAAGTCAATATGACTATTCAAAGCATACCAAACTCATAATCGACGCGATTGATGGGCGTGGTCCTGAATTTTCACTCGATAGTCTGGAAAGCAAGCATTTCATCACACGATCCCATGTCTTTACTGAGGAAGAGTATACGAAAGTAAAGGAAATTATCTAATTAAAAATCCTGTAGAGATATTTTTCTCTATAGGATTTTTTATTACACATTGAACGCAAAAGAATGCAATCCCTAATTTACTAGGAATTGCATTCTTTATAAATGTTGGAAACCGCTTCGTCTCCCTCTGTTACCTTTCAGTTAAGGAATTATACCTATTTCCCACTCTCAAAAACATCTACTGCTGCCTGCGCTACTTGAATATCATGTTCTACAGCACTTCCACTCGCACCTACAGCACCGATGACTTTATCATTTTCTACTAATGGGATACCTCCTCCGAAGAGAACTAATCGCCCATTGTTTGTTGTGTTTAAACCATATAGTTCAGCGTGAGGAACGGTAGCCTCCGCTAAGTTTGATGTTGGCATTTTTAACGCTACAGAAGTCCAAGCTTTATTCTGCGCGATATCAACGCTAGCTAACCATGCATCATCCATGCGATGTACTGCAATTAAATTTCCACCTTCATCTACAACGGATATAACCATGGATATCCCAAGATCTGTTCCCTTTTTCTCGGCACCTTCAATAAGTTGTTTCGCTAGTTCAAGATTCATTTTGCTCATGTTTTCAATTCCTCCTCATTTATATTCTTTCAAAATTATCGTAATACCATATGGATCAATAACGAATTTCACAATAATTCGCATCTATTAGTATTATAAGAGTTATCTGTCATTTAGTAAAATAAATAATACGGATATTCTCCATCTCTAAAACTGATAAAGTTATTTTAATTGGGTCTTCATACTTAGAAAGAGTGTCATAACTAGCTTTTTTGCTATCCGATATTAAGGGATGCTTACTAAAAATGTAGTTAAATTCCCCACCAAAAGTTACAATAATACTATATCAACCCACCAAGGAGAAGATTATGCTATTATTCCTAAACTTTTTAAAGAAGAAAAAAAACGAGCCCAAACCAAAACAAGCAAATGCAACCTCATCCAAGCCAAAAAGAACGAATGAACATGTTGCTACGAGAAAAGGTGAAATAGGAGAATACAAGATTGATATTCAACTGGATCAGCTACCAAAGGATTGTCGCTATTTAAGCGATCTCCTTGTAAAAAACCCCAAAGCAAGGTCAGGATATTCACAAATCGATCATGTCGTTTTAACTCCATACGGTATCTTTGCCATTGAAACTAAAAACTATCAAGGAACCATCTATGGCGGGAAAGATCGAAAAACATGGTTGGTAAATGGGAAGTTTAAAATGATGAACCCTTTTGTACAAAACTATGGGCATATAAAAGCATTAACATCATTTATTGATGAAAAATACCATGATTTATTTATCTCCATGGTATCTTTTACAAAACGTTGCACATTTAAAGTAGACTTAGATTACCGTAAAATAGCTTCCAATGAAATTATCGTGTATGACATCGAGTTGTCAGAGTTTATCCATCGGAAGGTCTCGGTATTGAAAATTCATCACAAAGAACCTCTTTTAACTGAAAGCGACATCTCAATTATCTACAATGCTTTTGCAAAGGCTAATATTACTGATCCAAAGGTTAGAGAAGAACATAAACTTGTACTTCAAACAAATGCATCAGTTGAAAAAACTAGCTCTCGTTCAACTTGTACCGTTTGTAATAAGCCTGTTTCAGATAAAGTTAAAACGTATTGTTTATCGAATAAAAAATTCAAGGGTAAAACCTATTGTTACGAGCATCAGAAGACAGTTCAATAGAATAAGGAAAATCCACCCAGTAGCTGTATAATTCTTATACGCTCACTCAGTGGATTTTTTTCTTTGTCATGATGTTGAATGGATAAATTACACAAAATTTGGATTAGCACTGGGGATTCTCCCGAAGCAGCATATCCTTCGTCATGTTTACAGCAGTTCAGTCAAAATAATAAAATATTAGAAAACATCCCAAATTCACTAAATTCTTTTAAAGTTCATGGTATAATTTACCTAAAGAGAATAACAAAGAGGTGGGTGTATGTACTGTTCAAATTGCGGAAAAGAACGCATGGAAAATTCAAGATATTGCCAGCACTGTGGAAATAAACAGAAGAGAAATTATCACTTTTTATGGATTTTTATTAGTCTTGTTTTTATAGGAAGTATTGGCTATTATTTTTTTAACAGCGATTCTGAAATAGCTGACGCCAACTTTACATCATCGGAAAATTCAACTGCCGAAGTTAGTACCAGCCAGAATAAGGAAAATCTTGAAATAGCCGTCACTGAGAAGAAGGTTCTGGAGCCGGTTCAAGAACGGGAATTAACAGATATTATTGCTTCCGCACAAGAAACTGTCTACACCGTATTCACAGACTACAGCCAGGGATCAGGATTTTTATATAACAATAATGGGACAGTAGTGACGAATGCTCACGTCGTTGAAGGCGCAACCGATGTTTACATAAAAACGATAAGCGGACAGGAGTTTCTCGGAAAAGTCATCGGATATTCAAATAGTATTGATGTAGCTGTCGTTCATGTGCCTGATTTGGTTGGTCGGGAACCTATTGCTTTAGAAGTATCAGAGCCAAATTTAGTTGGAGAAGAAGTCATTGCATTAGGAAGTCCTCTTGGTCTTGAGAACACAGCGACAATGGGATACATCACCGGGCAAGATCGAAATTTTTACATTGGTTCCTATACGTATGAAAATTTATATCAGGTTTCCGCTCCTATCTCGCCTGGCAGCAGTGGAGGACCTTTAATCTCAAAATCCAGTGAAAAAATCATCGCTATCAATTCAGCCGAAAGCACAGCAGATTCAGCCATAGGATTTAGTATCCCGCTATACACTGTAAATCAACTTATAACGTCCTGGATTGAACAACCGATGAGCGAAGAGGCTGTTTTGGCGCAATTCTACGATACAAACGGTAATTTATACTATGAGGATTTATGGAGTTATAGCGATGGATATTTTGATGGTGGTTATTATTCAGAGGATAATTCCTACTACGATTACTGGGAATATGACTATGAAGATTGGGAAGAAAATTATGAGTATGATGACTATTATTCTGAATATGAAGATGAGTATTCCGAGTATGAGGACGATTATTCAGAGTATGAAGATGAGTATTCGGAGTTTGAGGACGATTATTCAGAGTATGAAGATGAGTATTCCGAGTATGAGGACGATTATTCAGAGTATGAAGATGAGTATTCCGAGTATGAGGACGATTATTCAGAGTATGAAGATGAGTATTCCGAGTATGATGAAAGCGATGAGGGTGAATACGAAGATGAGATTGAGGATGAAGAATGGGTAGAAGAAGACGTTGAAGAAATTACCAATGAATTTGAGAATGAAGCAGTTTACTTTGATTCTCCCTTGGAGGAAAATTGGCATTATGACGAGCAATATAACGAGTGGTATTATTACGATGAGCAAGAAGATACCTGGTATTTTTATGAAGAATCAGAAGGTCTTTTTTATGAAGCAGAAGGATTTGAAATAAATTAATCTATCGAGGGTTTGTCAAAATAACGTGTGTAAGTTAAAACTTACTCCAAGTATTTTAACACCGTATCTTTTAGCTTGTCGTGGATAAGAAGTTGGTTCATCACCATTGACCAGTTTTGGACATGGCCACCTTTCCACTTAGTTTCGAATTCTTTCATACGTAAAAATAATACTTTCAAAAGGGCGTTCTCGTTGGAGAATGCTCTTTTGAAAGTTACCTTTCTGAAGTTGGAATGGATGCTCTCAATTACATTCATGGTGTACATGACTCTATGGATAGCCCTTTTATAATCATAGATTTGCTCGCCATGACTAAAATTCTTCGTCCAAAAAAACAGCTCTCCTAGTCACTCCCATACCCTACTCTTTAACCACACCATTCAAAAATCGTTCCATAACCATGTTCGTCCTCCCACCGGAAACTCCTGTACTTGGGCACTTTTCACTTTGACCTGTCAATTCAGCCACGATCGTTTCTACAAGAGGTTGATGCACATGCTGTGGCATGTCAAAGTCGAATTCCTTTGTTCCATCTATCGTAGTTAAAACGACCGGCTCATTTCCTGTAGTGGAGAAAGTTATCTTTCCTTTGCTGCCAATAATTTCATTTACATCTACATTGTCATAAGCAGTAAAACACCAATTTCCCATACCATGGACACCAGATTCAAATAAATAGGCACCCGTTACAATATCTTCCGCTTGATACTTACCTGCTTGGTTTGAAGTAAAACCTTTCACTTCTTTAATCGGTCCAAGAAGAAAGTCTAGGATATCTAACGTATGACTACCCATATCAACAAACAGCCCTCCGCCGGATATTTCAGGTTGAACCCTCCATGAATCCTCAACGTTTTCCGATGCTTTTTGATACTGTGTCGTTGATACAAAGCGAACATCTCCGATTGCTTGGTTATCCAATAGCTCTTTGATCTTCCTAAATCGAGGCATTGCCCGGCGGTAGTATGCAACATATAGTGGAACCCCTGCTTCTTTACACGCAGCAATCATTTCATTACATTCATTTATATTGAGTGCCATCGGCTTTTCTACATAAATAGGTTTTCCTGCTCTTGCCACTTTAATTGTATATTCTTTATGAGAACTGGGTGGAGTTGCAATATAGACAGCATCTACTTCCGAATCATTAATTAATGCATCGGCATCATCGTACCATTTCGGCACACCATGCCTTTCTGCATAATCCTTTGCTAGTTGGCCATTTCTACGCATCACGGCGACTAGCTCTGAATTTTTGCTTTTTTGAAATGCTGGCCCACTCTTTACTTCTGTCACATTACCACAGCCAATAACTCCCCAACGAACTTTCTCAAATTTCATTTTTTGTTTTTCCCTTCTATATAATGATTTGTTTTCCCTGGCGTAAGATGTATTTTTTTAATCATCTATTTTAAAGATTACCTGCATCGCATCAATTAAATCCTGCCTATTCCCTTTAACCTATTATTCGTTAAAAAGAGTGAATATCCTTCTTTTGACAACCATTTGGAAGTGATTGGTAATAGGGCGTCGTGTGAATGACTGTCCCCCCAGAACCTCCACTCACCTTGTACATCTAAAAAGCTTTGCTTTTTAGATACCTTCATTACTACAATCGAAATGACATTGTATTTGGTGGCAAATATATAAAAAATAGCCCCTCTTTCCATCTCATTTCGATTGTAGTTATAGAAATCATTACTACACCCGATTCTAATCAAAACAACCCCATTTTCCAGTCACCCAACCCCGATAATCCAGGCGCTCCCTCCTTTGCATTTCTCTACTGGGAACTCATGCACATTATCGTTGTCGGGAATCTAATATTCTTCTAATTGAAGCTTTTTAGACCAAGTCCCCTATCCCCGTGGTCCAATATAAAAACAGAAGCTGCAAGATTCAATGGGATTAACTCTCATCATCGATTCTTACAGCTTCAAAATATTATACTTTACCGCTTTAAAGCGGTAGGCCAGGTACGTATAAGGTCCCATTTATTGCATTCTATAGATATACGCATCTTCAATATAATAATTATTTATTGTATTTCTTGAAAATCTTATACCTGCAATACTTTCAGCACCAGTATGAATAGCAGTACCAATATTTTTTATTAATACGTGAAAAGGACTAACTACTGAAATATTATCTAATGTAATAGTAAAGTTTTCTTCTTTCTCCTTTAGTTTATTAATAACCTTGTATATACCCTCATAGGCTTTCTTTGGACCTGAATGATCGACTTTCTCAGATGCAATCATCAATCTCCAACTGTCTCTTTCTGTATCAAATAGCCACAATGCGGAGTGGACCGCAAAATTTGCATTGTCCAATGCCAAGATCAGATTTCCACCGTTTCTAAAATCGCTTTCTACCAATGTTCTTTTATCCATTGAAGAACCCCCTCACTTGGATCATTGACTGCTTCAAAAATATTTTCTGCTTCTTCATTCGTGTGTCTCGTATAGCGATCCCTTTCAGACCAATCCTTGACAACTGACCAGTTAACTTCAATCTGTTCAGGACGACTCACCCCAATTACTCCTAGAAGTTTTGTTAAATCATGTGTGTAAATTTTATCGACTATTTTTTTATCTGGAAAATCATGTTCTCTTGTGTTCTTTGCAATCCAAGCTTTTAGTGCGCATTCAATTACATACCCCGATAAATAATATGCTCCATCATAACATTTGTTTTCCAATAATACTTTTGCTTCCTTTAATCTAATTTCTGCAATATCTTGAAATTCTTTTCTGTTCATAATACCCTCCCCTTAATATTACTATAACTTCCTGAGCTTTCCCAACTACACGAACATCTTTTGCCTCCGCAAACACCCGATAATTCTCTTTCTCTGGTACGGAAAAAGAAGTTAATATCTTCTTTTGTGTCACATGCGGGTTACCTTCCCCCTGTCACATAGGCACGGTAACTGCTCCAACGATAGTCTTCAGGGCAGCTCACCATCTCCGCTTCGACTGGGTTCAAATGCATTTACCTGCTCACTTCCAGTTGATAGTCTTTTGTTTCGATGAGCTCTGCTCCGTATTTTCTGTTCGACGAGATGATGGCGTTTATCGAAAAGAAGTGCATATCTTGAGTTCAACATTTATATGATTTGTGGTGGTTTCTAGTTGAAGATGGAATGATTTTTCATGAGGCAGTAGGCATGAAGATGAAAAAGATGATAGAAACGGGTCTCTTCCAGTAATTCCAACTTGGCTTTTCGGTCAATTTCATCATAGAAAAGTGCAGATTTTCGGTTGCCACGGCTAGTAATATGATACATGGTATCCGGGTGCCATACAGGTTGTTTCCTCGACATATTATTTCACCATTCCTTTCTGTTCTTTCCCTGTTGGAATGCGTCTCATCGTTACCATTCGTTATTGCTTTATCCTCTTAAATCAGAGATTGTTCTTACCCTTCCATTCCTTTTAAACCGATGCTAGTTACTACAGTTGCCATCTTTTCACACTCTTTCATCGAAATATAATTATGAGTTAAGTAAAAGGTAAGCTATTTTCATTAGTTAGTCAAGAACATTTGTTCGTTAACACAATTGTTAAAAATACCATTGTAGTACAATGCAAACTAAAAAATTGTGATTTAGATGTGTTGTGAAATATCAAAGTAGGAATATAAACGATTAAATAAATAGCAAATTTTAAATATGGCAAAACAGAAAAATTATAAAAATATGTTAAGTTATTTATGTCTTATTAACTAAATAGCTTCGTGATACTATTATTCAACGTTGCCCATACCCCTTTTCCGCATTACATAAATCCCTTTGACTGCTTAGCCTCGTGTCCCTTTTTATAAATATTTTAATAAAGACTATCTTTTTTTCTGTTATGTGTTATACTAAGGTTAACTTATTGATGTTCGGTTTAGCAAAACAAGATATTTGTAAAACTTACTAGTGATTATCATCGTCTTGAATTATGATCTTGAACCAAAAAGTAATAAACGTGCTATAAAGCACATACAGAGGAGTTTTTTTATGAGTAACGGTACAGTAAAATGGTTTAACGCAGACAAAGGTTTCGGTTTTATCGAGGTTGAAGGTGGAGAAGACGTATTCGTACATTTCTCAGCAATTCAAGGCGACGGTTTCAAATCATTAGATGAAGGCCAAGCAGTTTCTTTTGAAATTGAAGAAGGCAACCGCGGACCACAAGCAGCAAACGTTGAAAAAGCGTAATTAACATGATAAAAGCTCTTCTCTTATGAGAAGAGCTTTTTTATTTTTAATTTGTTTAGATGAAACGATTGTCTTTCGTTTCACTTAATACGGAATACCCCTGTAGAATGATTGATTTAAATAATTGGTAAAAAAATAATTTTATATGTCTTGAAGCTGCAATAATCAATGGGATTAGCTCTCATCGGTTCTAACAGCTTCTAGAGAATTTACTTTAGCGCTTTAAATCGGTGGGGGTCAGGCACCTGCTTTTCCACAGAACCACCGCTCACCTTGCCCATCTAAAAAGCTTTGCTTTTTAGATACAATCGAAATGACATTATATTTAGTGGCAAAAATATAATAATAAATCCACTTAAAAAACATCCCTTCCTTCAATCTCATTTCGATTGTAATTATAGAAATCATTTCTACACCAGTTTCTAAACAAAACAAAACCACCATCCAACCCGATAATCCAGGTGCATTTTCTTCTACTAGTGGGAACACACATTAGCACATTATCGTGGTGAAGGGATCCATCGATGGGTCTTATAGAAGCTTTCTGGACCAAGTTTCCTGTCCCCGTGGTCCTCAACTTTATATTTTTTTAAAAAAGTGGTATCTTTTTTGTCCTAATGTGTTATACTAACATTAACTTATTGATGTTCGGTTTAGCAAAACAAGATATTTGTAAAACTTACGAGTGATTATCATCATCTTGAATTATGATCTTGAACCAAAAAGTAATAAACGCTATAAAGCACAGAGGAGTTTTTTTATGAGTAACGGTACAGTAAAATGGTTTAACGCAGACAAAGGTTTCGGTTTTATCGAGGTTGAAGGTGGAGAAGACGTATTCGTACATTTCTCAGCAATTCAAGGCGACGGTTTCAAATCATTAGATGAAGGCCAAGCAGTTTCTTTTGAAATTGAAGAAGGCAACCGTGGACCACAAGCAGCAAACGTTGAAAAAGCGTAATTAACATAAAAAAAGCTCTTCTCTTATGAGAAGAGCTTTTTTTATTTGTAGTTTGTTAAGGTGAAACGATTCCCTTTTTGTTTGCGTTAATTGGTCAACCGTCTATCCGCAATACACGAGTTACTACGATTATAATTATGGCAATATTCTTAAACAATATCTATGAATTTAAGATGGACCATAACTAATGAACCTTCTATTCTTCAAAATTGTGTTCTTTAGCATATTAACGTAGTGGGGCTAGACCTACCGGTATCCGGACGCCCAACAATACTCCCCACCCGGTAGTAATTGCACCTACACATATACTCGAGTATCCCTCTATTCCTTTCAACCTAATACTAGATACAATCGTCACCATTGTCCCCACCCCCATCATTTCTTTTACCTTAAAATCGAAACCTAATGCTTTTGTCAAAATGCCAAAATCTAAAAATAGAATGGAATTAGATGAGCAATTTTATATAGGTTGAAATTGCAGTTTAGAGCCGGTCAATTACGCTATAATTCATTTTTGATATTTTTTAAGTAAAAAATACTGAGTTTCCCTAACACTCGTCTGACCCATGGAAATATTCTGGGACGTGGCTGCCCCCGTGTCCCTCGACAAATTAGAGGAAATAGAGTTTTTTTATGAGCTAATAAAGCATTTTTTTGCTTTATTTGTCAGATAATTTTGTAAATTAAATTTCAGTATGTTACAATAATTGTAGTTACATAGATGGTAGATTTTGGTATAAATGTAATTATCTTGTAACTAAACATACTAGGAGGGATTAACAAAATGAAAGGGACACGTTTAACATTAGCAGTTTTGCTTTCAGTTCTTTTTATGTTCGGTACAGCTCCATCGGTCTTTGCCAATGACAATCTGAACTGCCCGGATTTTGACACACAACCAGAAGCACAGGCGCATTACGATAACGATACAAGTGATCCGGATGGTTTGGATAGAGATAAAGATGGGATTGCTTGTGAGAGTCTTCCAGGTGGAGATTCTACTGCTTCAAGCAATGACGATGCATCCGAAGAAAATACGAATGAATCTGAAGAAGCTACATCATCCGATGGTGCTGCAACTGCAACGTCAGATGAATCAACTTCATCTGACGAACAGGGCGGCGAGCTACCAGATACTGCAACAGCGTTACCGCTTGGTATCCTGGGCGGCTTAGGTGCCATGGCACTTGGTGCACTTGGTTTGCGCAAGCGTCAGTAAAACTTAGGCAGGCGATCCAATCGTCTGCCTTTCTCTTATGTTTAAGGAGGAAAGACCAATGATCCCTAAATTATCGATACTCTTGTTTGTAATTGGATTCATTGTTGTTACTTATAACGGTTGGAATTATTTTCAGGCGACACAGTCGGTTCAGAAAATACCGGAGAAGGTAGAAGCGGCAGCCGTTGATATAACGGAAAAGAAGATACCAGAGGCAAATAAAGTGACCGTCAATCCACTAACCCCCAATTTTGATATAAAAACAGGCACAGAGGTAGCAGCCCTAGATATTCCGGCCATGGATAAGCGTTTTACAACGTATTGGGGAGCGGATGAAACTACCCTCGAGCAAGGCGTTGGGATGTATGTGAGTGAATGGACAACGGTTCCAAATCGCGAAAGTGGTCATACCGTTCTCTCCGGTCATCGGGATACCGTCTTTACCGGTCTAGATGAGTTAGGTCAAGGTGATACAATAGAAGTCCATTACAAGGGTGAAACCTTTGAATATGAAATCAATGAGACTTGGATTACCGATGCAGATGATCGGACGGTTATTGTCGAAAAAGAGGAGCCAACATTGACGCTGACGACATGTTATCCATTTGACTATTTCGGGTATGCACCAGATCGTTATATTGTGCAGGCTACTTTGGTTGAGTAAGTGGATGGTTAAATCTATTTTACTATAGCTATTGGTAGTGTAAGATTAAAACTTATCATGTATAAGCAAAAAGCCAAACGTGATGGAGTTCTGCCCCATTGCCTTGCATCAATGAATCCAAAGTCCAAAAAAACAATCAGTTTAGTATTGAAATTAAAAAGTGGGAACGGGGTCTTATATAGACCCTGTTCCCACTTTTCTATTTTTAATGGGACAGAGGGACAGGTTAACTGGTCCACAACTATTTTAATAGCAAACGTATCAAGCAAAAATTGGTGGGAATGGGCCCGGTTCAATACCGCATTAACACCAGCCCATTAGCTGCTTAATATAAACTATAACGTTTTGTGGCCACATCATGTTCCTGTCCCTGTGGCCCTCTTATTATTTCCAACAACAATAAGCTTGTTGGACCAGTGTTCCTGCCCCCGTGGTCCTCCTCTCCCCATGGTCCTCGTCCTCCATACCTTGTCCCACTTTTAAAGACTCGGCTTTAAATCCTCATCGATTTGCCCATCATCATAATCTTCCCCAAAAATCTTTTTCATCCGTTCGTGTGCTTGTCCTTTTACCTCATCATCTATATGTGAAATCACTTTATATACTGCATAAATTATTATTGCAAGGTCATCCCCAAACCCTATAACTGGAATAAAATCAGGGATTACATCAACAGGTAAAATCAAATACCCAAGCGCACCTGCAATTGTTGCTTTAGATTTTTTAGGTGTCTTAGGACTTTTAAATGCATAGAATAATAATAAGCTATAATAAGAAATCTTAACACCCATTTTCTTTGCGAACTTTTGAAGCTTCTCCATGTACTGTCCTTCTGAAAAATGCTTTTGATTTTCCTGAGTTTCTTTTTCGGGGTCTAGGTTCTCTAATTCATCCTTGTAGTTATCTTTATCTGAATTTTCCTCTTGGTTCTCTTGATTTCTTCCCTTAAAATGAAACATATTAAATTTGCTTTTTATCTTTGACATTTTAACTCCTCCAATTTTTTTAATATTAAGCGGTGTGGCTCTGACACCTGGTTTCCCCCATTTACCGGATCCCTTAAATTCAAGATCCATTCTAATACAGACTTGAAAAGGATTCATGTTTAATTTTTATTGATAACATAGGTTTGGCAAATCAAATCATGTAAACCTTGTTTCTTCCCGTTGAATGCCACCATAATAAATCCAAGGAAAAGTATTATTCCCGATAGAAAATAGGCAAAAAAACGACCAACAGAGTGACCGAAACTAATTTGGTTTCCATGTTTATCTGTAACTTTTGCACCGATTAAAACCTTTCCAATTGTACCTTGAATAGAAGATGAAGTAAGTGTAGTGTAGTATATCGCTCCGATTAAAAATGTGGGCCAAAATCCCTCCATTGAAAATATGTAAAAGAATAGTGATAGTAAAATACTATCTACAATATAAGCAAATGTCCTTCTCCAAAAACCAACAAATTGTTGAGATTCTAATCGAACTGTCTGACCAACTTTATCCATATTATATGATTGCGCATGTACATACTCTTGAGAAATATCTTTACCATGGTATTTATCCTGCCATTCTTTTAATCTAGGATTTACTTCTTTTGACATAGAACCATCCCCAAACCACTTATTTTCTAAATTGTACCATAATAATCGGGTGAAAAGTTGGAGATTTGGGATGGGTGAATAGGTATAGAAGAACAGGCACACGGGCCCAAATACATCCTTTTCTAACGTTGACGGGATCCTCTAGGCATTGATCATAATTAGGTTGCCTTTTCCTCCACCGAAGTTGCGCAATAAAGCCCGAGTGTCGCGCAGTCCTCCGCCGAAGTTGTGCAATAAAGCCCGAGTGTCGCGCGATCCTCCCCCAAAGTTGCGCAATAAAGCCCAAATGTCGCGCAATACTCTCCCGAAGTTGCGCAATAAATACCGAAAGTCGCGCGGTCCTCCGCCGAAGTTGAGCAATAATTAATGTTATAAATCCCAAATTGGTGGTGTCAGGCAGCTACATTGATACGTCCCCGTTTTATGTAAGTAATTGTCGTACGATTCTCTATAAAAGTAGATTCTAATTTTGATATAATCATTCTAAACACATGATATATAACGTACTTATAAATGAGAATGAAACCATAACCAATGGAGTTGAAAAGATGCCCAAACTGTCTGTTCCTTTTTTACTTTGCTTTTCCTTTCTTTTATCCCACCAGCCCTATCAACATCCATTTACAGAAGAGATACAGACAGCTATTACACCGGACCTGCTTAAAGGGCATAATTTTGCGGATATCGATTTTTCTGCAATTGTTGATGAGGTAACCAATTATGAAAATACGGTTACGATCAGTGCCGCAGGAGATGTCACGATCGGTAGTGATGATCGTTTTGGATACCATGGTACATTTCATCATGAAGTGGATCAATCCGGCCTTGATCATTTCGGAAAAAATGTTGCCCCCATCTTTGAAGACGATGACTTGACGATTGTTAATCTAGAAACCACGTTAACTCCCAGCCAAAATAAAGCGGAGAAAACGTTTCGGTTCGCCGGGAAACCTTCCTATACCGAAATTTTAAATTTATCGGGTGTAGAAGCAGTCAATCTCGCTAACAATCACACGTTTGATTACTTGGAAAAGGGATACCAAGACACGATTATAAATCTTGATACATACCATATCGATTCGTTCGGATATGACAGGCTTTTGTTGAAAGAAATAAATGGCATAACCATTGGTGCTTTTGGAAATAAGGGGTGGAATGATACAAGTGAAGTACGTCAGCAAATTGAAAAAGATATCGCCTTACTTAAAGAACAAGGGGCACAAATCGTCATTGCTAACTTTCACTGGGGAGAGGAGCGGCATTATCATCCAAATGCTACACAGCAATCGCTAGGAAGGTTTGCCATTGATGCTGGTGCTGATTTAGTACTTGGTCACCATCCACACGTAGTACAAGGGATTGAGGAATATAAATCAAAATATATTGTTTATAGTCTGGGAAACTTTATGTTTGGCGGAAACCGAAACCCGGATGACAAGGATACATTTATTTTTCAGCAATCCTTTCACTTTGCCTTTGATGAGCTAACAGATCAGAAGGATATCACGATTATCCCAACAAGTATTTCTTCCGTTACAGATCGAAATAACTACCAACCGACTCCATTGGAAGGTAAAGAGGCTGAACGTGTGTTGAATAAAATCGTAACGCTAAGTAATGAAATACTAGAGAATGATTTTGCTTATAAAGAACCTATGGTAGACGAAAGAAACGCTGTACTTTCCAGTTCGGGTACGTTTGTTAAATAAAAGGGGTCAACTAAATTAAAATACCTTTATGCCATGAAAGCTTTTAAAGAAGATCATAAACCTAAAACCTAATTCCTCGCTTGTAGGGATTAGGCTTTTTTATTTTTCAAAATCCTTTATTTAATCGTAAACTACTCAATACCCAAGTGCTTCCTAATCGTCTCCGACTGCTTTACCCGCTCTTCTTCAGGCACAATGTAATAATAAACCCCCTCTTCTTCCCTGCCTTTCCCGTTTATTTGGATTTGCTCCATATTGTGTCGAGTTTCCGAATAGTTTGCTCGTATTTCCTTCATATCATCAAACGTTAAATTGGTTTTGACATTATCGCCAATGACATCTAAGATGCTTCCATAGTTTGTGAGCGTTTCGATATGTACCGCTTCTTTGATAAATCCCTGAATGATTTTACGCTGGCGTTCTTGTCGACCAAAGTCACCCTTTGGGTCTAAAGAGCGCATACGCGAATACAACAGAGCCTCTTCCCCGTTCAATTTCAGCTCACCGATAGGGAAGTCTGTCCCTTTATAGGAAAAGTCCAAGGTGTTATCCACAGTCACACCGTCAACCGCATCGATCAGATCTTTAAAACCATTCATATCCACTTCCACGTAGTAGTCAATCGGGACATCTAGGAAGTTCTCAATGGTTTTAATCGTGATGTCTACTCCTCCGTATGTATACGAATGATTGATCTTATCCTTTGTTTCTTTGCCGATTATGTCGGTGTATGTATCACGAGGGATACTTACCATTTTAATCGATTGATCTTTTGGATTTGCCGTTAATAAAATAAGTGAATCCGGGCGTCCGCGGTCTCCTTCACGTTGGTCCACTCCAAGCAATAAAATGGAGATGGGATCCCCCTCTGATAAATCAATCACACGTTGCTCTGCTTCTGTACGTTTCAGTGGTTCATGTGTTTTTTCGAGCGTACCGGTAACAGAGTTATATACGGAAAATCCGTACGCGCCTGCACCTAATATAAGAAGAAATATAATTCCAATTGTAATTTTAAAGCCTAGCTTTCTTTTTTTCGGGGACGGGGATGTGTGTTTCTCTTTCATTCAAACACTTCCTTTGCAGTAATCTCTCTATATTTTAGCATCTAAAAAAATATAAGGATATTAGACAAAATGCCTAGAGATTCGACAAAATATTTATTTTCCCCGCCATCGGTATCATGGGTCTGGTCAGAAGGTATCCCTTTCGTGACGATATACTACTTCTTTATGAAGATTTGTAAAAAAAACATGAAGAATCGTTCATTTATTTTCGAATTTCCCTCGTTAAGTAATAAAAAGAGGACCCCCAAAGAGGATATTGAACTAGAAAACGATCTTATTAGGTAATTATGCGGAGGACAACCCTCGGAAGGTGGATAGAATAGCTCATTGTTTCATTGGAACCCACTTGTTACACTTTAATAGGAAAGATTTGGATAACCTACGTCGTTTGATATCTACGGTTTTTTTCAACTAGAAAACGACATAATTCATTGTGAAATATGTACAAAGTATTTTACTTCATTAGTGAGTAGGTAGATTCTTCTCGTTTGTGCTTTTGTAAAAATAAAAATATGAGGTAGATAACAACATGAAAAAGCGAATGTTCCGCAGAGGTAGTAAAAAAACAAATTTGTACCCTGAACCCGTTCAAAAGGATTTTATTTTTAAAAATGTATCTGGGAAACGATGGAATCTCTTGATTGTTTCATCCGTTGTTCTCGCTGTTCTATTCGCTCTCGTTATTGTTTTTTTGGGTTTAGGTCTTTATGCGAATCCGCAACTTCCTAACTTGGAAACAAACGAAACAGATGAATTTGCACAGATCAGTCCATCCGAAAGCCTGACTTCCAATCAGGATGAATTAGCAACCACTGCTACGGATGAGGAATTTCTCCAGCAAGCAGTTCCCTACCAGGATGATGTTTACGCATTCTATGTGAATTGGGACAGCAACAGTGAACAATCGCTCAGGGAAAATATTGAAGCAATCGATGTTTTGATTCCGCAATGGTTAAGCTTGAATTCTGAATTGGAGATTGAAAGCGATATTCAAACGGAAATCGTAGAGCTTGCAAAAAAAAATGATGTGGAGATCGTACCGTTAATTCATAACATAGAGAATGAAATGTGGAATCAGGAGACCGTTCATAACCTTTTAAATTCTCCTGAAGAACAAGCGGAATTAATTAAAAAACTGTATGAACTCATAAAACAGCATGACTTTGACGGGATCAATATTGACTTTGAGAATCTAAACAAGAACGACCGGGATTTATTGACTCAGTTTATAAAGGATTTGTACATGACTTTTCATGAGGATGGTCTCTCCGTTTCCATCGCTGTACCGGCTGCCAATGAGGCGTTTGATTACGAGGAATTAGAAAAGTATGTGGATCAGATGATGGTGATGGCATACGATGAGAATGTGGACAACCCTGGCACGATTGCTTCTTCATCGTGGTTTACAGAAATTCTCTCCAAATTACCTAAAGAAAAGCTGATTGTTGCAATTGGGAATTATGGGTATGACTGGGAATGGGAAAGTCAAGAACCGGGAGAACCCGTATCCTTTGATGACGTCACAAGATTGGCCGAAAAAGCTGAGTTGGACATTCAATGGGATGATATGAGCCAAACGCCATACCTGAAATATATGGAGAACAACAAACTACATGAAATATGGTTCCAGGACAGTGCAACCTTCTACAACCAATTGAAAATATCCATGGAGGCTGGCGCGCAAGGAATTGCACTCTGGAGGCTTGGATCGGAGGACCCATCTGTTTGGGATGTTCTGAAAGGGAAAAAATTAGAAGAATTACTTACGGTTAAGAATGGCGGAAATATCTACAGCACAGGGGAAGGGAATATCTTCCGGGCGACAGAGAGTAGGAAAGAAGGGAAACGCAGCCTTCAGTTTGATGACGCCGGCTTTATTACGGGTGAAACGTATGTTGCCAACCCAGTAGCCTCCGAGTTTGAACGATTAAGCCAACCGGGAGATAAAGAAATTGTCCTAACGTTTGACGATGGACCCGACCCCCAATATACGGAAAACATATTAGATATCCTGAACCAATACCAGGTGAAGGCTTCCTTCTTTATGATTGGTAATAAGGCAATCGATAATCAAGATATTGTTAAAAAAGTCCATCTGGAAGGCCATGAGATTGGCAACCATACGTTTTCCCATCCAAACACAAATGAAATGTCCGAGGAACAGTTAAAGCTTGAGCTAAATGGTGCGCAACGTGTCATTCAAGGTATTACTGGACATACCACTTCCTTGTACCGGTCCCCGTATGGAGATGAAGAGGCGAAGTATATGCCTTCACATTTTCAAAAATTGGAGAACGTGACAGAAATGGGCTATGTCACCGTCAATTATGATATCGATTCAAAAGACTGGAAGCTACGTGACAGCGAGGCGATTGTAGACAATGTCTTGAACCAGGCATCCAGCGGCGCTATTATTTTACTTCACGATGGCGGTGGAGATAGGCAGGCAACGCTAGAGGCACTGCCGGAAATTATCGAACAGTTACAGAATCAGGGATATACATTTGTAACCGCCGGCGAACTAATGGATCAAAGCAAGAATAATATTATGGCTCCTGTTACAGAGGTGGAAAGTCCGATAACAAATAGCTACAAAATGGTGCTTTTCAATCTAGCAAACGTTAAAGAAGGTATTACCGTTTTGCTTATCAGTGTCATTTCCATTTTAATTCTGCGCATTTTGATTCTAGGAATTTTAGGTCTTATACATAAAAAACGTGCCCGTCATCCGGTGGAGCAGTCTACGCCGTTTGTTAGTGTCATTATCCCAGCTTACAATGAAGAAAATGTTATAGGTAAAACCATCGAATCGATCCTGAAAAGCAATTATCCAAATCTCGAAGTCATTGTGATCGATGATGGTTCCAAAGACCAGACTTCCTTGGCTGTATCGCGTAAGTACGATGCTAATAAAAAGGTATCTCTTTTCCAAAAGAAAAATGGAGGAAAAGCTTTAGCCATTAATCTGGGAATCAGGAAGGCAAAGGGAGATATCTTTGTTGCGATCGATGCGGACACTACTGTTTCTCCTGATTCGATTGCTGCCCTTACCAGGCACTTCGCGGATGAAAACATTGCAGCTGTCTCTGGAAACGTGCGGGTTGGGAATAAGAAAAACTTGTTAACTTCCTGGCAGCATATTGAGTATGTAACTGGATTTAACTTGGAGAAGCGCGCGTTTGCCACGCTTAAATGTGTTCCTGTTGTCCCGGGAGCATTCGGGGCATGGCGCAAACAGGTGGTTGAAGAGTTAGGCTATTTTACCGATGATACGCTTGCAGAAGATACAGACATGACATTAAAAGTCATCCGTCAAGGCTATAAAGTTGTAGTTGATGAAAAATCCTATGCCTATACGGAGGCACCAGAAACGATTAGAGATTTCCTAAAACAACGGTTCAGATGGACGTATGGAACGTTACAATGTTTTTGGAAGCACAAGAAAGCGGTTGGGGGAAGAAAGCATAAATCACTCGGGTTCATTGCCCTCCCGAATATGCTGCTATTTCAATTTATTGTTCCTTTTTTCGCACCGCTTATAGATGTATTATTTATTTTAGGAATCCTGACAGGCGCTGGCCAAAAGTCATTAGCGATTTTTGCGAGTTACTTTTTAATTGATTTGCTTGTTTGCTTCGTTGCATTCCGTATGGAGAAGTTAAGCTTTAAACCACTCATTTCCTTGATCCTGCAACGTATTTTCTACCGCTACTTATTACTATGGGTAACATGGAAATCCTTCTTTGCTGCACTAAAAGGTACCCGAGTTGGCTGGGGGAAATTAAAACGGTCAGGCGATCAAAAAGTAGAATCGGGATTGAAGGACGAACGGATCGGCTAGATTTCTTGGGGACAGATGGGACAGAGGGATAGGCATGGGACAGAGGGACAGGAACACTGGACCAACAAAATAAGCTTGTTGGTGGTCCAATAAACCTGTTCCCGTGGGCCTTTGCATCCTTCATTAGCTTAATCTCTCAGCAAACCTTCCTTCTCACCCAGCAACTCTCTCAATATCGTTTCCACTTCTTTCCCTATTTCTTCATTCTTTAATGCAAACTCTATCGTTGTTCGAATAAATCCTAGCTTGTCCCCAACATCATATCTTTTGCCATCAAAGGCATAGGCATATACATTCTGAATCTCATTTAAATGATGAATCGCATCCGTTAGCTGGATTTCCCCTCCTAAACCCATTTCTTGCTTATCAAGAAATCGGAAAATCTCTGGAGTTAAAATGTAACGTCCAATAATCGCTAAATTCGATGGTGCGGTCCCTTGCTCTGGTTTTTCAACAAAACCGTTCACTTGATAACGACTACCCTCGATTACCTTGGGATCGATAATTCCATAACGATGGGTTTCTGCGTCAGGAACTTGTTGTACACCAATCACAGATGAATGTGTTTCATCATATTGGTCGATTAACTGTTTTAGACAAGGCTTTTCTGCTTGGACGATGTCATCACCTAATAATACTGCAAAGGGTTCATCACCGATAAACTTCCTTGCACACCAAACCGCATGCCCAAGTCCTTTCGGTTCTTTCTGGCGTATGTAGTGTATTTCTACTTCTGAGGAGGGTCTAATTTTTTCTAGTAACTCAAACTTTTCTTTTCGAGCAAGATTTTCCTCCAATTCAAAGTTAATATCAAAATGGTCTTCAATCGCTCGTTTCCCTTTACCCGTTACAATTATGATATCTTCTATCCCTGATGCGATCGCCTCTTCCACAATGTACTCAATCGTAGGTCTATCGACGATTGGCAGCATTTCTTTTGGCATTGCCTTAGTTGCAGGAAGAAATCGAGTTCCTAGTCCTGCTGCTGGGATAATAGCCTTTCTAATCTTCTGCATGGAAACACCTCCAGTAAAAGCATTACTACGATAATACGGGGACGATTTAATGCATACTTCCGTTTACTTTCCCTGTGGACTTGTATTCATGGTTATTTCAGTAATTAAAGATTGTATGACTTCTTTTGCTGAATGCATTGTGTTGTTCTCTGTCTCTTCAATAACTCTTTTCAACATTTTTTGTAGTTTATCTTTTTCACTCATCAATTGCTCGCCTCTGACTCTCTTTATCTATTTTGTTCTATTGTACAATACCACAAAAGACAGTCAACTTTTGTCGAAGACTGTCACTTTACAATAATAAAATAATTTACTGACTAAATTTAAGCTTAAGTAGGGATGATATAAATTAGAAATGTAGAATATAGAAGGCATCAAGCGAAGGAATACACATTATTATATCTCTCCACCTAACTTGCCCATACTCTTATCACATTACATAAATCCCTTCTCAACAAAATCACTTTAACGCTTTAAAGCGGCGGGGGTCAGGCACCTGATTATTAGCTTGTTGGCGGTTGGTCCAGTAAACCTGTCCCCGCGGTCCTCTTGGTAACTATCCCCTTACCCCTTAAATTGTCATTGAATTCTGTAAGGAAACTGTTTATAATAATCCTTATGTTTTTAATATAAATGTCGAAATTTGCAGAAAGAAGGTATGATAAATGTCTCAAATGTTAGCTCTACTATTATTAACTGCTATTTTATTTATAGGAGATGCAGTGTCGATACGTACGAAAGCTTGGATACCATCTGTATTTGTTAGTGCAGTTCTTTTCATCATTGGGTATTGGACGTTCTTCCCGAAAGATATTGTGGAAATTGCTGGTATTCCATCTGTAGTGGTGACCATGGCGATTTTCTTGCTCATTACAAATATGGGTACAATGCTTTCACTGAAAGAATTAAAAAAACAATGGAAAACCATTATAATTGCACTGGCCGGTATTAGTGGAGCAGCTGTATTATTACTTACTATAGGAACAATGATATTTGGTAATGAAGCAATGATTGTCGCCGTTCCTCCTTTGGTAGGTGGTATTGTATCGGCACTCATTATGTCTGAGGGAGCTCAGGTAGCAGGACTTACCAGTTTATCTGTTTTTGCAATTGTTATTTATGTTGTGCAAGGGTTCGTTGGTTACCCTTTAACCTCTATCATGTTAAAAAGAGAAGGGAAAAATTACCTGAAGAAATATCGTAATGGTGAAATAACAGTTGAAGCGTCAACCGAGGAACCTGAAGCTGCCAAGGAACGTGAACTAAAATTATTTAAGAAATTACCTGAAAAATACAACACTAATTTCTTTAAGTTTTTTAGATTATCCGTCGTTGCCTATTTGGCTTATCTCGCTTCCGTGTTAGTGGAACCAATGGTAACGATTCATCCATACGTGCTTTGTTTACTATTTGGTGTTATTGCTGCAAGTATTGGCTTTTTAGAACCGCGCGTTCTTGAAAAGGCCAATGGATTTGGCTTTACGATAATGGTTTTATTGCTATTTATTTTTGATGGGTTAAAAGATGCTACCCCAAATATGCTGCTTGAAATTCTAGGTTTATTGATAGGTACGATCATTATAGGTATGATAGGAATGTATATTTTCTCCTGGATTATGGGAAAGGTCTTAAAAGTTAGTAAAGAAATGGCATATGCTGTATCCCTAACCGCTTTATATGGATTCCCAGCCGATTATATTATTACGAATGAAGTGGTAGAATCGATGACAAGTGATGAAAAAGAGAGAGCAGCACTGCTAGGTCATATGCTGCCACCAATGTTAGTCGGTGGATTTATTACCGTAACCATTGTATCTGTTATCCTTGCTGGGACCTTTGTCACATTCTTGCAGTAAGGATAGATTAGAATTAAGATCTGCTCTGCGGATTTAGGGATCAATCGGGTAAGTACACTTACTCGATTTTTTCCATTTTCCAAAGCCCGGGTATAAGCTTTTTAATATAGAGGAGGCGTGATTGAGTTGGCAAATAAAGAGAGAATCAAACATCATTTTAAAACATTTAGTAAGTTTACCGCAACACCAGATATGGGAATGACTCGATTTTCCTATAGTCCCGAAGACGTGAAAACCCGTACGTATATTAAAGAAAAAATGGAACAATACGGTTTAACAGTAAGAGAGGATGGCCTTGGTAATATTTTCGGAAAGTTGGAAGGAACGCGAGAATTTGCTCCTAGTGTTCTGGTTGGTTCTCATTTTGACAGCGTCCCACATGGTGGCAATTTTGACGGTCCTGCAGGTGTGATCGCAGGGCTTGAAGTTGCAGCTTTATTTCATGAACAGCAAATCAAACCGGTATATCCATTAGAAGTGGTCGCGATGATCGAGGAAGAAGGTTCCCGTTTTGATGGAGGTTTGATGGGTTCCCGTGGGATGAATGGATTGATTGATGAGGAAGATTTCCATACCATTCGTGATAGTGATGGAATCTCTGTTGTAGAAGCCATGCATCAGGCAGGATTAGATCCAACACTTCCTAAACATCGTGAGCAAGAAACGATGAAGGCATTTTTAGAATTACACATTGAACAAGGGCCGATTTTGGAAGAAGCGAATATTTCAATTGGCGTTGTCGACACTATTGTCGGATTGACCCAATTAGAAGTGATAGTAGAAGGAAAAGCAGGCCATGCGGGTACAACACCGATGGATCGCCGTTCAGACGCATTAATTACAGCGTCAAGCCTTGTTTCCGAGCTGCCAAAACTTGTACAAGATGAACAGAATGGTACCGTCATTACAACTGGTAAGTTTGCTGTATATCCGAATGGTGCCAATGTTATTCCACAAAAAGTCATCTTTACGATTGATCTTCGCTCCGGTGAAGAAGCATCTATTCAAGGAGTCATAAAAAAAGTAAAAGCGCTCATTGCAGCACATCAAAAGAATGATATGAACATTTCTATCCAGCAGCAAATGTATGTACAACCGAAAGAATTAAGTAAAGCGGTCCGTTCTTCACTAAAAGAATCCACTGAAAAATTAGGGATTTCCTATATTCCGATGCAAAGCGGAGCTGGTCATGATGCGATGGTCTTTTCGGATTTTACGGAAGCGGGACTTATCTTTATTCCAAGTAAAGATGGATTGAGCCATTGTCCAGAGGAATGGTCTGATCTAGAACATTTAGCTCAAGGGGTAGACATCTTATTTGAAACAGCAAAAAAATTAACGGAGGACGATCTTGATGATTAACGAAGCAATCAAAGCATATATCACGGAACATGAAGAAGAATTAATCGCTACACGCAGAAAATTACACAGTGAACCAGAACTATCGTGGGAAGAAGAAAATACGACTGCATTTATTTGTGAACAGTTAGACCAACTAGGTATCGATTACCGAAGAACAGATCCTACCGGCGTGATCGCAGAAATTAAGGGGGGGCAACCAGGAGGAACGGTTGCACTTCGCGGGGATATGGACGCACTATTTGTTCAGGAAATGAATCAAGATTTAGCCTACACTTCTAAATTCGAAGGGAAAATGCATGCGTGTGGACATGATGCACACACCTCCATGCTTCTATTTGCAGCAAAGGCATTGCATCAAGTGAAAGATGAAATCCCTGGAACGGTCAGGCTTATATTTCAACCAGCTGAAGAAGTAGCACAAGGTGCCAAAGAAATGGTTAAACAAGGTGCAATGGACGGGGTTGATAATGTATTCGGTATTCATATATGGTCACAAACCCCAACAAATAAGATCGTGTGTAATCCAGGTCCAGCATTCGCAGCAGCAGATATTTTCAAGATAGAATTTACTGGAAGAGGTGGCCATGGTGCAATACCACAAGATACGATTGATGCAGCAGTCGTTGCTTCTTCCTTCGTCGTGAATGTGCAATCCGTTGTATCTAGAACCATTGATCCTCTTGAACCAGCAGTGCTGACGATTGGAAAAATGGAAGTTGGGACAAGATTTAATGTGATTGCAGAAAATGCGATCATTGATGGAACAGTCCGTACCTTTGACAGTAAAACGAGAGATCATGTGGAAAGAGAGTTAGAGCACTATGCGAAGACAGTGGCGAGTCTTTATGGCGCAAATGCAAAAGTAACCTACAATCGAGGAACCGATGCAGTAATTAATGAAACAAAAAGTGCTCACCTCGTTCAGCAGATTGCCACAGAAGCCTTTGGTGAAGACGTCGTCTATGATCAAAAGCCAACTATGGGAGCAGAAGATTTTAGTTTCTTCTTAGAACAAGCACCTGGAAGCTTTGCATTAGTCGGTAGTGGAAATCCAGAAAAAGATACAGAATGGGCACACCATCATGGGAAATTCAATATTGACGAAGACGCCCTACTAACAGGAGCTGAATTATACGCACAATACGCATGGGCTTATTTGAATAAGTAAGATAGTGGGACAAGGGCACAACCTTGTCCCAAATACATCTACACGAATTGGCTTGGCAGGTCTTCCATCTATCCTATCAGGTAGAAAGGAAATTCTCCCTTCGTCAATTAACTCGCTGAAAAACACTCCTTAGATATTCCTGTTATCCCTAATTACTGTCTATAGCGACACACCTTTCATTCCTAATAGTTTTGCTAATATAACATTTTAGCGCAGCGGGGGCAGGTGGCAGAAACTGGTATTCCGTATACAGGTGATCGGACAGATGTTGTGAAAGTAGTTTATTAGGCAATAATGCAATGACATTGTATAAATGCTATAGTTCACTTTTGTATTTTTAGGGTAAAAAAAGACCAAGTGTGTCGAACACTCAGTCTTATCCACGGAAATATTTCGGGACGCGGTGCCTTTAAACTGCACCCTTTGTCCCCCCCTGCACTCTACAAGGCTCTTTAAAACAATTAAATTACTCTATCACCATACCCACTTCAGCTTCTTCCTGATTCGATGATACTTGCAAGGTGATTTCACCCGGTGCAAGTGCAATCAGCTCTTCTGTAGCAGGGTTAAATACAGCATCATATTTATTCGGATTTTTGGCTCGTTCAAGTTCCTCGCCCGTGCCGATAAATACGTTATCACTGCCTTTCCATATGACAGCTGCTGGATAGTACAATGGGAAGTTCAGGTTTCCTGCCTGGTGTCCAGTGGCAGAAATATTGACTGTTTCACCGGATTTAACGGTTTCTGGGGCATCAACCGAGATTGATTCCAAGATTGGACGAATCTCTGATTGAATCCATTCAGTCTTACTTACATCGCTCTGTGCAGCTGCTTTCTCTGGACCAAATGCTTTTTCTGGAACTGGTGTAGGGTCAACACCAAACATTGTCCAAGCATAGAATCCACCATTATCTGGTGTTCCGTATGGTGCTTTACCAGCTGAACCTGTCACCATATATGGCACGCCTTCAACACGTTCAAGTTGAACCATGTGGGCATGACCACTAATGTACATGACACCTTTTCCTTTCGAATCATCACGGAAATCTGTCAACCAATTTTCAATTAACTTTGCTTCCTTTTGATCAGCAAGTTGGCTGTTTTTCGTTGGCAGCGGATCTCTCGTAGGATGATGCCCAATAACAACGACATTGTTAATGGATGGATCCGAAGTCGCGTCATTTAATGATTCTTTAAACTCAATTAATTGGTCAAAATCACTTGCTCTAAAGCTTCCTTTTGAAGAATCTAACAAGACAAATCGTGTTCCATTGTGATCGAAGCTATAGCGGTTTTCTCCAAAAGCATCCTTAAAATTATCTAATGTTCCAGGCCCTGCAATTTCATGGTTACCAGGAATATAATAGATTGGGAATGCATCTCCAACTTCTTCTTCCAATACTTGTTTTGCAAATGCAAAATCTTCTTCCCATGCCGTATCCACAAGATCCCCATTGATAACTAGAAATTCTGGATCTTCCGCAACAATCTGCTGTAATGATTCTCTCGCCATTTGTGCTTGCCGGCTATTTGGTGAACTTGCAACAAACTGAGTGTCTGACAGTACAGCAAACTTCCATCGATCTTCTCCAATCGAATCATTTTGAATAATTAATGGATCAGTTGTATTAGACTTCCCTTGTTCAGGAAAATCAACAGTTGGTGGTACATCAACAACTAAATTATCATAAACCAATTGACCAGTGTACTGCTCATTCCTGCTTGTCTCAATGGCCCCAATTGTTCGTAACTCAAGTGGATATTGCACACCTTCAGGGATTGGCATTTCAACATATTCCCATCCTGTCCAATTAACATATGGACCATAAAGATAATAGTACGATCCGGCTGCATCACGTAATGTAAACGACATCCATTCACCGTTTCCTTCACCTTTTACAGACATCCCAATTTTTTTCGGCTCACCCGGGAGTAGCGTTGTTGAAACGGGATGGGCATTTGCTGTCCGTGTTCCCGTTGACATTGTGAAATCATAATTCACTTGTAATCCATTTCCTTCAAGTCCGGCTGCTGTTCCTAGACTTCCTGCTCCACGTGCAGAAGAAAATCGCCATTTACTAGTTTCTTCAAAATCGGAAACCAGCATCCTTTCCAATCCAATGGTTACAGGTAGTGCGACCGTTTTATCTAGGACATTAACCGATATAACTGCTGATTTCCCGTCCTGTTTGGGTACAACTGTAAACGTACCATTCTGATTTTCCTCTACGGAAATAACTGATTCATCATAGCTTATTTCCATATCACGTGCTTCAATGGGCGCAGCGTAGCCGTTTTTATCATAACCAATAACTGAAAAACTGCCATTCTTACCCATTTCAAGACCAAGGTAAGATTCGGACGTTTCAATTCTGTCCAGTTCCCCTAGCACCGTAATCTCCTTCGTTCCTTTTGCCGATCTAATTTGTGCTTCGGCTACGGCAGACCCTGATTTTTTCGCATAAAAAACTCCATTACCATCAAAGGAACCAACATCTGCAGGAAGTGCCTGCCAGCTTACCCCTTCTACATCTACAGGAGAATAATTTTCATCGTGTCCAAGACCTACAAAGCTTCTGCTTAATTTAGGAAATACGCGAAAGCTATTTTCATTATCCACGACCGTATCAACTGCAAAATTAGTTAATTGTCCGCTTCCAGCTTCAGCAAAAATTCCAATTCCATTCGGTACATAGCGCTCCGTCCCATCCGATGGTTGATTGACCACTTTTGCATCCGCTTCACCTGGCATCCGAGCAACCATTGTAGAAGACCCGCCGCCATCAATATTTAACGCTTGATATGCACCATATTCCTTCATTAATTCTCCCAACTCTTGGTAAGTCATTCCCCGACTATTTATTTGCCGCCCATCGACGAGCGCGAGAATCATCGTTTTCCCATCTTCTGAAAGACCAACTGCTGTCCTGGGCGCCGTCAGACTATCATCTAAATTTGCTGGGACTTTTCCTTTTTCAACTAACTTGATATTACCACCTATGGCAAAATTCATTAAAGAATCCCCATCTACTTTTGGAGCATATTCGACAAGAACTTCATCACCAACAGATAGCTCTTCCAATTTATCTGCGCCTGTTTCACGTCCAACGAGAACAAACGTATCTTCAGCAATTACCCCTTGTCCAATCTGATTTGAAACCTCAGCCACTTTTCCGCCACGGATAAGAACTTCATATACACGACTTCCACTATTTGCTCGCTGCGCATCTCCCCATACGG
This sequence comes from Oceanobacillus sp. CF4.6, assembly GCF_051262635.1. NCBI lineage: Bacteria > Bacillati > Bacillota > Bacilli > Caryophanales > Bacillaceae > Oceanobacillus > Oceanobacillus sp. CF4.6. The sequence goes on along the minus strand of NZ_JBIMEX010000010.1, from coordinate 63,461 downwards.
AAGTATAAAGACCTATGCCACCCGCTGGTATGCTTGATTGGTTCAATGCACCAAGCGCAATTTGACCCGTTGGAAGTTGCACTGTGCCTTCCAATAAAATATTTGTTATCATACCGAAACCATCTTGATTAACTCCAGCAGTTAAAGTATGTGACCCTTGTGGTCCTTTTAACAATTTGCCGCTTTGAATCATCGAGCCTGAAGGAGCTTTGGTATTATTAATATCAAAAAAGTCCCCATTCACACCGGCTACCGCTCCAGTTTCCTTTGCCATTTCAGATACCGGTTTGGCATCACTAATAACTCCTGGAAAAAGAAGATCAGTTGAAACAGCTTCATTTGATAAATCAATCGTCATGACTTCCCCATTTAGCCATCCACGGGCATCAAACCGTTCAAATTGAGCCAGTTCAATTCCGGGCCCAATCGAAGTTGTCTCCTCTTCGGATAAAAGTGTCTTTCCGTTTGGTCCTACTGTGATAATCGGCTCTGTTTTATTCGATGATGCAGAACGATTATCCCCTATTGGATTAGTCTCAGCATTTACTGCTGGAATAAAGGTTGAAATGACAATTAACAACACTAACAAACTACTTATCCATTTTTTCTTCAAGATGAACCCTCCAAATTATTCTATTTAAACAAGTCCTGTGCTATCTTTGATGGGTAAACGTCATCCTCCTCTCTATATATCTATCTTTAATACTATCAAATATTTGTTAAATAGATTATGGAATTTTATGAATATTTATAGGATAAAAGATTGGGAAATATTTACTATAAGTGGACTTGGTAGTGACTTTTGTACTAGTTACGATGAATTATTCCTTTAGCATTAGAAATGATATATTTATCGCAAAAAAAAGGCACTTCCTCCTACTCTTATAAATACAGCTCCCTTAGGAATAGAGAAGTTTATATTGAAATGTAAAGAATATATTATCAATGTTTCATGGGGTGATGTTGTTATTACGGGGAAAACTGTAGCTTAAGCATGACTCGAAGTTAATGGAGAACTTAGATGATTAGGTTTTAATTATACAATAAATACCAGCTATTTCTTCGTTTTCCGATTGAAGAAATAGCGTGGTATTTATCTACAAGATAGAAGGTTCCTCCCCCTTGTCACTTGCTCATTCATCTTCTACATTTTAACACTAATCCTTTTAAGTAGTTTCTAGCATTTTTGTCCCCTTCTTTATTTAGTTGGCAATTCCTCAACACTGTCTATATCCATATATTCTGGCACGACAAAACCTTGTTGGGCACCTTCCAAATTGGGTCCTAAGTCAACAATCTCATCCTTATATTCTTCATAATAGGAAGCTGCACCTACAGGGAGCCAGGCGATTAACATCCCATCTATTTCACCTACAGAAAGACTTTCAAATGCGATACCCATATCTAGCGCTGTCAATTCAACATTGTAGCCCAATTCTTCAAGAACATGAGCAACTACATTCGTTGATGAAATTTCTGTATCATAATTAGTAAATAAAAAGGCCCATCACCAATTAGTTAATGAGCTGAGTTTCAAACTTATTGAACATTAGTTTTTTCTATTATATAAAGCATCAAGGTAAGTCATTGCTTTAGCCTTATTAATCAATTGATAAATCTTTTGCAAATGAATACAGTATCGGGCTATTACTTGGCGTAGATTTATAGGCTTCTTCTTCATGCATCTTATGAATTATTTCGTCAGTGCTCAAATTACCGACCAGTGAAATTACATCGTCCAATGCTTGAATTTCATCTTCTGTCAATTCTGTAACTTCAAACCCAGGTGAAGGCTTAAACTTATATCCAATTTTTTCGCCATATTGAAGAGTCTCAAACTGAACACCATTTAATAGTACGATTTGTTCGTAGCCTTCCGGAGCAGCCCCCATTGGAAGTGCACTATAGACAAGGCCACTTATTGATTTCTCTTTTCTTTTAAAGAATAAAATATTTGAGTACCAAAGCATTTTCATAAGCTTAACTTTGTGAAGACTATTTACCTTTTCAGAAAGATAATTAATCATCTCAATAACTTTATTTAAATTAAGCTCTAAATTGCCGGTAGTCATCTTATCTTCAAAATCCACATAACTAGCATGAATTGAATCGATAAGATACTGATAAAAATGGCAAAGTTTGACCAACCTATGTCCTTCTTCATATGCTTTAAATTTGGTAATAGGACAATCTCCACGTCGAATAAGATATTAAAAAATGACGGGGATGATACAGCATGACTAGACAGAAAGTATTATTAAAAGAAATTCAAGTTGAAGATTCATATCGTAAAAGTGATTTTGATATGGCTCTAGCCCTAGATATAAAAGCAAATGGATTATTGGTTCCATTAAGGGTCGAAAAGCAAAATAATGGTGCGTTAATCCTTGTTGAAGGGTACAGAAGGTATGCTGCTCTTATTCATATAAATCAACCAACTGCAGAATGTACAATAGATACCGAAACATCTAAGTCCATTCGCATTATAAAAAGATTAAAGTCTGAGTTGCATCATAAGAAACGTACAGGGTATGAACTGCATCAAATGATAAAAGATTTGAAAGAGCAGGAGGTTGAAGTAAAAGAAATTGTACGTTTATGTAACGTAACACCTGCAACTATAAAAAAATATTTAAAAGGATCTAATGTTGACCAGGAATGGTTAAACGAATGCGAGAAAGCAGGTGCAGGAATTCAAGGGGCAATAGATATCGTTAAGATGGGTCACTTAAAAGGTGAAAATTTAGACTACCTTAAAGGTCTCTATACAGATAGGAAAATTACTGGAGAGGATGTCAAAAAAATAAACAAACATACTAAAAACGCAACTTTTAGAAATCTAACTGCAGAAGGTCAACGTGATTCTTTGGATGAGATAATTAATAGTATGAAAGATAATCAAAAATCTAATGAGGTTATTTATGAAAAGAGCCTAAAGGAATCCTATACTCAGTCAGTCCACCAATATGTATATCACTTTGTTGATAAATTATTAGATCGATTGCTTGCCATTTTCATAGGAAATTTCACTAAACACTTGTCAGTAAGGAACAGAAATAACCTTTATAAAAAATTAGTCTTGTTAGTCGAAAGGTTAGGTATGCCTATAAAATGGGCAGAATTCCCACCTGGGTTCTTAAAAAAGGATCAGGATACTGATCGTGATCATTTAAGTCATTAAGAAGTGAGGTTAAATCTTAGATTCACTTTTACATTTTAAACATTTTTCACACCTATTAATGTGCATGTATAAGCCTTATTCCGCATGAAATCTATCAAAAGATTTTCTTGATTTCTCATTAATTGATTCTTCATCGTACTCAATTTTGTAAATTAAATCTTCAATTATTTCTCTTAGCTGTTCAATATTTGTTGAAAGGTAACTATCCATCTGTGCGTTAGTTAAATCATAAATCCTACCCTTTTCAAGCTGATTAAGCTTATTTCTAATTTTCATTAATTCACCGTCATATTTTTTTCTAACATTCACTCTTTTATCCATGGTTTAGCCCTCGTTTATAGTTTTGAATATTATAACTTCTTATATCATGAAGAGAAAAACTCAATGCTTAGAATTGTAAACTAATTTATATGTCCAAAATATTGTAATTGAAAATTTACTAGCTCTCCAACACCTTCACCAACAAACTTGCACTTACCGATTTTAAGCAGCGGGAGTCTAATCCCAGTTTTACTAGGGGATAGAGTACAACACTAACCCAAATACACCTCCAACCAATTCGCTTGGTAGGCCTTCTCATCAGGTTGAAGTAAAATTCCCCCTTCCCGTCAATCAACTCGCTGAATAACACTCTTAGATATTCCTGTTATCCTCGAAAGCTGTCTCAGCGACACACCTTTCATCGCCTTAAGTTTTGTTAATATTTCATTTCTATTTAATTTGTCCATTTGCTGTAGGGTGCTTTTATTTGAAATCCCTAATTGAAATAAAAATTCCCTTACTTCGTTATCCGATTTTCTAACTTTGACTGTATCCCCTAGGCATTGATCATCATTAGGTTGATGTATGTATTCAATATACAATTGAATTGCTTTATTTCTATCTGGTGAAAATAGATCAAGTCCAAAATCAATATCGACCTTATTAACCTGTTGGATATATTCGTTTATACTCGTCCTTTTCTAGGACACGGTACCTAGTATCCCCGTGTCCCTTCAAAGACATCCCATTTTTAATCAGGAACCAAATAAATCCTCATCTCTCGATACTAATTCCCCAATCCCTTCTCTCATCAGCTTCTTCCTAACTTCCCTCCCCCAGCTCTTCACCGCATCGGTCGTTACCCCTTCCTGTTCGGCAATTTCCTTCAAGGGCATGTCTTCTATAATGAAATATTTCACCCATTTCCATTGATTCTTGGTCAATAACCTTCTCACTTCCTCCCATAAGTCTGCGTCATCCACCAAAGAATCTTCCGCTAAAACCTGCATGTACGGAGAAATAGATTCTCCATTCTTATACGTTTTATTATCTGCATGCTTTGTAGTAAGTTTTTGTATTAACATTTCCTGATTTTCTAACTCTCTTGTTTCATTACGTATCAAATCTATTAAACGGTTGCGGATGATATAGTTGAAGTAGGTTGCGAGTGGTCCTTTGTCTGGTTGGTATGTCTCTTGTAAGCATTCCACATGGCAACTAAACCATTTTGATAAAATTCTTGATGTGGATCTCTTAGCTGCAATTTATTAATGTGGTAATGAATTCTGCGTTCATTCTGCTTGAAAAATTCTTCAAATGTTACTTTGTCCTTTTCCATTGGTTATCCCCCCTTCATCTAAAAAGCATCGCTTTATAGATGAGCTCTTTTTATTTACATATCGTTTGTGGACTTTGCGGGAATAAAAGTTATCATCCCTCAAAAACCCATGCTGCTTTCTTTAATATAGTTAGTAGCAACATAGTAATTATAGAACGTTTGTTCCTATTTGTAAAGTGTGAAAATATAAAAAAAACTGCTAGATTAATGGCTTCATTTAAGAACATAATGCTAACAGCTTTTATAATTCTAATAATTCCATTCAACATAAAACCTCTACAAAAATCTAGGGATTAACACAACAGGCAAGTAAGATCAAGTGCCAATAAGAAACAACTTTCAGAGTTTTAACATTTCAGCATTTTTGACTGGTGAAATTAAAAAGCCGTCCTCTTTACGATAATAATTAACACCATCACAATCCACATAATCATACACAGCACTTATATCATAAATGGCTTCAGGCCTAATACTACCTTCCCCTTGAAGTATCCCTGTTGAAATGGAGTGATTTCCTCCATAAACTCATGCGATACCCATCGGCAACCATACATTTACATTATAATTTTAATCTTGTCTCCATGGGTCATTTGCTCTCCCTTCACCAATTTGGGCAATACAATTAACCAATCGTGAGGCTCTCCATGACCACGGCAAAACTAAATCATGACTTGGATATCATCTATACGTTGTTTTACACTTTTCTCCTTTTTCTTCTTAATTTTTAAAGAACAAATTAACGTCCCCCCCTTCAAATAATGTTTATGAGTTGGGATAGGTGTTTAATGCATAATAAAAGTACAGAGTATTGCAACCAAAATGTTAGAAGGTTGCACAAATAAAAAAGGATTGCCAGCTCTCTCAAAATACCCTACCGTTAATGGTGGAAGAAGTGAAAGGATGCTAGCAACGCCTGAAAGTGCCTGTCACCTTTATTTCCCATTTTATTATTTACTTTCGTTTGTTATCTATTATAGATAAAAAGATTACAATTAGAAGAATTTGATAAAATTTATTGACAAAATGAAAATAAATGCTACTATAAATATATAATACCGTGAAAACGATTACAAATAATTTTCATAAATCGATTTATATATAGGAGGACGAATTGATGGTAATGGAATTTGGATGCCAAGGATCGACATGGGTACTAAATTACGATATTGAAGCGGATATAATGGATAAAATTATGGACGATGTAAAACAAGGCGGTTTTACTGGTCTAGATATGCAAGTTGCACTATTAGGTAGATATAAAAATGAACCAAACCGCTTCAAAGAGGAATTGGATAAAAGAGGTTTGAAACTAGCAGCTTTAACATTGCCACATGCATTTGATGGTGGAAAATCCTCTGAAAAGGAAAGAGAATTACAAGATTATTACTTTGATTATATTAAGCACTTCCCAGGTGCAATTTTAAATATACCTTCTCGTGTAGGACAGAACCGTGACAATCTCTTGCAAAGACAAAAAGAGATTATTAAGGGTGCTAATGAATTAGGGAAACGAGCATATGAAAATGGAATTGTGACTTCTTTCCACCCAATTTCCTATGAAACTTCTTATTGGAGATTCAAAGAAGACTATGATGTTTTATTTGACGGATTAGACCCTAAATATATGGGCTACACTCCGGATGTTGGTCATATTATTTTTGGAGGAATGGACCCTGTCGAAATTATTAAAGAATCACTTCCGCTAATTAAGCATGTTCATTTCAAAGATGCTTCGAAGCATCAAGAGTGGAAGAAGATGGGCGAAGGGGATATTGATATTCCTCAGTGTGTTCAAGTTCTAAAAGATTATGGCTATGATGGCTGGCTTGTTGTGGAAGAAGAAACACCAGAAGCCCAAACCCAAACGACTGAAACGATTGCAGAGATTGGTAAATATGTAGAAGAAAATCTATACCCAATCGTTAAAGGAGAGTAACGGTGACACATTTTATCCCTTCATTACTCGTTCCTGAAGTCTTTCATCCTATTAAAAGAGAAAGGAACTTCAATGCTAATTTACTAGAAAGCATTGTAGAAGCAAACTTTTACAAATCTGTTGAGCTAGGAGATGGATTTGATGAAAAAGAAAGAAAACGAATCCTAGCAGTTACAGAGAAAAATGGAATTGATGTTACACAATGGCTTACCTTTTTAATCGAGGAAAACAACCTAGATGTTTCTTCTTTGGATACTGCACTTCGGAAAAAAACGGTAAAGACAGTCAAAGAAAGCTTACCTTTAGCTGCTGAGATTGGGGCAAAAAATATTGCCCTTGTAACCGGTGATGACCCTGGTCCTGAACGCTGGGCTGAAGGAATCGAAGGGCTTTACGAGAGTTTATGTGAAATTGCCGAGGCAGCGAAAGAATATAATATGAATCTATTAATTGAACCACTTGACCGTTTTGCTCATAAAAAGCGAATCATTGGAAAAACCTATGAAACAGTAGATTTACTAACAAGGGTTCAAAAAGATTATGGAAATGTAGGGATTGCTTTTGATACAGCCCATGCAGCATTAAATGGGGAAGATATTTTCGAAGCGTTGGAAAAAGGGAAAGACCTCATTCATCAGATTCACTTTTCCAATGCGGTTCTAGATACGACAAGTAAATTGTATGGTGATTTTCATATGGAAATCGGCGAACCAGGATTTTTAACAGGGGAGAAAATCAGTGCAATTTTACAAAAGGCGGACGAGCTTGGTATTCAAGCAGAAAATGGGCTACGTGTTACAGCTGAGGTCCGTGGGAAAGTCGACAAAGAAAACTGTATAAAAAATGAATTGAACTTAAGGATCATCCTTGCTGAGGCATTACAAGGTCTGGCTGTTCGGTAGTTTTTATAAATAAAATTTACTTAAGGTGGCGAACACAATGAAAGTTGTAATTACAGATCATGAATATCCAAATTTAACATACGAAAAGAAAGTACTCGCTCACGATGGGATTGAATTAGAAATTCATCAATGTAAAACAGAAGATGAAGTTATCGAGGTTTGTCGTGAAGCAGATGGAATCATCAATCTATATGCACCAATTTCCCGTCGAGTAATCGAATCATTAGAAAAATGTAAAATCATCACTAGATATGGTGTTGGTCTAGACACCATTGATTTAGATGCTGCAACAGAAAAAGGAATTTGTATAGGGAACGTACCAGACTATGGAATAAATGAAGTATCAGACCATGCACTTGCATTAATCATGAGTCTTCTACGTAAAATTCCATTTGCCAATCAAACAGTAAAAAATGATGTTTGGGATGTTAATACAACAAAGCCAATTCGACGATTAAGTAAGTTGACAATAGGGTTGGTTGGATTTGGTAACATACCAAGAAGATTAGCAGAAAAAGTAAAAATACTTGGATTGAAGATTGTCGTTGCGGATCCTTTCTTACCAGAAGAAGTGGCCAAAGACCATGAAGTTGAGCTTGTATCATTAGAAGAATTATGCGAAAGAGCAGATGTTATTTCTGTTCATGCTCCTCTTACAAATTCAACGAAAGGCATGATTGGTAAAGAACAATTCAACTTGATGAAAAAAGGCGTCTACCTTGTGAATACTGCGAGAGGACCTGTAGTAGATGAAGAAGCATTACTAGAAGCATTACATAATGGTACCGTATCTGCAGTAGGACTTGACGTAGTTGAAAACGAACCCATTGATCGCAATCATCCTTTCTTGTCTATGGATAATGTCATACTTACACCTCATATGGCTGGGTATTCCGAAGAATCTGCTGAAGAAATGCGTTCAAAAACTGCTCTTGGAATAATTGACGTACTCGTATATGGACAATATCCAAAATACTTAGTAAATAAAGGTCTACAAGAGAAAGTAGATTTAAAAGCCTTTGAAATGAGAGAAGAATATAAATTCTAACAGGAGAATGGGGAGAGTTTATAATGATCAAAACAAATTTTCATGGGATCATTCCACCTGTATCAATCATTCTTGATACGGATGGAAATCTAGATGAAAAAGGGATGGCGACGGTAATCGACTTTTTAATTGATGCAAAAGTGGATGGACTATTTTCCCTTGGTAGTGGTGGGGAATTTTCACAAATGTCAGTGGAACTTCGCAAGGAAATTGCCGAATTTACGACCAATTATGTTGCTGGAAGAGTTCCTGTTTTGATTGGTACGGGAAGTTCAAGTACAAAAGAAGCTGTAAGTTTGAGCCAACATGCAGAAAAAGTCGGTGCAGATGGTGTCGTTGTAATTAATCCGTATTACTGGACACTAACGGAAGAGAATTTATTTGCTCATTACGCAGAAATTGCAGAATCTATTGAACTACCAATTTTGCTTTATAATTTCCCTACTTTAACAGGCCAAGATTTATCTCCTGAATTTGTGTTGAAATTAGTGGATAAATATGAAAATATTATTGGAATTAAAGAAACGATTGATTCCATTGCTCATATCGAAAGCATGATTTCTACGGTGAAAAGTAAGTACCCAGACTTTACTGTTTTCGCAGGATTTGATAACCATCTATTCAATACATTAACCCTTGGTGGGGATGGGGCAATCTGTGCAAGTGTAAACTTCGCTCCAGAAATTGCCGTCGAACTCTATAAGGCTTTCCGGGAAAATGATTTAGAACAAGCTGTAAAGTTGCACCGTAAAATAGCAGGTCTGCCAAAAGTGTACAACTTGGACTCACCATTTATTGGGGTAATCAAAGAAGCGATGAAGTTGAGAGGTCTAGATATCTCCACATACGTGTTACCTCCAACCCGTGAGTTGAGCACTGAAAAAAAAGAGCAATTAATAGAAATTTTAAAAACAGCAGATTTACTTTAAGAGAAGCGAAAGTACTGGAGCTTGACACTTAATTAATACTATCACAAGGAGTGTGCCTGAATGAAAAAGCTGATCAATGATAAGAAAAATGTCGTTGAAGAAATGATTGATGGTTATGTAAAAGCCCATCCAGAATATATAAAGCGTTTGGAAGAAAATGATCGTGCATTAGTTTCAGCAAAACCGAAAGAAGAAGGAAAAGTTGCTATTTTAATTGGTGGTGGTTCAGGTCATGAGCCAGCATTCATGGGTTATGTTGGAGAAGGGATGGCCGACGGTGTAGCTGTTGGGAATATTTTTGCTTCTCCACCCCCAGCGCCAATTTTAGAAGTGACAAAAGCGATAGATAAAGGTGCGGGTGTCGTTTACCTATACGGGAACTATGCAGGTGACGTGATGAACTTCGGAATGGCTGCAGAGATGGCGGAAATGGAAGATATTGAAGTAGAAATGGCGCTTGCTTCTGATGATGTTGCATCTGCACCAAAAGAAGAAAAAGAAAAACGCCGTGGGATTGCTGGAGAATTTTTCGTTTATAAAATGGCTGGAGCAGCAGCTGACTTAGGATATAAATTAAAAGAAGTGGCAGATGTCGCACGTAAAACAAACGATAATACTCGTTCCATGGGTGTTGGTTTAACTCCTTGTTCCTTGCCACAAACAGGGGAACCAAGTTTTGAAATAGGTGACGATGAAATGGAAATTGGTTTAGGACACCACGGAGAACCGGGAATTCGAAAAGCTCCTTTAGACACAGCCGATAATGTTACAGATCAACTATTGGAACCAATTTTCGAAGATATGGAAATAAATGAAGGAGACGAAGTAGCTGTTCTTGTCAATGGGTTAGGATCCACTCCTCGAATGGAACTTTATATAATGTTCCGTCGTGTGGAGCAAGTGCTAAGTGAAAAAGGTATTAAAATATACCGTTCCTATGTAGGAGATTACATCACCTCCCTTGAAATGGGTGGAGCATCCATTACGTTAACGAAACTTGATGATGAAACAAAAAAATTAGTCGACCATCCAGTTAATACACCAATGTTCGTACAGAAATAAAGGAGAATTTCTATGAATATAACTGCAAAAGAATTAATTAATTATTTTAAAGAAGTTGTAGAAATAATGGAAAAGGAAAAAGATTATCTTTGTGACCTTGATCGAAAATTAGGCGACGGGGACCATGGGGTTACCATGTCTATTGGTTGGCAAGCGGTAAACGAACAGCTGAACGGAAAACTTGCAGAAGAAACAGACTGTGGGAAAATTAGTTCTACTGTTGGAATGACATTCTTGAATGCAGTTGGGTCTTCTGTTGGTCCACTTTATGCAACTGGTTTCATGCGCGGAGGAAAAGCCGTAAAAGGTAAATCTGTGTTAAACAATGTAGACCTAGTTGCATATTGGATTGCATTTATTAATGGTGTGCAAGAACGTGGTAATGCAAAAGTAGGGGATAAAACAATGATGGATACATTAATCCCGGCTTTAGAAGCATTAGTAGAAAATTTTGATCAAGAATTTATTCCTGCATTTGAATCGGCAGTAGAAGCTGGAGAAAAAGGAATGAAATCAACAACTGATTTAGTATCAAAAATTGGCCGTTCTAGCCGTCTTGGTGAACGCTCGAAAGGTGCTCAAGACCCAGGAGCAACTTCTGCTCACATGATCTTAAAAGCATTCTTAGATTTTGCAAAAGTACATGCATAAAATAAATACGAATGAAAGAAGCTGTTCCTAATGGTGATATGATACCCTTTGGAACAGCTTCTTTTTTCCTGTTTATCGGAATATACTTTTCGGGGTATTTTATCGTGGCAAAATATAGTAATGATTTAATGATAAAAGTAGCTAAGGAATATCAACATGGATATTTAGGAATTAGACAAATAGCTAAGAAACAGGGTATAAAATCTAAATCGTAAGTCGGTAGATAAATACAACTATATGAGAAATTGGGTGCTGATAGTTTAATAAGTACAAATTGTAAGCAAACTTACTCTGTTCAATTTAAGCTAGATGTATTAAGCTTTATAGAGTGAACAGGTTTTCAGAGATGGAAACAGCCCTTCGGCATGAAGTATCCCCCTCTCGAACTCAAAGAAAAATTCAAATTAAAAGATGTTTACACGTAGTCGGTATCCCTGGAATGCTCTTACCATTATCATCTAAAAATGATGAAGGAAGATAACACAGATCAAGTACTGGAAGGCTTATCCAAACCATTTTCGATGAAAATAACGGAAGTCATGGTTACCGTCGTATTCATCTAGAATTGAGAAACCAGTTCTTACAAAGGTACTGTTGGTATAGTTGCGAAAATAGAACCCTTAGAAGAAGCACTGGTAATCGTAAAAGACTCAAAGTACAGACCAACTATACATTCTGATCAAGGATGGCATTATCAACATAAAAAATAGATAAAAACCCTTAAACAAAATAAAGTATTTAAAAAGTATGTATAGAAAAGGAAATTGTTTAGATAATTCACCAATAGAAAACTTCTTTGGCTTACTAAAACAAAAGATGTATTACGGAGAGGCATGTGTTCTTTTGAAGAACTAAAAGGCAAGATTAAGAGAAATATAAATTACTATAATAACAAACGCATTAAGCAATAATTGACTGGTATGAGTTCAGTTCAATACCGCAATCACACCAGCCAACTAGCTAAAAAAGGCATAATTCTCTTTTTATTGAGAACTATGCCTTTTTTCATGAGGACTTTCAGTGGCTTCATAGTCACTGGTCCTCTTTTAATAAAAAGTTTATCGAGATAACTCTCGAAATTTATTTAGTTATGGGGGAATTTATACTACCCTATTACTCTACTCTATTATTGTGCATCTTCAACTGCTTGATTTATTTCTTCTACTAAGTCTTTACCAATTGTCTCTGAAAATTCTTCGATTACTGGTTGTACTGCTTCACGCATTTCAGCTATTGCTTCGTCAGACATCTCTGTGAACTCAACGCCTTCATCGATTAAACCTTGCTTGTAATCTTCGTTTGCTTCACGGTTAATTTCTCTTTGGTATTGACCAGCTTCAACTGCTGCACTTCTTAAAATTTCTTGGTATTCTGCTGGTAGACCATCATAGAATGGTTTACTTACTAAGAATACAAACGGTGTATAAATATGGTGTGTGTTAGATACATAATCTTGTACTTCATGGAACCCTTCTAAATAAATAGTAGAAAGTGGGTTCTCTTGTCCATCAACAGTTCCTTGTTGTAATGCTGTGAAAAGTTCTGTAAATGCCATTGGTGTTGGGTTTGCTCCTAATTCACGGAATGCTGCTAAGTGCAAATCATTTTCCATTGTGCGGATTTTTAAACCATCAAAATCAGCAATGGATTCGATAGGACGAGTACTATTGGACATATCACGGAATCCATTTTCCCAATATGCTAGCCCTACAAGGTTTTGCTCATCTAACATTTCTAAAAGTTTCGTACCAACTTCTCCATCAAGAACCGCGTCTGCTACTTGTTCATTGGGGAATAAGAATGGAATATCAAATACTGCATATTCAGGAATAAAGTTTGCAACAGGTGCTGTAGAAGGAACCGTTACTTCTTGTGAACCAAGTTGTAAAGCTTCCATCGCTGTACGGTCATCACCTAATTGACCACTATGATATGTTTCTACTGCAACTGCCCCATCTGTTTCTGCTTCTACAATTTCTTTAAATTTCAACAAACCTTTATATTGTGGATGCTCAGAGTTAAGTCCAATACTTGCGCGGATTGTATATTCCGCATCACCCGCTGCTACATTGCTAGAAGCTTCCTCTGCTGCTTCCTCACCAGTTGCTTCACTATCATCGCTACCTTCACTATCAGATGAAGCGTTATCTCCACCACATGCTGCAAGTAATAATACTAGAAATAAAGTTGTTAAAAGAAATGCTAATTTCTTCATAATGTTCCTCCTAGAAAATGTTTTTATTTTAAAAAATTATCTTTCAATAAATTCCTTTTCACCAAGTTTTTCTAGTACTTCTTCATAACTTGGTAATCCCTCATTGTCTCCAACAACACTTACAACCATCGAGCCAATAGCGTTGGCAAATGTAAGTGTTTTTTCCAATGACCAATTTTGAACAATTCCATACAAGACTCCAGCATCAAATCCATCACCAGCACCCACGGTATCGATTACATTGCTAGCTTTAATAGCAGGAGCTTCCACAATTTCACCATTGTAATATCCTACAGAACCTTTATCGCCCTGCTTGATCGCTATAAAGGAAACCCCCATGTCCTTCACTTCACTAATGATTCTTTTCGGGTCTTTTTCACCAATAATGATGTCCATTTCCTCGTCACCAGCTAGCAAAATATCAACCTTTGGAAGTAAGTTTCGAAGTACTTCCCTCGCTTCTTCCTTACTCCACATTCTTAGACGAATATTTGGATCGAGTGAGACTTTGACACCATGTTTTTTTGCTAAATCAATCGCTCGTTCTATTACTGGAATATTCACGGGATTTATTGCAGGGTAAATGCCCGTTAGATGAAGAAGTTTCGCTTGCTTAATATAGGACTCATCTAAATCCTCTGGCCTTAAAGTTAATATTGGTGACTTATCCCGATAGTATATCGTTTTTGTCGTCCCATCTGCCCTGATTTCTTTAAAGTTCAGTGATGTAGGATAATCATTGACTAAGCCTATTTGGGAAACATCCACCCCTTCACCGCGAGCGAAATTTAGAATATACTCACCAAAATCATCTTTTCCAAGTCTACTGATCCATCCTGTATGAAGACCTAGACGAGAACAACCAATCGCAACATTTAGTTCCGCACCACCTACCTTTTTTTCAAAGGTATTGGCAAACTTTAATCTTCCTTTAACACTGGGACTAAGTGTAACCATGGACTCGCCAATGGTAATCACGTCATGCAAGTTTACACCCCCTTTCAAGCAATCATTGGGTAAGCTAAAGCTACTTCGTTAAAACCTCTACTTCATCTTTTCTACCAATGATCACCTTATCAACCATATTGGTAAAAATACCTGTCTCAACAACACCTGTAAGCCGTTTCAATTTTTCATGCAGCTCTTCCGGTTCGGATATTTTGTCAAACTTACAATCCAAAATATAGTTCCCATTATCAGAAATAAATCGTTTTTCGTCTTTAATTCTTATAACAGGATCCCCACCTAATTCTGCAATCTTTTTGGCTGTGATTTCCCAGCCAAATTGTAATACCTCTATAGGTAAAGGGAATTCACCGAGTTCTTCAACTACCTTCGATTGATCGACAATAACAATGAACTGATCCGCATTTACATCGACTATCTTTTCTCTAACTAAAGATCCACCACCGCCTTTTAGTAAGTTTAGATTTCTATCTATTTCATCAGCTCCATCAATCGCTATATCAATACGATCAACGGAAGCAAAATCAGTCAATGGAACACCTACTTCCAGTGCAAGTCGCTCTGTTTTTTTCGATGAAGGAATTCCTTTAATATTAAAGCCTTCCTTTACCTTCTCACCTAATTTACGCACCATCCAGTTCACGGTGGAACCAGATCCTAAACCAACCACCATCCCATCTTTGATAAAATCAACGGATGCCTCAGCTGCTAATTTCTTTTCTAGATCTATTTGTTCCATTTGTAAACTCCTTTAGTTTTGTATGATTACCATTCAGCGACGCTACCGTCAGCATGGCGCCAAACTGGGTTTTTCCATGAATGTCCGACTTCAGCAAGTTGGCGAACAAAATCCTCGTCAATTTCTACACCAAGTCCTGCCTTCTCAGGAAGTTGCACATAACCATTTTCAAATTGGAAGACACTTTTATCTACAACGTAATCAAGGAGGTCATTTCCTTTGTTATAGTGAATTCCCATGCTTTGTTCTTGAATAAAGGCGTTATGTGAAACCGCATCCACTTGTAAGCATGCCGCTAATGCAATCGGACCTAATGGACAATGTGGAGCAAGGGCTACATCATAGGCCTCAGCCATAGCTGCTATTTTCATCGTTTCCGTAATTCCTCCTGCATGAGATAAATCCGGTTGAATGATGTCCACTGCACCTTCTTGCAATACCTGTTTAAAATCCCATCTTGAGTACATTCTTTCTCCTGTTGCAATTGGAACAGAAGAGACTTTTGCTAACTCTTTTAAGGCTTCATTGTTCTCTGGTAACACCGGTTCTTCTACAAACATCGGTCGGTAGGGCTCTAATTCTTTCATCAAAATCTTTGCCATTGGTTTATGAACGCGGCCATGAAAATCAATACCTATTCCGATATCAGCCCCTGCTTCATTCCGAATCGCATCTACCCTTGCAATAGTTTCATCAACCTTTTTATAAGAATCAATGTATTGGAGCTCTTCAGTCGCATTCATTTTTATTGCAGTAAATCCATTTTCTGCCGCCTGTTTTGCAGCTCCACCAACATCAGATGGACGATCCCCACCAATCCAAGTATAGACACGCATTTTATCTCTTACTTTACCGCCTAATAATTCATATACCGGTGCGTCATAATACTTTCCTTTAATATCCCAAAGTGCTTGGTCAATTCCAGCGATCGCACTCATAAGGATCGGACCACCCCGGTAGAAGCCGGCCCGATAGAGAACATTCCACGTATCCTGAATATGGAGTGGGTTCTTTCCTATAAGATAATCTTGCAAATCCATTACTGCTGCTTTTACAGTTTGTGCCCGTCCTTCGATAACGGGCTCACCCCAACCAATAATTCCTTCGTCTGTCTCAACTTTTAGAAAACACCATCTTGGCGGAACTAAAAAGCATTCCAACTTTGTTATTCTCACACAATCCCTCCTAGTTCGAATATTAAGCTATTACTTCCCTATCAATATGAGCGATAGTTGCGGGATATAGGTAATAATTAGTAATGTAATAATCATTACAAAGATAAATGGTATGATTCTCCTCACCAGTGATTCAAACGATACACCGGATATACCTTGTGCAACAAAAAGGTTTACTCCAACTGGTGGTGTAATGAAACCTACCGATAACCCGATAACCATGATGATACCGAAGTGAATTGGATCAAAGCCTAGGCTTGTCACAATTGGTAATAGAATTGGAGTCAGGATAATAATTGCTGCAAGCGTATCCATGAAACATCCAACAATTAAAAGTAAAATTAGAATTAAGAGCATGACAATAGTTGGGCTATCAGAGATAGATAGAATCCACTCGGCAATTTGATTTGGAATTTGTTCAACTGTAAGTAGTCTTCCAAATGCAGTCGCAGTTCCGACAATAATTAACACGGTTGCTGTTGTTAAAGCTGAGTCAATAAAAACGCGTGGCAAATGTTTCCATTTTAATTCTTTATAGATGAATAACCCTGCTATCAGTCCAACGAATACCGCTATAGCTGCAGCTTCAGTCGGTGTGAAAAATCCACCATAAATACCACCTAAAATAATAATTGGAATGGAAAGTGCCCATTTCGCATCCCAAATAGATTTAAGAATATTTTTGAAAGAGAACTTTTCACCGCTCCCTTTATATCCATTTTTCTTCGAGAAATAATATGCATAAGCACTTAAAGCAAAACAAATTATGAGACCAGGAATAATACCAGCCATAAACAGATCACCAATGGATGAAGCGGACGATGTTCCATAAATAACCATTGGAATACTAGGAGGAATAATTACACCTAGTGACCCTGCCGCCGCAACAACTGCCGCAGAAAAAGTACGATCATAACCTTGTTTTACCATTGCAGGAATCATGATACCTCCAATAGCAGCAACCGTTGCAGGAGCAGATCCTGAAATAGCTGCAAAAAACATACACGTAACAATGGTAGCGATTGCAAATCCACCGGTAATATTACCTACCATCGAGTTAGCAACTTTAAATAGTCGTTCAGAAATTCCACCTTTACTCATGATTCCACCAGCAAGAATAAAGAATGGAACAGCCATAATGGGGAAATTATCAACCGAAGTAACTAAACCTTGTACCAAAAATTCAATTGGTACAGATCCAGAGTAAACAATTGTTACTAAAGTAGATATTCCTAAAGCAATCCCAACTGGAACACTTAAAAGTAAAAATAAAACAAAGCTTCCAAATAAAACTGCAATTGTCATATGTATAACCTCCTTTGTTTATTTTTGATTTTTATCCTCTATTGTCTCTTCCATTACAAAATCTTGCTCCGTCTTCACTTCGAATTCCCGTTTACCCATAAGTGTTAATATTTGATAAAAAATTTGTTGGATAAGACGAATGGAAGTTAAAGCAAAGCCAACAGGTGTAGCCATATAAACAAACCCCATTGGAACATGTAATGCAGGAGAAGTCTGTCCCCAACCTAAAAGTTGTTGAGCAATGTCATATCCATATACGATAACTAATAGTGAAAAGGCCAAAAAGATTAAGTTAGCAATAAGGCCCAAAACAACCTTCTGTTTGTTTTTTATAAACTGCAATACAACATCCACTTTAATGTGTTTTTGCTTTTTCACACCATAGCTAATTCCGATATAAACTAACCATATGAAACAATAACGAGCTAATTCTTCGGACCATGATAGTGAGGAGTTCAACGCATATCGCATAAACACTTGTATAGTTATTGAAGCGGTCATTACAGTACTTAGAACAATTAATAACGATTCCTCTAAGTGTTCATCAAGCCATTTGATTATTTTCATGGTTATCCTCGCTTTCAAAAATAGTTTAATAGAACAAGCTTATTAGGGAAGGTAAACATTCTAGTACATCCTTTCTTCTTCAGAAAAGATTTCAAGAAAACTTCAGTAATAGCTATTTGCACTACATTTTCCATACAATTAATTTTTCACACAGTAATCCTTTACATTACACACCGTTATATTTTTTTCCGTTGCATCTTGTACATCAATTGTGTTGAAGCCAATTCCATATCGTGCAATTACCTTACAATCTGTTAAACTTTCAATAACCTTTCTACCTAGTGGTGCATATTGATTAATGATTGCATCAATATCTTTGGCAACTTCGATAACTTCTTCTGTCCGACATTGGGCATAAACAAACTCAACATCAGGAATTTGTTCTCTAATTAAGCTTTCTTCTATTTCGAGAGAGTCATACTCGAAATCAGAAAACAATACTTTAAACGCCATTTGAGACAATTCCTTTTTGTTTTAACTCAACAAACTTGTCGGCATAGAGTTTTGCTCGAGTTGTTAATTCCATTAATTCCTCAGGTGTAGCAGTCATATTTCCTTTCACCAAGGAACTACCTATACCAACACCAATAGCACCAGCACGGAAAAATTCGTTCATATTTTCAAGTTCAATTCCTCCAGTTGGAAGGATTGGGACTTGAGGTAATGGTCCACGTACATCCTTGATATAACTTGCTCCTAAGCTTCTTGCAGGGAAGAGTTTGATTACATCGGCCCCCGCTTCATAAGCAGTTAAAATTTCAGTCGGTGTCATTGCAGCAGGCATACTTAACACTCCGTAACGCTTCGTTAGACGAATTGTTTCAACATTTGTAGTCGGAGAAATGACGAATTTCGCACCACTGTTAATAACAAGCTTTGCAGTTTCAGGGTCTAGAACAGTTCCTGCACCAATATACATTTCATCGCCAAACTCTTTAACTGCTTCTTCAATAGCAAATGTTATTCCAGGCGTGTCAGCTGTAACTTCTACTGTACGAATGCCCCCTTTTAAAAGCGCTTCTAGAATATATACAATATTTTCACGTTTTTGCCCACGGATAATAGCAACAATCCCATTCTCTTTAATTCTGCTTATACCATCCATTGTTTCCCCTCCAATTTCAGCCTATCTACTAACATCTTCAATATGTGACTGGTATTTCGTTAGCTCACTTCGATCCGGTAATCCTTCGACATCCCCATCGACTTTTACAACAACGGAACCGATAAGATTACCACGAGCAACGCTTTTTTTTATCGATAATCCATCCAGTAGTCCAGAAAGTAGGCCTGCACAAAATCCATCTCCTGCACCAACCGGGTCACTTATTTCACTAGCTGCAACAACAGGTACATGTTCTGACTTTTCTTCTGTTACGTAGTAAGCGCCTTCTGAACCCGTTTTAATTACCGCTAATGATGCACCAGTTTCTAAAATACGTTTCCCAATTTCAATGGGATCTTTCGTACCGTAAAGAAACGCTCCTTCTTCCACCCCGGGTAGAACGATATCAGCGTATGAAACTAGTTCTTGAAGCACTTCTCTTGCTCTTTCTTCTGGCCACAAATTCTTTCTCAAATTCGGGTCAAATACTACCGTAACACCATTCTTTTTTGCTAATTTTATTGCATAAACGATCGCTTCATAACAAGATTCACTCAAAGCAGGGGTAATTCCTGTAACATGTAAATACTTAGCTCGTTTCAAGTAAGCCTCATTTATGTCGCCTGCACGCATTTTGCTTGCAGCGGAACCTTTACGATAATACTGAATTCGGAACTCAGATACTGTACGTTTTTCTTTAAAGTACAAGCCTGTCGGCGCCGCATCATCATATTGAACTTGACTGACATCAACACCTTCTCCCCTTAAAAAGGACAGAATTGCTTTTCCAAATTCATCATTCCCTACTCGGCTAATCCAACCAGCTTTATGTCCTAGCTTGGATAATCCGATAGCAACATTTGTTTCAGCTCCACCGAATCTCCTTGAAAAGTTAGATGCATATCGCATATGCCCTTGGGTATTTGGGGTGAATAGCACCATCGTCTCACCAATTGTAATCACATCCATGAATTGTCCCCCCTCCATGTGTTCTGCATGTTTCCATTATCTATACATCTAATTCGATTTTTACAGAAGAAAATCTTCTTATTAATTCTGGTTCAAACCGGTGAACATTCCCTTTATCAAGTTCTTTTCCATTTAT
The DNA here is from genome assembly GCF_051262635.1 of Oceanobacillus sp. CF4.6. NCBI lineage: Bacteria > Bacillati > Bacillota > Bacilli > Caryophanales > Bacillaceae > Oceanobacillus > Oceanobacillus sp. CF4.6. Next base: position 42,975 of record NZ_JBIMEX010000010.1, on the reverse strand, counting down.
TTTTTCAATTAATAATTCAGCTGCTCCTGCTCCAATTTCAAAGGTTGGCTGGGCAATCGTTGATAAAGAAGGAGTGTAAATATCAGCAAAGGAGATTTCATCAATTCCAATGAGGGCTAAATCCTCTGGTACTTTCAGATTGTTAACCCTTACATATTTTAGAATTTCCATCAATGTTAAGTCGTTGGTTGCAATCAACGCTTCTGGTCGATTTTGTGATTCCATTAAGTTTTCTAACCTTATCTGCATTTCCTTAATTGGAGAAGCAATAACATAATCTCCATTAGTATATACTCCATATTCCTCCACTGCTTTTTTATAACCAACGAGACGTTCCCTTCTTGGAGTACTCGTTGCAGGAGTCATTGTCATAATAGCGATTTTTTCATAACCATTACCCGCGAGCTCACCGACGCATAATTTAGTTGCTTTTTCATTATCTAATAGCATGGTACTAACTTTCATATCCGGTAGAATCCGGTCAATAAAAACAAGTGGAAAATTTCTCTTCCATAACTTTTGATATAGTTCAATATTACTACTGGTTGGCATCGCTATAATTCCATCAACTTGTTTGGATAGCAGCATTTCAATGTAACGTTTTTCTTTTTCTGGATTATCGTCTGCATTACAAATAATGACATGATAACCTGATTCGTTACATATATCCTCAATGGCCCTCATTACCTTTGTATTGAAGCTATACAAAATATTAGCTAAAATTACTCCAATCGTTGTCGTCTTTTTCTGTTTCAGACTTCTAGCAATTTTATTTGGATTGTAGTCTAGTTCTGCAATTATCTTTTTAATCCGTTCTTTCGTTTCTACGGCCATGTATTCATAGCGACCATTTAAATATTGAGAAACTGTACTTTTAGAAACTCCAGCACGTTTTGCTACATCACCAATAGTTACCGTCTTCATTGATTACCTCCAACTGGAAACGCTGTCACTTCCCAGAAACCAACTATTGAGAAACTGTTATCTAACACTCTCCCATACTTATTAAATAGACAATAGATTGATAGCTTACTAAACCGATTTACTAAAAAATCAAATTATTTTTTAAATCGAATTTCTATTAAATATAGTATAATTTCTTTGTAAGCGTTTTACAAGTCTTTTTTTTACTTTTTTTCACTTTTTATCACATTTTTGTATAAAATGACTGTTATTTATCTTATATAGTAACAAACACTAACAATAAAAAGGTAAAGGAAGGATTAGAAAATTAAATCGACAATATTTAAGTAACTTAAAAGTTTTGCTACTTTTAGAGGAGATACCTTTGCTGACCACGCTCGGTAGCTCAACAGGAGAATGATGTACCGAATGGAATGGAAATCTCTTCATTCGGTCACTCATGGGGGGTGAAGTACCGAACAAGGCAAACAACTCCCCATTCGGTAACTTATACCACTATCTGAAGGCTCATTTACCTCCCTAGCCAGCCACCATCAACAGATAATAGATGTCCATGTACATAGTTAGATGCATCAGAAGCTAGGTAAACAATCGTTCCTTTAAAATCATCTGGTGCACCCCACCTGGCCGCTGGGATTCGCTCCATAATTTGTCTGCTACGGGTATTATCATGAATTAACGCCTCATTCATATCCGTTGCTACGTATCCTGGAGCAATTGCATTCACATTCACATTGTGCTGTGCCCATTCATTAGCTAAGGCTTTCGTTAGTTGGGCTACCCCTCCTTTTGCCGATGCGTAAGCAGGAATCGTAATCCCACCTTGATATGAATTTAAAGAAGCGATGTTAATAATCTTTCCTTTCTTTCTCGGTACCATATGTTGACCAGCTTTTTGCGCTAACATCCAGACTGCTTTCAGGTTGACATTAATGACATCATCCCAATCTTCTTCTGAAAACTCTGTTGCAGGTGATCTCCGTTGAATCCCACCATTATTGACTAAGATATCTAATTTGCCCATTTTCTCAATTACTGTTGGAACAGCATTTTTTACTTGTTCCATATCCAATAAATCACATGGTATGATTTCACATTTTCTCCCGAGCAACTCAATATCTTCTTTTACATTGACTTGGGATGGATCTCTTTGCAGCAGCGCAATATCTGCACCCGCTTCAGCTAAACCGATAGCTAGCGAACGGCCAATCCCCCTAGTAGCACCCGTTATAGCCGCTACTTTTCCTTCTAACGAAAATAAATTTAGCATTTTCATCCTCCCTCTATATACTTTAAATTTCTTCAAAATACTACTCATGATATCTTATAATTACTCGTAAGTTTTTTTGTACCGTAATCATTTATTTTCATATTATATTTAACAAAAAAACTCCCGGGTAGATCTGTTATAACCTATAGGAGCTTTACAATATAAAATTATTTTTCTAACAAGTCCTCAACATGCTTCACAACATTCTCAACCGTGAAACCATATTCTTGCATCACGCGATTCCCTTCTCCGGATGCACCAAAGGTATTGATACCAAGAATGCTTCCTTCATCCCCAACATAACGATCCCAACCAAATGGAGAGGCCATTTCAACAGCTAGTCGTTTTTTCACGTTTGGTAAGAGAATGGAATCTTTGTATGCTTTGTCTTGTTCTTCATAGCGATCCCATGATGGCATGCTGACAACCCGCACATCCACACCTTTTTCTCGTAGAGTAGTCTGAGCTTTCACTGCCAATTGAACTTCTGAACCAGCCGCAAGAATTAATGCATCTGGCATTTCTTTTGCAGATTCACTTACAACATATGCACCTTTTTTCACACCGTCATATGCATTTTCTTTCGTACCTTCTAATGTAGGTAGGTTCTGACGGGTTAGAACCAATGCAGTTGGTTTATCTTTTGATTCGACAGCCAATCTCCATGCTGCTTGTGTTTCGTTCGCATCAGCAGGACGAATAAGTGATAATCCTGACATTACGCGATAGGATGCTAAATGTTCAACAGGCTCATGTGTTGGTCCATCTTCTCCAACCGCAATCGAATCATGTGTCCACACATATGTCACCGGTAACTTCATTAAAGCAGAAAGTCGAACAGCCGGACGGAGGTAGTCACTAAATACGAAGAATGTTCCTCCAAATACATTTACCCCGCCATGAAGCGCCATTCCGTTTAATGCTGCTGCCATCGCAAATTCACGAACACCGAACCAAATATTTCTACCAGCATAGTCTTCTTTTGAAAAATCAGCGACATCTTTAATTGTTGTTTTATTTGAACCAGCTAAATCTGCACTTCCGCCGATAAAATTCGGTACTGTTTTTGCAATCGCATTTAATACTTCACCAGAAGAAGCGCGTGTTGCAAGAGATGACCCAGCCTCATAAGTAGGAAGTTCTGAATCCCAGTTTAATGGCAATTCTCCATTAATTGCTAATTGCAATTCTTTGCCTTCTTCTGGGAATGCTGCTTTGTAATCTTCAAGCAACTTGTTCCAGTCGTTTTCAGCAAGTGTACCTTTTTTCACTACTTTTTCATTGAAGTCTGCATATACTTCATTTGGCACATGAAAAGTCTTATGCTCCCAGTTGTAATTTTCCTTTGTCAGTTTTACTTCCTCTTCACCAAGTGGTGCACCATGGGAATCAGAAGAACCTGATTTGTTTGGCGAACCAAAGCCAATCACCGTTTTCACTTCAATTAATGTTGGTCGCTCCAGGTTACCTTTTGCTTGCTTGATCGCAGCTTGTAAGTCATCGACATTATTCCCATCTTCCACACGAAGGACTTGCCAACCATATGAGCTAAAACGCTCTCCTATATTTTCTGAGAAGGATCTGTTCAAATCCCCATCAAGAGAAATGTCATTGGAGTCATAAAGAACAACAAGTTTCCCTAAGCCAAGATGTCCAGCAAGGGAAGCTGTTTCATGTGAGATTCCTTCCATTAAATCGCCATCACCAACGAGTGCATACGTAAAGTGATCAACTACTGGAAAGCCTTCTTTATTATACGTTGCACCTAGATGTGCTTCTGCCATCGCCATCCCAACAGCAGTCGCAATTCCTTGTCCAAGCGGTCCAGTCGTAGTTTCTACCCCATCTGTATGATGAACTTCTGGATGTCCTGGCGTTTTCGAACCCCACTGACGGAAATTCTTTAGGTCATCCATGGAAACATCGTAACCAGATAGATGAAGCAAACTATATAGAAGCATCGAGCCATGACCTGCTGAAAGGACAAATCGATCACGGTTAAACCATTTTGAATGTTTCGAATTATGAGTCATAAATTCCGTCCATAGTGTGTACGCCATTGGTGCTGCACCCATTGGTAAGCCAGGATGTCCTGAGTTTGCTTTTTCGATGGCATCAATGGAAAGTGTACGAATTGTATTAATTGACAATTGTTCTACAGAAGTCGTTGTTGGCATTTTTACCATACCTTTCTATTATAAAGTTTCAGCCTTTTTCGGAACCTTTTCCCAATCTGCTAAAACTATGTAATTCCGTTATCTGTTAACGGGTGCTTCCTTAACTTAGGTAAAAGCGATCCTGGAATTGTCGCAATATCCGCACCAGCTAATGCAGCTTTTTCTAAATGACCAATCGTTCTGATACTAGCAGTAATAATCTTTGCTTCTTATCCATAGTTTTGTAATGTTGTTTTAAGATTTTAGATCAGTTCAATCCCATCTTCCCCAATATCATCAACTCTTCCGACAAACGGACTAACATACGTTGCCCCAGCTTTTGCAGCCATTAACCCTTGTGCAACGGAGAAAACAAGTGTCACATTCGTTTTGGTTCGATACAAAATGCGAGGTACCATGGCATTAATCTATTGAAACTCAGGCGCCTTCTATGCTATTTTTGGGCTAAATGCCGATGTTCACAAGAAATTCGCTGAAGTTCACATTTTTTTTGCTGATGCTCATAAATATATCGCTGATGTTCACAATTAAAACGCCAAAGTTCACATCTACAGGAAAATACTGAAACCAATCTGGATAGAAAAGGCATAAGCTTCGAGAAAGTAGTGCTTACATTTCCCCAAAAACAACCTTTTTCTAGATAGTGGCCTTTGAAGAAGTAAGCTGCTTAACTGGATACGTACTTTTCACATATCTTACTTGCTTTTCTCTACCATTCACGAGAATTGAATGGGTGATGTAGTTGTTATATTGCGTTTCGATTCCATCAATTATAAGATTGTCTGTGATTCCTGTTGCAACAAATACACAATCATCTGTACGAACTAAATCCCTATGAAGTAAAACGCTCTCATGATTCGTTATTCCCATTTCCTTACATCTTCGTATTTCTTCATCATTCCTCGGCAAGAGTTTCGCTTGCATCTCTCCGCCAAGACAACGTACTGCAACCGCTCCTAATACCCCTTCTGGAGCACCGCCGATTCCTAGAAACATATCGACATTTAAACTTTCGATACAGGTAGCTGTTGCATAAATGACATCCCCATCATTAAACAATCGAACTTTAGCTCCTGTTTCTCGAATTCTATCAATATCATCTTTATGTCTAGGTCGATCTTGAATAAGGACATTTAATTCTGTTACGGCTTTTCCATTTGCTTTCGCCACAGCTTTTATGTTCTCTTCAATTGGTGCATCGATATCAATTTTCCCTTTCGCCTTAGGACCAACAGCAATTTTCTTCATGTACATATCAGGTGCATGTAATAACGTTCCTTTTGGTGCTGCAGCAATAACTGTGATGGCATTGCCCTGACCATTAACCGTTGGCGTTGTGCCTTCAATTGGATCAACTGCAATGTCCACTTCATGCGCTCCACCTGCACCTAATTTTTCTCCAATATAGAGCATTGGAGCTTCGTCAATTTCCCCTTCACCAATTACAATTGTGCTATCCATTTTCATCTTGTTTAAGTTTTCACGCATTGCATTCGTTGCAGCCCCGTCGGCAGCAATTTTATCTCCGCTACCAACCCAAGGCATTGCAGCAACTGCTGCTGATTCGGTTACTTTTAGAAAATCTAATAACAAGGATTGCATGACACCACTCCTCTTGGTTTAATTGACACTGCAATTACTTCCCGCTACTGCTTCTTTAAAATTTTGGCTAACAAATTCTTGTTCTTTTTCTACTATTTTATCAACCTTGCGTTTCGATCCTTCTGCCCAGGTTACGTTCAAGTATGCATTTACAACTTTTTTCGCAACTTCTGGTCCAATAATTTGTGAACCCAAAGTGATAATTTGTGCGTTATTACTTAACTGTGCTCTTTCTGCTGAATAAACATCATGTGCTAGCGCTGCACGGATACCAGGATATTTGTTTGCAGCAATACAAACACCAATACCTGTTCCACAAATTAATATCCCTCTGTCTATTTTCCCTTCGCTAATAGCCGCGGAAACGTCAAACGCCACATCCGGATAATCTACTGCATCTTTCGAGTGGCATCCATAATCTACTACTTCATGTTCTGTATCTGCTAAAAACTCTTTAATCACTTCTTTCAAATCAAAGGCATTGTGGTCACTACCGATAGCTATCTTCATTTTAAAAAATCCCCTTTCGTTTCACAAAAATGTGTTTTCGTTACCAATCTAATTCTATTATATTCCTTCGTTTTTTACAACCTTTTTATTCATTTACTTTCAAAACAAAAACAAACGATAAATTATACTTGTTGTTTATTCGTTAAAAACTTATTAAATATCTGTTTTCTTCAATAAAACAAAATTTAACTTTTAATTATTTTGTTTTATTTTCATTTACTGGTATGATATGATAGAAATATTAAACTCGATATCGGATATAAGAGGTGACAAGATGGGCAAAATGTTTGCCGAAGAGAGAAGGGGATTAATTTTAACCCAACTTCAAAAAGAAAAACGTATCACAGTAAAAGATCTAGCCAAAAATTTAAACGTATCAGAAGCTACTTTACGAACCGATTTAAAAATCATGGAACAAGATGGATTATTAACAAGAACCCACGGTGGAGCTGTTTTAAATGAAAGTTCTACCCCGATGAATAGCTTTTCTGAACGGGCAACGAAAAACATTGATTATAAAAAATCCATCACAAATAAGGCAATCAACTTAATTGAAAACAAAAATAGTATTTTACTAGACGCTAGTACAACTACCTTAGAATTAGCACGCCGACTAAAGGAAACAGATATGCGACTAACCGTTGTGACAAATGGATTAATGACCGCTATGGAGCTGAAAGAAAATCCAAATGTGAACGTCATTCTAATTGGTGGTATTGCCCGAATGGGGTCCATGGCATTGGAAGGTCTTCTTGGCAGTTCCATTTTAGATAAAATTAATATCGATGTTATGTTCACATCAGCCAATGGATTTACAATTGGCGAAGGTCTCACCGATTTTAACGTATACGAAGTAGAACTAAAAAAACAAATGGTACAAAAAGCAGACAAAGTCGTCGCGCTTATAGACCATACCAAAGTTGGAAATAGCTCCATTGCATCTTTCGCAACAATCGGTCAAATCGATACATTGATAACAGACAAAAAATTACCAACAGAAATAGCAGATGAGCTAGCTTCTTATGATATGAAGATAATTGTTGGAAAATAATATGTAAAAGGGATAGTAGAAACAAGTATATGTTTCACTATCCCTTTTTATTTTGGCTCTTATCGGTTAAAGGAATGGAAGGAAGATATTCTGTCTACTTACTGATAATTTAAAGTGTGGCACGACTTTTAAGAGTTCTCACCAAACTTTTTAGGGCTACCCCCACACATACACATCCGCCTGGTGCAATCCAAATGGGTATACTATTTGTTTTTATATTCATTACTTTCCTTATTTATTTCTGAAATCTTTCATATATATTTTTTTATTTTCGAAATGAAGGTATTTTATATACATTTAACAAGATTTGTTATAGAATGAAAGTGTAAGAAAACATTTTCATAGGGGTGGATTACATGAAAGTCGGATTTATTGGGTTAGGTATTATGGGGAAACCAATGGCAGGTCATCTTATTAAAAAGGGATATGAAACATATCTTTTTGATTTAAATACAGATGCTGTAAACGAATTAGAAGCAATAGGCGGACATTCTTGTGGATCAAACAAAGAACTTGCTGAAAATAGTGATGTTATTATTACGATGCTTCCAGCAGGAAAACATGTTTCACTCGTATTGTTCTCAGAAGAAGGTATTGCTGCAAACTGTAAACCAGGAACGATTATCATTGATATGAGCTCTGTTAAACCAGAAGAATCGAAAGAGTTTGCTACTAAACTAAAAGAATACGATGTACACTTAATTGATGCTCCTGTTAGTGGCGGAGAACCAAAGGCAATAGAAGGTGCACTATCCATCATGGCTGGTGGAGATCAAGAGCATTTCAATAAAGTACTACCTTTATTTGAAGTAATGGGCGAACATATTGTTCATATGGGGCAAACGGGAACTGGTTCAGCAACAAAATTAGCAAACCAAATTCTCGTAAGTAGTCACCTTGCTGCACTAGCAGAAGCTTCTGTATACGCTAGTAAAGCAGGAATTGACTTGAACAAACTTTATGAAGCAGTTCGGAGCGGACTAGCTGGTAGTGCAGTAATGGATGCAAAAATGCAACGTATCGTTGACCGTGATTTTGAACCAGGCGGTAAAATCGAAACAAACTTCAAAGATTTAGGAAACATTCAAGCATCTGCAAATTCGCTTGGAGTACCACTTCCAGTAACAAACTTAGTTAAAGAAATATTCGGTTCTGAGATCGCAAATGGTAACGGCGGAAAAGACCATTGCTACATTATTGATTTCTTTGAGAAAATGGCAAATCACCAAGTAAGCGGAAAATAAATTAGAATTACTTTAGTGCATGCCTTGGCTTGCACTTTTCTTTTTGTTTTAAAAGGAAATTTTTTACTGTTTTCTGATTTTGTTGTCTGTTATTCATGATAGACTGTTCCAATTCTATTCTTTTTTCTTTTGTCTATCATCCACCCCAAAAAGTTAGATTTTTACTCCAACTTTTTGGGGTGCATTACATTCCTGTCCCCCGCGTATCCCCTAATAAATGTACCAGTTCCATTAGTGAATGAGACTGGTACATTTTATTATTGTGCTGTTCATTATTCTCCAGAGATTTCAATCAAACTAACCTGACTCTGATTAAGAAAGCGTACCGGCGCAACACTTGTGCCAAGCCCACTATCAATATATAGAAACTGGTTTACAACAAATTCGTATGTTCCTTTCTCCAACTTGGGAAAGAAACCTTGATCTGGAGCAACTAACGCTCCGATGAATGGGATTCTCACTTGTCCACCATGGGTATGACCGCTCAAAAATATATCTGCTGGAATAGGCCTACTTTTTTCAAAGATAGTTGGTGTATGCGATAGTAGAATCGTATAGCTTTCTTGATCCACGTTATCAAACGCACGATCTAGATTATCATGATTGGTTGAAGCATTATCAATTCCAACGAGATTCACCTTTACATCGTCTATGACAAGTTCCGTATGTTGATTGTTTAAAATGGTTACATTCCTTTCTGCAAGACCATCTAAAAGGGATTCTCTAAAAGAGTTGTCCCATTCGTGGTTACCGGAGACAAAATAGACATGCTGATTTATTGCTTTTATTCGTTCCACTAACGAAAAAACGTGATCGAAATTATCTGTCCGTCTATCCACAAGGTCACCCGTCAATACAATGATGTCCGCATTTGTGCTTTCCACCGTTTCTATCAATTCTTCGTTGTTACTTCCAAAAACTTTATTATGTAAGTCACTAATTTGAAGTATTGTAAAACTAGAATCCCCTGGTATTTTATCCGAGTGAAACTGGACTGAATTTACTTTAAAACTATTGGTATCAACGTATATTTTTATGGAAATAGCAAAGATAAAAAGAACAGCAAAAAAGATCCTGAATCTTCCCCCTTTCTTACGCTTTCTATCATTTCCAGTCTTTTGTTTCTTTTGTTTCCATTTAAGTAACACGAAATGGATCATCTCCCTCGGGTAGTATATACTCTTTAATTTAATAGAAAGGCTAGATAATCACACTAAAAAGAAGAAATACGTGGCAGGAAACCCTAAATAATGAAAAACGGAATCATTAATAAAGTCGCTCGGTTTACCATATTCTTTACTATGCGGTTTATTGAAGGGGAAGATAAACATGAGGAAGCGATCGAATGTAAATTATATTTTTATCGCTGTTTTTGCCATCGTTGTGGGTATTGTAATCTTCGTTTTTCAATTAACATGGATTTCTCCAAGCCAGCAAGCAAAAAATGTAGTGAATGAGTTTTATGGCTATGAACAGGAAGCTGCTTTTACTGCATCCTGGGAGTTATTACATCCCCTTATGCAAGAGAGATGGAGTAAAACGGCATACATAACAGATCGCGCACATGTATTCATGGGACACTTCGGCGTGGAAACCTTTGAATTTGCAATTGAGGAAGTTGGAGAGATAGAAACTTGGAAAATGGCGGAGGATTCACCATCCTTAAAGGAAGTTTACCTCTTCAATGTGACCCAATCCTATCATGGAAAATATGGGAAATTCCATTTTTCACAGGTGGTGTATGTTGTAAACACAAAGGACACCTGGAAAATTCTCTAGGACTATAATGGCGGATAGGTAAATATTAATAGATAAAGTTACAGGAGAAATGCTGCTGCAACACTTCTCCTGTAGCAACCTCTACCGTCAGGGACGTGGTTGTCAATATATTTAATTCTTTTCTTAAAAAACCACCCTTTTGCTTGTGACGGCGTAGGGTGGTTTTCTTGTTTTCTAGTACAGTTTTTATATTCTTCCTGCATCACACTCCACGAAGATTCGACAGAACTCCAGGGAGTGACAGTACCTCCCCAAAGGAAGCAAAAGAACCGTCCCCATGCTTCCTATTCGACATAATTCGGGGAGTGACAGGCACCACTACGAAGCTTGAGTTACAGGAACTTCATTATTCTTCACTTTTTTCTGTTTGATCAATCTACTTACAAACCATATTGCAACAATAACCCAAAGGATCGAACCGAGTATCATGGAGATGCCATAATCCATATTAAATCCTTCTGGTGCGTAAAAGACATAGCTACATACAACTGCTGTCATAAATAATGCTGGTATACTACAAATCCAGTGGAACTTGTAATTTTTCACTAAATACATCGCACCTGTCCACAACATCACCGTCGCAACAACCTGGTTTGTCCACCCAACATAGCGCCACAAGAAATTATAATCAATCATGGAAAGAAACAGCACTGGCAATGCTACAGGAATGATAAGTAAAGCAACTGTCCCTTTCTTTTTCAAATCCTTTTTCGTGATTTGTGTTAATAAATCTGCAAGCATCATTCTCGATGATCGAAGTGCTGTATCACCTGTCGTGATTGGTAGAATGATGATTCCAAAGATTGCTAGAATTCCACCGAATGTGCCAAGGGTAGAGATGCTGATTTCACTTACAACCCCACCAGGACCACCTACAGCTAGGGCTTCTTGAAGACCACCTGTATTGCCAAAGAATGTCATACCTGCTGCAGCCCAAATTAATGCGATAACACCCTCAGCAACCATCGCACCGTAAAATACTTTCCTACCTTCACTTTCCTTTTTCAATGTACGTGCAATGATCGGACTTTGTGTAGAGTGAAATCCAGATATTGCACCACAGGAGATCGTAACCATCAACAACGGCCATATCGGCATATCCCCAGGATGTAGATTATTTAATGTTAAATTAGGTATCGGTGTTTCGAAAAAGAACATCCCAATCCCAATGGATACAGCCATAAAAATAAGAATTGCACCGAAAAACGGATAAAGCTTACCAATAATTTTATCAACTGGTAGTACTGCAGAAAGCAATAAATAAACAAAAACGAGAAGCAAACATGCCGTAAAACTAAGTGGCGTTATCGAAGAAACCAATTGAGCAGGTGCCGCTGTAAATGCTGCAGCCACTAAAATCATCAAGCAAATGGAAATAATCGTAATGAAAAATTTCGCATATTTCCCTAAATATTTCCCTACGAGTGTTGGGAATTGTGCCCCACCATGCCGGAGTGACATCATGCCAGAGAAGTAATCATGAACAGCTCCAGCAAAGATGCAACCAACAACAATCCAAATAAATGCGACCGGTCCGTATAGAGCACCTAATATGGCACCAAAGATTGGTCCAGTTCCAGCAATGTTTAATAGCTGGATCAAACTCCCCTTCCACCATTTCATTGGTACAAAGTCTAAACCGTCTTGTTTGGAATAGGCAGGTGTCTCCTGTTTATCATCAATTCCAAAAATTCGTTCGACTACCTTGCTATATATCGCATAACCAACAATTAAAAATAAGATAGACCCGATGAATGTTATCATTGCTGCAACCCCTTTGCCTATTAACTAATACGCAATATATTACACAATATTTCTACAAAAAGCAATGTATTTAATGAAAATTTTCTCATAATTTGTAATCAAGCGTTTTCATTCGTTTATTACTTACTATTAGTCAATTATTTATGAACAACAATCCTGTTACTAATTGGGATAACTTGACAAACATGGAATTACTATACGATATATTGCGTTTATATTTCATAAGATGCCCATAGTAGTATGGCCTACGAGGGACATAGGGACAGGCACACTGAACCAAATACATTTTTGATATTTTTATAAAAATAGACCAAGTGTCTTTAACACTCAGTCTAAACCAAGGAAATATTCTGGGAAGCACTACATACCTGTCCCCGTGTCTCCTCACATGTATTGTAAAAATAAACCTTATAAAAACAGAAGCTGCAAGAATCAATGGGATTAAGGACTTTTGAATAATAAATAATCGGAATATACTGTATTCAGTTTGGTTATATGGTGAATATAAGTCAAATCTTTCGAGTAACTCCTGTAATAAACGATAAATATATTTAGTCCATCCTATATAATTAACTTTACTCCACCAATAAAAAACTAAACGGTGTGAGTAAGAGTGCACGCACTCTCACTTCACCGTTTAGTTTACATTTTAAAAAAATATTGAAACAACAAAAGCCTTCTTCAAGTCAAACGCTTTTCATGTGCTCACAAATTATGCTCGCGGAAAGTTTTTCTTTAGTTGCTTCATCTTAAATGCATACTTAAATCCCTAGTTCCTTGCATTAGTAAAATTACAATACTGTCATAGCTGCATCTACTCCTGCACCTCGTTGTACCTTGAAACCTTCTGCTGTTAATGCTAGTTCAAGGGCAGAGAGTAAAGTAAGAACATTTTCAGAGCGGGCATTGTATCCCATGAGACCAATTCGCCACGTTTTCCCTTGGAGTGGACCAAAACCACCAGCAATTTCAATATTTTGTTCCAATAATCGAGAGCGTACTGTAGCTTCATTTATACCCTCTGGAGCATTGACAACATGTAACATGGGCAAACGGTGTCCAGCTGGGGTGAACAAAGATAGGCCCATAGCTTCTAAACCAGCAACAAAAGCACGATGCATCTTACTATGTCTTTCGTAACGCGCTTCTAAGCCTTCTTTCAAACAAAGACGCACTGCCTCGTGTAACGAATACACTGAAAGAATAGGAGCTGTATGATGAAACGCTCGCTGTTGCAAGCCTTCATCCCAATATTGTAAGAGCGTCGAAAGATCCAAATACCATGATGGAACGGGTGTCTTACGTTTTTTTATACGCTCCCAAGCATTGTTGTTAATCGTTATAGGCCCTAATCCTGGTGGAGCTGCAAGGCATTTTTGCGTACAAGATCCAGCTGCATCTACACCAGTTTTATCAATGTCTACAGGCATACCCCCAAGAGACGTGACACAGTCAGCCACGAGCAACGCTCCATAACGATGAGCGACGTCTGCCATTTCTTTTAAAGGCTGGCATGCTCCAGTTGAAGTTTCTGCGTGGACCAGCGCCACTACATCTGCAGGTTTGCGTTTCAGTTCCTCCTCCAATTGATCTGGAGATAATATTTCACCTAATGGAGCTTCAATTATACGTACGTTTGCCCCAGTACGCTTGGCCATGTCAACCAACCGCTGTCCAAAATAACCAATAACTCCAACAACACATTCATCTCCAGGTTCCAATAAGTTAGTTATAAGTGCTTCGAGACCAGAGCTTCCAGTTCCAGAAATAGGAACTGTATGCACATTTGTTGTGCCATATACTTGCCGTAAACCGTCCATTGATTCGTTCATAATCTCAAGAAACTGAGGATCTAAGTGACCAACCAAAGGAGCTGATACCACCGATTGAACTTGTGGGTCTAAATTTGACGGTCCTGGTCCCAATAATAACCGAGGGATTGGTGCTAATCTTGTCATTACCAACTACAACCACTCCTGACATCTATTTTTTATACAATACAGATATATCCACAATTCCTGCATGCTTCCTAAGTAGCATTATGTAACGTACCAATTAAAATAAGATAGTTTCATTAATTCTTACGATTGCCAACGTACCACTTTATTTAAGTTTAGGAAGCCTTTTCTACATTCAAAGGGATTATTCTGTCTATTGTTATTTGTATCATAATTTAAAAACTTTTCAATATAAAACATGCATTCTTTAATATTACTTAGAAGGATTTAATTCTAGGGAAAAAGACAAAAGATTTATATTCTCCTTTGAGAACAGTTGATGTGCTTGTACCTCCCTAAAATTTATTTAGAATTCCATGCTGTCTTTTCAGCATCGCTCACAAATTATAATTCAATAATTAATTAACAGTATAGTTGATATCTATCGCAAAAAGAATAATAATGTATCATAGTTAAGCATATAAAATCAAGACCATAGAAAATACCCCTTTCAAGTAACGATGGCATTGTTTAACCCTACCAGTCTACTTGAAAGGGGCGCATTATATCTTCCTTATTTTCTTTATTCAACCCTCTAGCTTATTCCCTTCTGCAGGTATTGTATCTTCCTTCAATATATTAGCCAAAGCACCCTTCACCCTCGAGTAAACTGAATCCGCATGATGAAAACAATCCCCATCACACAACTCCACTCTACTATTCTAATTTCCGAGTAAGATCAATCATCTGATTACGGATCATAAAGTTAAAGTAGGTTGCTAGCGCCCCTTGATCCAGTTGGTAATTTTCGTATTCACTCCACATAGCTACAAGTCCTTCCTAATAAAATTCCTGATGCGGATCTCTAATGTTCAGTCTCTATATCTGATAATGAATTATCCGCTCATTTTCCTAAAAAATCTCCTCAAATGTCACTTTCTCCCTATCCACATGTCCTCTCCCTTACCATCTAAAAAGCAAAGCTTTTTAGATGGCTTTATCTTTATAGTCACAATCGAAATGACATCGCATTTGGTGGCATAAAATTAATTAAAATTAATCCACTTAAAAACACCCCCTCTTTCAACTCATTTCGATTGTAGTTATAGAAATCAATTTCATTCCAGTTTCAAACCAAAACAAACCCATCACCACCCCGATACTCCACCAGCCGCCTCTCCACACGCTCCCTCAACATTGCCAAATCCCCCTGTCTATCAACACCACGCTCCCGAAACCAATCCGGAACCACCTCCGCAGCACCCTTACTACCATCGCTATAACTTACCGCCCCAAGCGACTTCGGACGATGTTCCCTGCGACGTCGATACTCCACTTCCTCTGCCTTCGCATCTTCCACACACAAAATCCCCTTTTTCACCCATGCATCAAGAATCGCCTTCACATAACCCCAGTTCGCTCTTCCGCGTTCCAGTGCACGTTTCATGGCATACAAAAAGAGCGACTCACCTACGTCGTTAATCCAATGAATCATATCTTCCGCAACATACGGGCTCACCACACCGAAATTCTCCTGGGAAAATTGAATCGCATCGGTTGGATTTGTTGTAACGTTTTGTTTTGTTTTCTTTTGTTTAATTAATGGGTCAGCTTTCCCGCTCACAATGTGGTTCATCTTGTGGTCCACATTGCGGTCCATAGATTGGTCCATATGGGATGTTGCATGATCGGATGCACTGCTTCCCTCACGCTCGTTCATCCCGAAAACCGTCGCATTCGCATCCTCATTCCCCATCCGATCTAACGAAATAATTTGATAAGATGCTGCTCGATTTCCACCTCGTGACGTCACACGAATATATCCCTTCTCCTGCAATTCCCTCCGTGCCCGTTTAAATGTGCTATCTGTCAAGTTTGCTTTATAACAAAGCATTGGCATTGCAGCGGTAAACTCCTGCCTCCATCCTGCACGATTATTGACATGTATCAGCACATGCCAAAGATTCGCTGCCGAAGCTGACAGCGGATTTGTTTCCAAATGATTATAAAAAGCATTGACTTGTTTGATGTAATTCATCTTTTCCACCCTTTCAAATTAAATCATTCTCTATCATTCCGAGCCCGCTAGAAAAATGCTTCCAAAAACGCCACATTCTTTCTAACAAACTCTATGAACCTATTAACTATTCCTCCAAGGAAGCAAAAGAACCGTCCCCGTGCTTCCTTTTTAGTTTTTTTCTGGCTTGTTTTCCCCAGCTTTTGACAGCTTCAGGGGTAGTGTTTTCTTGGATGCGATGTCTTTGATGGACATGTCTCCTAGGATGTGAAAGTAGATCCACTTCCACTAATTTTCGGTTAGTTGCGATTTAAGTTGCCTCCATTGAATGGGGTCGTCAACTACGATGTCGGGTACATTCGGATGCGGGTAGGACGCATGACTTTTGCGGATATAATTGCCGTCCTGTAATTGCGTCTTCGCTTGTTCGCGGCTTTTCTCTTCTCTTGGAGTGTTCTTGATTTCTTGCGTAGTACATCGATGAATCGATTGCGGATGGTGTAGTTTAAGTAGGTAGCGAGGGGGCCTTTGTCTGGTTGGGTACTTCTTATAAGCCATCCACATGGCAAAATGCGATTTTCCCTGGGGATTTTTAAAAAAACACAAACAACCCCCACCCAAAATTCAATTTTCAGCGGGGGTTCTCGAAATTAGACACTTTTTTATTTAAAATAAAGTTGCATTCATCCACTAAAAGGGCTCTATAGCACGTGGCTCCTTCCCTGTTCTACCTAGATATAATAGGCCTAAAAAGGGAGAAATACATTGAAAAAATCCGAGCTATTCAATCAGTTACTAGCTAAACAATGAAGAATCAAGCGACGTCAACAGATGAAAATGTTGCAGAGATTAGCGGAAGATGCGGACGTAGATGATAAGCATTTAGGACGTCTGGAACGGGGGGAAGTTCCTAATGACAAAATTTCCTCCCATACCATTCTTGTCCCGCTTTCAAAAGCTATCCACACACCTACTACATAGCTCTTAGACTTCTGCTTTTCTGTTCCATCATCCCCATAAAGGAGTGCCCGATCCATGAATGAAGTTTTATCCGACTATCGCATTAACGAAAAAACGATGGCCTTGTTACCTGCCTATAACGTAGCATACGATACGATTGTATTCGAGCAGGGCAAACGGTACTTTATTCGAAAAACAGCCATCCAACTCATCAACCGAGCCTGTATGGAGAACAATTCCTCCTATGAAGAAGGAGGGAATCCGTCATCCATCTAACTGGATTCAAACGAAAGGTCCCCATTCCTATCCATCCTGGCAAAAACATCTACACCTTTCCAACCCACGCAACAACCGATTACGATTGCAGCTGGCTATTCTACCATCATCTTCTCCACAGTAAAAAAAATCACATAAAAACTGAATCACATATGGGATCAATCATTACCTTCTTAAATGGTGAAAAAGTGTCCATAGACATTTCTTGTTATACCGTGGAAAAGCAAATGGAGCGGACATTAGCATGCATCTTAGCATTTTATTCTCATAGTGGGAACGCTGTATATGGCATGTAAATCGATGTATGGATTGACTATTGGCCTCGCATCAATCGACTTAATATAGTGTTATTTTTTTCTCCGAAGTCATAACTGGCAGTCCATATTTATAATCAACCGTATAACTTTGATTATTATTTTTGATTATTACCTTTTTCGCTTTAATCCTATTACTATTAGTAATCACTTTAAAATCCACTTTCTCCAAAACATAATCAAAGAGCTCTAAAAAGTTAGCATTCAACCCATGTCCAGTCGAATAGAACTTTTTATTATCCACCTTTTCCTCGTCAATAAGATTAAAAATAGTATTATTAACACCGTGACAGAATTCTTCCTTTTCTTTAAAATCAACCAAATTATCTGTTACACCCTGAAATGACCAAATTAATGACTTATTGTCAAATTCATCATATAATTTACGCAAACTCAAAATATCTTTATTATAATCAAATTTCTTAGCAAAATAATCGAATTGCGTTTGCATCATCATCTTATCAATAGTTTGATTTAAATAGCGCGAAGATGTCAGATATACAGGTTTTAGCCAAGCTGAATTATCAATGATCAAGGAAAAATCATTCGGTGCTAATCTATTACACAAATATGCTAAATAAGCCCCGTGCGAATGCCCATATGCAATAACCTTATTTCTATTAAAGACAAGTTTATTATCGTCTAATATTAATTTAACCGCATAAAGTGCTGTTAATAAATCTAATGCTTGCATAAAACCCATATCATTAAACAATTCCTCATCTTCATTCAATAACTCGGTAACCTGTAACACACTTGAGTAATTTGATAACACCTTAATAATAGTATTAAAATTCTTGGAATCATTCTGTAAAATATTAAAGTCATCATTTGAAAGCAAATTTTTATAATCTTTAACATCCATAGATAGATTTATTTTATTAGAAGTCTGCATAAACTCGCTACCAAAATAATCACATTGTATTACAATTAAATTATATTTATCTGCAAATTCTAATCGCATTTTTTTATAAACTTTTGATTGTGAATTCCCACCAAATCCTGGAATTAATAACAATATACTAGTTTCTTCAGTAACGCCGTTCTCAGGTTCTGAAAAATAAATATCTAAATTGCGATTATTATTTTCACCTGTATATATATTATGATGTGCTGGTATCGTGAAATGGTTTTCCTTTGCCAAAATTATGTATCCCCCTTAACTATTTATCAGACACATCCGTTAAACTAGAATCTATTAACTGCTTTAATTCTCTACTCCCTTGTACACAATGTCTAACAAAATTCCCAAACAGTTGCACAATCCTCTCTCCACGTACAAGCGGATCTTTTTCTTTCACAGCTTGCGTTAACTCATTCACCATAAATTCCACCTGTACACGAGTATAAAAAGATAAAAAGTTTGTATAGTACGTATTTTTATTTAACTCTGCATATAATTTATCGAACTGAACAAATAAATTTTCTATAGATGATTTATTCCTCATTTTCACAGTATTTTCCATCGATTTTAATAAAGATTCAATTTGAGTTACTAATTGATCATACTTAATAATACTTTGCGTCAACTGTTCTTTTTGATGTTCAAATTTGCTCTTATCATAAGCATTACTTTCATTCCACCATTCTTCCTTTTCAATCGGCTGGGTTAATAGACTTTCAATAACCTCTTCAATAGGCAGAAATGGAACACCCTCTATTGCCGCTCCACCCTTTGTTGTATTAATATAATTTCCAGCATATAACTTAGCATAGCTTTCAATTCCAACACGCATATTATTAAAACCTAAATTGGTTTTAATTTCATTTCCGAAAACATCTATTGTTGTAATTGCGTTTTCCATTTCATTCACAGAAACCTCAGATTGAACAAAGTCATATTCGATTCCCTCTGAATATCTCCTATCATATAGATAGCCCAGGTTCTGCCCTGCAAAAATTATTGGGCCAGTACCTAATTTATTTAATAATTGGAATGTCATGACGGCAATTGACGGTGAATCGATGATAAGATCCTGATTTGTATCCAGTTGCTCGTCTAAAAAATATGTTGCAGTCTTATCCTGTGATGTAATAAAGTGAACTTTTGGACCTTCATAGTTCCTTAACGTTTCATATCCAACACTAGATCCAAACAGCATAGGAATATGATCAATATTGTTTTCGATCATATTTTTAAAGACTAAATGGTTTTTCTTTCCTGGGTCATAAGTGCACACCGCATCTGGCAATACATCATACGCTATCAAACTATTAATCGCCGAGCCAACTGAAAAAAGATATGCCAGATTATTTTCCTTAATATACCTTAGATGCTCTATATCTTCTGCGAGCGACGGACCTGCCGAAACAATAATTGCTGGTTTACCAGCAAATCGGGACCGCTCTATATCTCGCAACATATTAGGTGTATGTAAAACTTCCTTAAAATTAAGCAAGCTATTGATTACCCACAACTTTTGGAAGCTAGTGTTTGTTCCTAAAGAAGTGCGTCTGCTTTGTACAGCATTCTTGATTTTTCCATTAAATCGCTTGATCTTTTCGCCTATAATATTTTCATAGCTAGGTAAAATAATAATTTGTATACTTTTATTATATGTATTAAATTCTTCTAGATAAGCTTCAGACTCCGTACCATGCGTATCCATATAAAGCCTTCTAGTTTTTTTACCTATGACTGAACCAAGCAATATGTGCTGTGACATTGCTAAAAAAACCTCAGGAACTGGCTCGTATACTGAATACGTATTATTTGGAAACAATTGCTGGAACTTCTTAATATGATATCCCATGCCTATCCCATAAAAGAATACATGTGTATCCTCTTTTATACTTTCTATATGAGAAGAAATAATCCTTTCCGCTTCTCGTATCGGATCATACTTGCTATGCACCATTAATTGTTTCTGATCGTCAGTTTCAAATTGCATTGTTTTGACTCCAGCTTTAGAATCGATGGTAGTTACTCTTTCCGTTTTTATCGCGTTCTCATATTCACGGAAATACTTACGAGCCTCTGGATAATGTTCTCTTAAAAACAATGTATTATCAATTAACATCTTCCAAAAACCCCTTATCTCTAAGCGATACCGCTAACTCCTTTTCTAAGGATACAAATGATGGAGTTACTTCGTATGACAAAATATCAGAAATTAAAATGGTATCTTTCACTTCAACTGCTTCTAACAATTGGGCGAAGCTTGTTTCACATTGTTGCAAACTCTTTTCTATTGCTTCCCAATTAGCGGGTTGTTGTGGTGCTGTTTTGGTAACAGCCGTAAACTGTAAGACCCATTGCATTCCCTCTGCCAATTGATTGATCCCTTCCCAAGATTTACTTGAAAAGTTCTCATAGCTTTCATCAACAAGCTCCGTTAAAGCAGGGACTGCACGTTGCAAATAGGAATGAATCGACTCCATTGTTTCCCAGATCATTTCCTTTATCTTTCGTGTCACAATTTCTATCGTTTCGATTTCAATCAAATGCTCTTTCATGTATTCCTCATGATTTTCATATACTTCCACATCATCTATTAATAGATGGCTGAAAACAATATTTTTATCTCCTAATAATTTATTAATTTTTATATAGACTTCATTTATCGAAGTTTCGACATTATCTATATTTATTTGCTCATTTTTATGTATTAATTGCATAGTAACCTCCAAAAAGATACGAACTAGTATTTATAACTTACTATTATTATCGGTTGAATAGTGTCGGTTTTCAAGTAGATAATTTTCAACATATGATATACTTTGAATTAAACTCATAGTTCTTCATGCATTTGGACTACGATTAAATAAACAATTGTAACGCGAGGAGTTGATTTAATGAAAATATCAATCATCGAAACGAAAACAGTTCCTACAATTAAAATTGATGATAATGACAAAAGTATAATATTTCATAGTAAATATGACCCAATTCGTGAAGTGAGTGCATGGTGTAATAATGCACTTAAAGAAATAAATGATGAGGCGGAGATAGTTATCATTGGCCTTGGCACAGGTTATCATATAAAACAACTTGCACGATCCATACCTGAGAGAAAAATAACTGTAATTGAATTTAATAATACCTTCCACAGTTGGTTTCATGATAGTCTTTTCTACAAAAACATAGAAAGCATTAAAAATGTAAGTATCAACCTATTTAGTAATCTTTCATCTGTTGAGCAACAAGAAATGTTGACATCTATCAAATCATCGAATTTATTAATACATAAGAGTGGTTTAGATACTCTACCCTTAACATACAGCAATATCAGATTTATTCTAGAAGATATGCAGTTCAAAAAAAATTCCATAGCTAATCAGATTGATAATATGAATACGAACTTTTCAAAAAATCTACAATTGAAGGATACAGGTATTGGAAATCTTAAAAATAAATATGAAGGAAAACCGATGATATTAATCTCAGCCGGACCTTCTCTAGATAAACAAATGACATTATTAAAAAAGATTTATGACGAGGATGAAGTTATATTGGGTGCAGTAGGAACTGCTATAAAACCTTTGTTAAAGAATAAGATTATCCCACATTTCTTTTCCATTATCGATCCTAATCCTGAAACATATAGTCAGTTGACAGAGACTAGTTTATCGAATACAACATTATTCTATTTGAGCACGGCTTATCATGAAACGGTATTACTACATAAAGGTCCAAGACGGATTTTGTGGCAAGAAGGTTTTGCAGATGCAGAAAAGGAGGCCAAAGAGTTAGGTGATCCCTTAATTCAATCTGGTGGTTCTGTTGCCACGGCGCTCCTTGACCTTATGATTTATCTAGGAGCTGGAAAGGTAGCCCTCGTGGGGCAGGATTTAGCATATACTGATGGACGTAGTCATGCTAGCCATGCACACGCACAAAAAAACATTAACCAATCTACCGCAGAATACAAAACATTGAATTATTATCAAAAAGGGGAAGTTGCAACGGCAAGAAATTTAACCATTTATAGAAAATGGTTTGAAGAGTATGCTAGGATTCATCCAGATTTGGAGCTTTATAATTGTACAGAAGGCGGGGCGTTTATTAAGAATTGGAGACATATTAGCTTAAATAATTTTTATGAAATGGTTAACTAGCATTTAACAGATATAAAAAAACGCGTCCGAATTCTCGGATCGCGTTTTTTAGGTTAATTATTGAAGAAGTTGTAGAACTCCTTGTGGCTGTTGGTTAGCTTGAGCTAGCATCGATTGTGCAGCTTGAGAAAGTATGTTATTCTTCGTGAACTCCATCATTTCTTTGGCCATATCAACGTCACGGATACGTGATTCAGCAGCAGTAATGTTTTCCGAAGCCGTTCCTAAATTATTAATAGTGTGATCCAAACGGTTTTGTACAGCACCTAATTTTGAACGTTCAGCAGAAACACTATCAATTGCAGTTTGAATAGTTGTAATTGCAGCATCTGCTCCAGATTGACTTGAGATATCAACTCCACTACCAGTAGTAGTTCCAACACCTAATCCACTAGCATCCATTTGAGAGATCTCAACTGATAGATTTTGTCCAGTATTTGCACCAACATGGAAAGTTAAAGCACCTGAACCACTTAGAGATCCATTTAATAATTTTTTCTCATTGAATTCTGTATCATCTGAAATGTCATTTATTGCTTGTGCTAATTGATCTACCTCTTTTTGTAATTCGGCGCGATCTGAACTAGTGTTTGTATCATTAGAGCTTTGAACAGCTAACTCACGCATACGTTGTAAAATTGAATGTGTCTCATTCAATGCACCTTCAGCAGTTTGAATTAAAGAAATACCATCTTGCGCATTCTTTGAAGCCATTTCCAAGCCATTAATTTGTCCACGCATTTTCTCGGAAATTGCTAGACCTGCAGCGTCATCTCCCGCTTTGTTAATAGCTAGACCTGAAGAAAGTTTCTCTAAAGACCCTTGTGTTGCGTTTTGGTTTGCACCTAGTTGACGATGTGCGTTGATTGCTGAAATATTGTGATTAATAATCATTTTTCCTTACCTCCATGTTTTTGTTTTCTAGCAAGTCACGTCCATTTGGCTTGCTGATATATAATAACTCCAATTACTTGGAATCACTACCATTGTAAATCTCTCCACGAATTATTTGAAATTCTTGCGGAGCATTAATTCGTAACTGTGTATAGTTACTCAGCTTCTCTTCCCGTCTTACTACTTCAATTTCAATCTCTCGTCCCTGATCGTCTATTAAATAGACTTTTTCACCGGGCTTTCTTCCTAACGTTAGGGCCATGGCTCTCATCCTCCTTGATGATCTATTATTTATATCGGTAGTAGTTTATGATTGTTTAATGTTTTTTGAAAAAGTTTTTAAAAGAATTAATTCTTTCCTTTTACAATTTACTCCTTTACTCCAGAATACTATAGTATAATGGCTGTTGTTATCGTTATTAAAACAGTTTATAATTTATAATAGAGGATATTCATAGACACCTACTATGAGAGCCTAGTAAAACAATTGACTTCTAAGAAGATTATTAACCACTATGAATATTTATTCCATTAATAATAACTAGAACACACAGAAGGAAATGATATCCTAATGAACATATGCTTTCGAGCTGACGCCTCTACCATTATAGGAACAGGTCATGTAATGCGCTGTCTAACCTTAGCTGAAGAATTAAGAAAAAATGGCCACAATGTATATTTTATTTGCAGATTACATAATGGTCATCTAAGCGAACTAATATCAGAAAAGGGATTCCATTTATATAATCTTGACGAGCCTACTCAAAATATGAATTTAAATGATACTAAACATGCTCCATGGCTTGGTGTTACTCAAAAACAAGATGCATTGGATACGCAGAAAGTACTATTTTCCAATAAAATACAATTTGATTGGATGATAATAGATCATTATGCCATTGACAAGTCATGGGAACAAAATATAAAACGCTATGTTCCAAATATAATGGTTATTGATGATATCGCAGATCGAGAACATGATTGTAGTATATTATTGGATCAAAATTATTACCAAAATGCAAATGATCGCTATACAGATCTAGTTCCTTCTACTTGTAAGTTATTATTAGGACCTCAATATGCATTATTACGAGATGAGTTTATTGAATTTCATAACACACCTAAGAATATTAATAATAATAAAGTAGCTTTAATTTTTTATGGAGGCAGTGATCCTACTAATGAAACATTGAAGGCAATTGACGCCATAAAAGATAAAGATATTCTTGCACAAGTTGTAGTTGGCCCATCTAACCCAAATAAAGAAACCGTAAAAGAAAACTGTGATAATGAAAATATCATTTTCCACTATAATATAAATTACATGGCAAAATTAATACATGAAGTAGATTTCGCTTTATGTGCAGGGGGAAGTACTACCTGGGAGAGATATTGTGTTGGCACTCCAGCAATAGTAACAGCAGTTGCATATAACCAAGTAGAACTTTGTGAGAACGCGAAGCATTTGGGGGTTGACCATTATATTGGAATTCATGATTCTATAACTCAAAATGTAATTGAAAATGAATTAGAATCATTTCTAGCGAAAAATGACATACCACAATTAAATAACAGAGCTAAAGAGATTGTTGATGGTCATGGAAAAAATCGCATTTTAGAATTGCTAAATAATATATAAACATCAAGCCCTATTGAATTCAATTCAATAGGGCTTGATGTTATAACAAGCTTATGGGATCCCCAAAATTAAAATCTCTTCCCGCTTCCTTACCTAAAAGACCCTTAAAGTATTTCGGTTTCAATCCATATCCGGGTCGAACAATCCGTATATTCTCAGGAGTATATTTTTCTCCTTTTTTAATATCCTTAGCAGCATAGATAGAACGTCTAAACTGTAATGAGTTCTCTTCAGCTTTTGTCGGTCCATATTTTACTGTCCCTATTGCCTTCCATGCTCTTTCAGTTTCTTCAACTAATGCTTTCATTTCGTGAGGTTCCATTGAAAATGCGGAATCGACTCCACCTTCTGTACGATCTAGTACGAAATGTTTTTCAATCACAGTTGCCCCCAATGCAACACTTGCTACGGATACACCCGTTCCCATTGTATGATCAGATAACCCCACCTGACAATCAAAAAGATCCCTCATATGGGTTATGGTAGAAACATTTGTATTTTCAGGTGATGCAGGGTATGTACTAGTACATTTTAAAAGAACAATATTATCACAACCTGCTGCTCTTGCTGCACGAACCGTTTCATCTAATTCAGCAACTGTAGCCATACCGGTTGATATAATCATGGGTTTTCCAGTAGAAGCTACTTTTTCAATTAACGGTATATCATTATTTTCAAATGAAGCGATTTTGTAAAATGGTATATCTAACTCTTCTAAAAAATCCACTGCTGTTTCATCAAAAGGGGTACTAAAAGGAATTAACCCCAGTTCTCTAGCCCTTGTGAATATAGGTTCATGCCATTCCCACGGAGTATAGGCTTTACTATATAAGTCATATAGTGACTCTCCATTCCACAAACTTTTTGGATCATTGATTACAAAATCTCCACTTTTTATATTCAGTGTTAATGTATCTGCAGTGTATGTTTGTATTTTTAAAGCATCGGCTCCAGTTTTAGCGGCAGCTTCAACTATTTCTAATGCTGTTTCTAAAGATTGATTATGATTACCAGACATTTCAGCGATTATAAATGGTTTATGGTTTCCACCAATTAATCTATCACCAATCTGTATATCCTTATACATTAGTAAAACCCTCCATTAGTAGTACTTTATTATGCTCCCAATTTTGCTTAAATTGTGCATACAAATGAACATCTATAAACTTCTCGTTTCTTAGAATTTGCTGTTTCAAGAGACCTTCTTGTAAAAAGCCTACTTTCCGATGAAATCTAAGTGATTTTTCATTAATACTTAACACCTGAGCAGATAATTTTCTAATACTTAATTCATTAAATATATAATTTAATGAATGATAAGCCAGTAAGATTCCTAGTCCTTTTTTATAAGAATCTCCGATATAGAAGCCCCATTCTGCAGTCTGATAATCCGTATTAATCTGATTAACTTGAACAATTCCTCTCGGTACATTATCTTCCATAAATACCTTAATCTCATTTTTCATATCACTATTTATTGAATTAAACCAATTTACATGTCTATCCCATTCAATCACATTATCACTAAACATAAGCTTACGTATTTCTGATTTATTTCTCCAGGTATATATTAATTGAAGATCATCATTTGTAACTGGACGTAAGTAACTATTAAAATCATTCATTACGACCACACCTTTAAACGTTTTTCTGACTTACATTTGCATTAATTTTTTGCCACTCTTTATTTTTATCCAACAGCTCCATCACATCATTATGTGAAAAGGTATTATTTACCTTATATAGAGATGTAAGTATTTTTTCTATTAGCAAAAAATCCTCTTTTGTATCAACTGTAAAACGACAATTGCTATTATCTGATTCATTCAACACCTGATCTATTCTAAACAAATTAGTTTGTTGATATATATACGGTGTTACGTGTTCTCGCTCGAATATTTCCCTTGCATTTATATATGCATTTTCCAAAGTTCTAAAAGAGAATACTTCTGTATCATACCCTCTAGGGTAGGTTCTTTTCAGCGTATTTGATACATAATCATAATCACTATTGTTGTTCTTGTAATATCCTATAACCGAATCAATAACAGCGGGGTCAATTATTGGGCAATCTGATGTTAAACGCACTACAACATCTGCACTATATTCTTTTGCCGCTTCAAAATATCTTGATAATACATCGTCTTCGGATCCGCGATAATATAGTATAGAGAACTCATTACAAAAGTCTACAATTGGTTGCTCTATTTCATTAGTAGTAGTAGCAATAACAATTTCATCAATTAGTTTTGATCGTTTTACCCGCTCTATCTGATACTCCAACAATGGTTTGTCTAATACTTTTTTTAATATTTTCCCTGGCAACCTTGTCGATCCCATTCGCGCTTGTATAATTGCAACAACTTTCATATACTCACCTACTTTACCTGGGTTTTATAGCTATATTTTTTACTGTATCAATTACATACTCAACATCTTCATCTGTCATTGCTGGGAAAAGTGGCAACGTGATAATTTGTTCATACAATTCTTCAGCATAAGGATAATCCCCTTTTTTATATCCAAGCTCCTGATAATAAGGTTGTAAATGCACTGGAATATAATGAACGTTTACACCGATACTAGCTTGTCTTAATTCTTCAAAAAAGTGCTTTCTATCAATAGAAAGTAAATCTTTATTTAATTTAATCACATATAAATGCCAACTAGAATTTCCATCAGTTTCTTGATAAGGGTTTATTACTTCGTTCATATTACTAAACCCCTTATTATATTGATCAACTATATTCCTACGTCTTTCAATAAACTTATCTAATTTATCAATCTGACTTGCTCCTAATGCAGCTTGTATATCCGTCATGCGATAGTTGTATCCTAAAAACTGCATTTCATAATACCAAGGACCATGGTTTTCTTTTAATAATGATTTATCTCTAGTAATTCCATGCGTACGAAACTGTGTTAATTTTTCATATAAATCTTTGTTATTCGTAGTTATAATACCACCTTCACCAGTTGTAATATGCTTTACTGGATGAAAGCTAAACATTGTCATATCAGCAATAGATCCAACCCTTGATTCTTTGTAAGTTGCTCCAATTGCATGAGCAGCATCTTCAATTACAACTAGATTAAACTCTTCGGCAATTTTTATAATTTCATCTAATTTTACAGGTTGCCCTGTGAAATCTACCGGAATAATCGCCTTTGTTCTATCTGTAATTTTTTCTTTTATTTTATTTGGATCAATATTGTATGTCTGTGGATCAATATCGGCAAAAACAGGCTTTGCACCTTGATACAGGATACAGTTTGCACTTGCCACAAAAGTCATAGGTGTTGTTATTACTTCATCCCCAACCCCAATATCTGCAGCGAAGCAGGCACTATGTAATGCTGCTGTTCCATTCGAGAACGCAACAGCGTACTTAACCCCAACATAGTTAGCAACCTTTTTTTCAAAATTATCTACGGCTGGCCCTGTTGTTAGATAATCACTCTTTAAAACATCAACAACTGCCTGAATATCTTCATCATCAATTGATTGGCGGCCATATGGAATAAAGTGATGTTTCGAGTCTGTCATATTAGTTCACACCTTTACTTGTTTTAACTAATTCACGTAACTCCTCTACAGATAACCAATCTTCATTAGTATTGCTTACATAACTAAAACCATCTTCCAATTTTTTTCCGCCATGGGAATACTCAGCTTTCCACCATGGGAATTCAGGTTGGATAACATAATAGTCCCCCATATCCAATGTTCTACGTGCATCATCTTCCGTGATCATTGCTTCGTGAAGTTTTTCACCAGGTCTAATTCCAACAAATTCCATTTGGCATTCTGGAGCAATTGCTTCTGCCAAATCAGTTACTTTCATACTTGGAATTTTAGGAATGAATATTTCACCTCCATGCATCCTCTCAAAATTATCAATTACGAACTGTACACCTTGTTCTAAGGTAATCCAAAAACGAGTCATGCGCTCGTCTGTAATTGGAATTTTTCCTGTTTCTTTAATCTTTTCAAAAAAGGGTACAACACTTCCACGGCTACCAACTACATTTCCATAACGAACAACTGCAAATGAAGTGTCTTTATCCCCTGCGTATGAATTGGCTGCAACAAATAGTTTATCTGAAGCTAACTTCGTGGCACCGTATAGATTTATTGGACTAGCAGCTTTATCTGTACTTAACGCTATTACTTTCTTTACACCTCTATCAATTGCTGCTTCAACAATATTTTGTGCTCCATTGATATTTGTTTTTACAGCTTCAAACGGATTATATTCACATGCTCCTACGTGCTTTAAAGCTGCTGCATGTACTACATAGTCTACACCATCAAATGCTCTATATAACCGATCTTTGTCACGAACATCGCCAATGAAGAAACGCATACGACTATCAGTGAATTCTTTTCCCATTTCATATTGTTTTAATTCATCGCGGCTAAATACGATTACTTTGCTTATATTTGTTTTTAATATTTTCCTAATAAATTTCTTTCCGAAAGAACCTGTTCCACCTGTCACTAATATTGTTTTATTTTCTAAGTTTATCATTTTAGTTATCCTCTTTCTTTATTTGAATATTTACATGGTATTTAGTGTACTATTCATATCCATATCAGTATATATGAAACCAAAAATGCTATTGCAGTCAACAGGCTTGCTCCTACTGCATACTTTTTCCTATTGGGGGTTCTGACCCCAGAATAAACCTTAAGTATAATTTTAATTAACGCTGACAGTTCCCTTAATTGGAGTTGAAAGCAAATTTCCTTGCGTTAAAACACGGTGAGCTTATTAATGTCTGTGCTGTCTCTATGAATCTATACTTATTTTATCGGCTAGATCTAATAAAAAGTGTTCTTCTTTTTACCTCATTAATAAGTAAACCTTCCCAACTTCCAAAATTGGTGGTATTTTCTTTTGCTTTTCTTCTGTTTTGAATATTGATATCACAATTGTATCCGTATCTTCATATAATTCTTTTAAGGTATTTGAGTTTATAAATTAATTCACACAATTCAACTGAGTGAAACATTATAGCTGAGCGATAACTCTCATTAATGTAAGACTGGAGAACTTTTTTAAAGGCTCTCCTTTGTTTTGGGATGATAAATTTGTTCAGCGCCTTGCTCAATAAAATACAATAACATACCGTTTACTACTCCAAAAATCTATGTTGAAATGATAAAACATATACTTTAGCAATTCTATCTGCTACAAAACCTATCATTTCTTCAGTAATTATTGGGTTTTCTTCCTTTGGGTATTTTTCAGACATTCTCCTAATTGCATTTGTTGTAATTTCACTTATTCTTTAAGTAACTATATTTATCCACCCTCTGCAGAAGATGCTGCAACCATTTTTGAAACTTTTTAGCGTCAATAATTTAGTCTTGTAACGCTTAATTGCTACAGTAGAATCTTCACTGGTTCATCATATTCTACCACATTATTAGTAACAACATTATTATGATAGCTTTTATAAATTGGCTCTCCTTTATATTCCTTATTTATAAAAATATCATAAGCCCATTAATGAAAATTTTTGCCGCTGCACAATTGGATAAGTGGGAATCTTATGAGGATATGGAAGAAAGGCTTCGAGTCAATTCGGAATTTTGTGAATCTATTAATCTGCCAAGTAACAAGACATTTCCTTTGTTGTCCGAATTACCTAGAATATTAGAGCCGCACCTATTGAAACATACGAGGGCGACAGAAAGTCCCTCTACCCAAGAAAAAGGAGTCGAAATTTGAAGGAAATATAGCCATTATCAAGCCACAGAAGAAGAAGTAACGCTTATTTTTTTTTGATAATTTAATATGAAAAAAATGGGTACTAGGTCTATATAAGACCATGTTCCCATTTTTTAATTTTAAAACTGAAACAAAGTGGTAAAATTTAAATCATTTGGAATCTGGTTCCATTAATGCAAGGCCAAAGGGTCTGACCCCAAAATCCCTACCTGTTAAGGTAATAAGCTTGATGAAATGCATTTCTTCTATTAGATAGTAATCCTAGTAAAGCAAGCCTTGAATCGGGTACACTTAGTTAGACAATAAAAATAAGGGCAAGTAGAATAATAGATAACGAGTGAGGAGAATCTACTTTGTCCAGAAAAAGAAGAACGTTTACAACAGAGTTTAAAAAGCAAGTGGTTGCTTTATATGAAAATGATAAAAGCCGCCAAGATATTGTCAGTGAGTACGAATTAACTGCATCTTCTTTAGACAGATGGATTAAGCAATTCCAACAGTCTGGGTCTTTTAAAGAGAAAGATAATCGAAGCCCTGAAGAACAAGAATTGATGCAGATACGAAAAAGAAATAAGCAGTTAGAAATGGAAGTTGATATTTTAAAGCAAGCCGCGCTGATCATGGGACGAAAATAGAAGTGATTGAAAAGAATCGTCACAACTATTCGGTATCAGTAATGTGCGAAGTCCTACAAATAGCTCGAAGTACTTTTTACTATGAAACAGAAATAGCAGCTCAAAAAGAACAAGAAAAAGTTGCGGAAGAACAAAACTTAAAAGAAGAAATACTAAGATTTTCAACAAAAACCGCAAATTATATGGAACACGTAAAATTAAAGATGGCCTTTTAAAAGAGGATTACACGACCTCCAGACGGCGCATAGGTAGACTTATGAGTGAACTTGGAATCCAATCAAAATATGCACAGCCATCCTATAAACCAATGACAACTCGACCAAATGAAGAAGCAGTTGAAAACCTGTTAAATTAGGACTTTGACGTCGATGAAGCAATGTCTGTGTTGGTCAGTGATTTAACGTATGTCAGAGTAGGCAAACATTGGAACTATGTCTGTTTTTTACTAGATTTATATGGTTATAGTGCTGGAAAGCGCAAGGAAGCAGCCTTAGTTCAACGTGCCTTCGCAACGGTCAAACAACCATTAGAAACGGCGAAAGTATTTCATACAGATCGCGGTTCTGAATTTAAGAAACGTTGGGATCGATGAACTATTAAGTGAACATAACATTGAACGCTCTCTAAGCGATAAAGGAAACCCTTATGATAATGCGGTGTCCGAAACGACATTTAAGATACTAAAAACCAAATTAATAAATGACATGCACTTTGACACCCTTGAACAGCTATCTCTTGAACTTTTTGATTATGTCAATTGGTAAAATAATATCCGAACGCACAGCACTCTTGGTTACTTAAGTCCAGTAACATACCGAAACTTTCCTCTTAAAAAAATTGTTTGATTTAGTGTTGACATACCATTCATTATTGGATCGATTTCACACGATAAAAGTTATGAGGCGCAACTTCATAAATCTTTAGAACAAAATGAAAGTCTGACCACTGATTATGATACGTTAACATCAGAAAACAACGTTCTCATACAAGATGTTTCAACGCTTGAGTCCGATATAGAAGAAGTGACCTCAAATGTTACGGAATACGAAAGAAATATAGATCATTAGAGGAAGAAAAAGCTGGATTTAACACGGAAAACGCGTTGAACGAAGAAATTACTGATTTGACAGATACAAATACCAATTTAAAAGATGAAGTTGTCTGGAATCAAAATTAGCAAGCGCAGAGGCAGAAGCTCAACGTGCAAGCGCCAGCAGTTCTACTAGTAGTAACTCAAATGGTTCAGGTTCAAGTGATCAGGCTGCATCAACTCGAATGTATATTCTAAATAAGTTGTCAAAAAAATGCTCCCCCTCAGAAGTTTTTCTGGGAAGAAGCAAATGGGGAAATATGGTATTTGTCTAGGATGAATGACTACAGTCATAAGAATGTACCACTTCTGCCATGTTTTTTACCAGCCATTGCGTAAGACTTATCATTCGTTGCCAATGAGCTTACCAATGGAATAACGTCAAGAATGTGCAAATTTACAACGTTAAGGATTTTGAAAGATAAAAAAGCCTAACCCCGCCGTATCTCGAACGAGGAATTAGGCTTATGATCTTAAACTTAAATAATCGCACCGGTAATGGAACATCTATTTAGTATTTACCAAGAAATATAGTTTCTCGCTTAAATTGACAAATCAAATGATAAAAACTCAGGCAGTGCCTGTTCATGCTTGTCGAGCTTAATCTGTTCGGACTTGATGCCTTGCTCACGCAGTACTTTAATGTTCTGCACGAGGAATTCATCGCTGCCGACAACATAGAAGAGTCCATCCTTGTCTGCAGCAAGATTCTTCACTTCTTCATAGTAGTCTTTACGGTTATCGACGAACTGTGATGTGAACTTCTTGTCAGGTGCGGATTCAAAAATAGTAGTGAATAAGAAATCTTTTGATGAGTCGATGTTCAGGGAATGAATTTGATTGACGTTGTCAGCACGTTCAAAATAATCAAGTACAAGCGGTCTGAAAGTTGCCAGGCCGACACCTGATGACAGCAGGTAAACATTTTTGTCTTCTCTTTTAAGCGGTATATTCGAATGCGTTTTAAATATTGCAACTTCATTGCCGACCTCATGATTTCTTAAAAACGTTTTAAACTCAGAGCACTGCTCTCTGATGCGTGTTGTGATACCGATTGAATTTTCATGCGGTAACGTGGAGATTGACATGTGACGGATCAGGCCGCGGTTTGGTTTATCTCCGGCATTAAAACCTTCCAGTGCGAAGTGGGTGTGGGAACCTTCTTCCCATGTAAAGTGTTTCGGACAGTCGAGCAAGTACGTTTTAACCTCAGGCGTTTCTTCAATAATCTTATTTATTTTAGTCCAGTATATTTGCATGATATATTCTCCTTACTCCATTATATTTATCTGATACGAATCTAGTATACAATGATTGATAACAGTTCTCAATTAAATGGCCCTTATATATAATAGGGGTGCCAAATCTTAGTGCCGAATGGCTCCCTATTGGGGAGTGCCAATATTTATATGTAAATGACAATCCAACCTTTTAGTGACTGTCACTTTCATCTTTTAATATTCTCACTTACTTATATCTACTTACTATTTCTTCTGGAATATGACAATAATCATTTGGACATCTAGCTAACCTATCTTGATGTTCTTCTGCACTTCTCACATAGTTTGTAAGAGGTAAAACTTCAACAACTATCAGGTCATCATCATTTCTCTCACTAAGAAACGTCTTCGCCTCTTTTACGTGTTCCGGCTTTTCACTATATACTCCTGTTCTGTATTTCTCGCCAACATCTTGTCCTTGTTTATTCAAACTGTATGGATCAATGATTTCAAATAAATATCCCATTAATTCCTTGATCGTTACAACTGTCGGATCAAATCCTGTTTTTACACATTCGGCGTACCCATCATAATAACCCTCAAGTGTATGACTTGTTCCATTAGCTCTTCCTGCTTCGGTAAAATTAACTCCAGGTAAAGTTTTTATAAAAGTTTGTACTCCCCATAAACATCCACCTGCAAAATATACTACTTCCATATTGAATC
The DNA here is from genome assembly GCF_051262635.1 of Oceanobacillus sp. CF4.6. Classification (NCBI taxonomy): domain Bacteria; kingdom Bacillati; phylum Bacillota; class Bacilli; order Caryophanales; family Bacillaceae; genus Oceanobacillus; species Oceanobacillus sp. CF4.6. The sequence goes on along the minus strand of NZ_JBIMEX010000010.1, from coordinate 8,150 downwards.
TCCCCTTTGTTTAAAAAACAAAAAAATTCATTCCAAGTAAATAGGAGGAAAAAACTGTAGTCACTAAGTCTACTACACATTAAAATAATGAGAAATTTTCTTATTCCACATTATGGACCGTTTGCAGAAGATTGATCTTATTGCAAATTAGTCAAGTTTGTATAGCAAGTATAACATTCCCATTTCTGAAAAGTATATTTTTAATCTTTGATTATCCAGAAGGTATGAAGTGGTAAAAAACATGTCATGAGTGATACATTTCGTTGGCTGTAATCAAGGATGAATGCTTAACTTGATGGCTATGGGATTTGATCCAATGTCTTCTTCTTATTTTTTATCCCTATTTATTTATACGAGTATCGAAAGTTATAGCATAAATCTACCAGTTACAGGATAATAGTATCAAATTAGTGATCAGGAGGTTGGTAAAGGTGAGAAAATACCTAATACTATTATTACCTGTTTTATTTTTAGTAGCATGTTCAGAAGAAACTGTAGACATTGAAGGGGAAGCAGTCAATTATGAAGAATTACAAGCTAAAACGGAAGAGGCTGAACAAGAATTAGAATCTGTCCATGACGAATTGATAGAAAAAGAGAATGAATTATCAGATGTTAAAAATACTATTGTTGAAAATAACGAAAAGTATGAAGGATTGGAAGAATTAGCGAGTAATAGAGATAATATGACTGACGAAGTTGAAGATGCAGAGGATAAATTAGAGTCGCTTCAAGCTGAAATCAATAAACGAGAAGATGAACTTGTCGTAGCAGCAGAAAAGCCCGAAACGGGAGAAGTCATTGTAGAAACGGTAGAGGAAGAAAAAGCAGAAGCTCCGGCTACAGAGAAGACTGTAGAAAAATCTGGTGAAACACCATCACAAAAAAATGCAGTGAATATGGCTAATAATTATTTAGACTATACGGCTTTTTCTAAAAGCGGCTTAATAGAACAATTAAAATATGAAGGTTTTAATGATGGTGACGCTACTTATGCAGTAAATCAATTAAGTGTAAATTGGAAAGAGCAAGCGGTAAAAACGGCTGAAAGTTACTTGGAATATATTCGCTGCATAAGTGCAACTAAGGCATCGCCACAAAGGCTTGGCTAAGCCCAAGTTTTCTAAGAACGTGGTAAAAAAAGAAGGAGGAATAGGTTATTTGTCTCTCCTTCCTCCTAATTATTAAAGAAGTGCTGTTTTCGAAACAATCACACCGTCTTCATCGGCATAGACATAATCTCCTGGAGTCCAATGTACATTACCAAAAGTAAAACTTACATCTCGTTCTCCTATTCCATTCTTTTTACTTTTTAATGGGTTTGTCCCTAGAGCAAAGATACCAATATCCATCGATGCAAGATCCGCTGAGTCACGAACACAGCCATTAATGATGACTCCAGCAAGGTCCCTGGAAACTGCAATACCGGCAAGACGATCCCCCATTAAGGCACGGTTTTTTGAACCGCCTCCATTAACAACGATGACAGAACCTGTAGGCACAGAATCAAGTGCTTCCAAAAATAGAACATTATCTTCGTATGCACGAACAGTTTCAATTTTACCTGAAAAACGTTTTCTGTTTCCGTACGAATGGAAATTTAGATCACAAACCTGAACCTTGCTTGCATGCTCATCACATAAATCTGCTGTTTTAAAGTTTGCCATTTTATTTCACCCGACTTAATATTCAAAATACTTATCTTTATTATGAAGGAAATTAATAGAATTGCAAGACGAACCTGGCACTTTGCTTCATCTATACTAAAAAATGAAAGATCCAACCCTTACATCATGCATAAATAATAATAATTAATCCACTTAAAAACACCCCCTCCTTCAACCTCATTTCGATTGTAGTTATAGAAATCATTTCTACACCAGTTTCTAAACAAAACAAACCCATCATCCACTATAAAATGCATTGACTTGTTTGATGTAATTCATATATTCCACCCCTTCATTGATCTCTATACTTTGTGAATAGAAGCTTACTAGAAAAATGCTAAAGAATAGTCAGCACATTCCCTAACAGTCTCTCTAACCCCCTTAACCTCTCGACAAAATTTGCCAATTTCGGGGATTGACAGTACTCCCGAGGCACCCGCACCGATAGCAGGCAGGCACCACGCAGATACCTCTATTCCTCCAAGGAAGCAAAAGAACCGTCCCCATGCTTCCTCTTCATATGCCATCCTTTCAGTTTCTTCCGCGCTTCTTTCCCCCAGCTTTTTACTGCTTCTGTAGTTGCATTTTCCTGTTCCGCAATTTTCTTTAAGGGCATGTCTAAAATCACGTAATAATACACCCACTTCCATTGCTTCTCGGTGAGCATATCCTTGATTTCCTGCCAGTAGGCTTCATCAACCAACTCCATTCCACTATTTTTTGTAGCGAGAGACTTCCCGCCACCGTAATGATTTCCAGTGAGCCCCTTGAGCATATGAGCTTGTTGGAGTTTTTCCTCCTGCTGATCGTCATTTGTCTTTTTGCGAACCAAGTCGATGAGACGATTGCGAATCATATAGTTGAAATAGGTAGATAGCGGACCTTTATCTGGCTCGTATTTCTTATAAGCCATCCACATCGCGTACAATCCCTCCACATAAAATTCCCGATGAACATCATGAATGCCTAATCGTTGAATGTGAAAATATATTCGCCGCTCATTCTGCTTAAAAATCTCCTCAAACGAAAAATCCCGATCCTTATCCATCTTCATTTCCCCTTTCCGGGACAAAATACTGTCCCCACGTCTCCCCCTTGAGGGATAAAGCAAGTAAAAAAATCCGGACAATAACTAAACTGAATTAGCTACTGTCCGGCTATTAGGTAGTTCGCGCTTCAACGACTCCATTGCTCGGTACCGAATATCGTATTGTTAAACATAAGAAAAGCGCAGGCGACTGCTTAGAAATGGACGCATAAGCAAGGCATCGAAGTGTAGGTGAACCTTCCTGTACGGAGTGTGAATTGCTTATGCGTCTATTTCTATAACGCAGCTAGACAACACAAAAAACCAGATAACCCTTCAAAAAGAGGTCATTATCCGGCCTGGGTAATTCTTAAGATTCCTCGCTCGGTATAATTGGACTCCTGCATTTTTACATACAATAAAAGGGCTAAATAATGGTTATCCGGGCTTTAAGGTAGCCTTAAAAGCCTTAAGAATCGTAACACGCTAACTTACTGACTCCTGATCGTCACGGTATAATTTTCCATGTATTAACTTAAAATTGAGTTTACTTAGTTCAACTTCCCATACATGCTTACTTTTCATACACTTTACCTGAACCGCTCCAAATGCTCCTTCCTTTTTGTCCATTAGCCTGTGCCCACATGCAGGACACTCGATTCTTCTCGCATTCTTCATCATTTGCTTTCCTCCCACTTTATTTTTGAAGCTTCATTCATTAAAGCGAATGCCTCATAATGATATGTATACAAGAACAATAGTTCTGTATAAATGAAATTAGTAGCCATCAGTAAAAATAAGCTTTCCATCGTTCCATTTGACAGCTGAAGTTGAAAAAGTTCGGTGCTGGATGTCTAAGGAGGTTAATAGTAGCTTGTTGTGTTTTGCGTTATGCTTATCTAGCTATTTTTCATTGTTGTTAACTATATGTAGCTCATTGCATTTCCGTCTTATAAAAAAGAAATGAGTAACTATTCTTATCTCTAATACAGTTCTATAGTACTATGTTAATGTTAAAATTATATGAAAATAATGTTAATTCTTATTTAAAAAACTATTTATCTCCTCTTGTTTGAGAAGCATAAAAGATAATTAATGTTTAATACCTGTATAAGCATATTGACAGAGTTTCATAAAAACGAATCTAAAGTCCTGCTGGATAGGCGTTGGAAGAGATATAATGTATAATCTCCAACAGTGAACTTACCCTATATGATTAGGTATGCATAGTTGAAATTCATTTTCATAAGTGCAACAAAAGTGGTTTATAAGATGTTTTTATTCCCTTTTCCACACCAGATAATGACACCGAAAGGAAGTTAAACCTATGACTTTTGATGAATTACTTGGGGAGTATCTGCGAATAGCGAGAAAAAGAAAGCGTAAAATAATAGCTGAAATAGCAACAGAAGCAAATGTTGACGAGAAGCATTTAGGGAAAATTGAACGCGGGATGTCTTTGCCGACTTCATATACCCTTTTCAAAATCTACAAGGTATTAGATATCGATATAAATCGTATGTTTGACGAAATTAGCGAAAAAATGAACTCTGAAAAAGCAGAATAGACTCGAATAGATAATGGCTCCTTTTTTTATTACAGGGAACCATTTATTATTTTTTAAATAAACGTAAGAATTGAAGGAAAAAATCTACTATAGCTTCCTAAGCTTTCCAACTGCACGAACATCCTTTGTCTTCACAAACACCCGATAATTCTCCTTCTCAGGCGCCGGAAAATAAGATAATATCTTCTTTGTTCTCACATGCGGGTTACCTTCCCTTGTCACATAGGCTCGGTAACTGCTCCAACGATAGTCTTCCGGGCGGCTCACCATTTCCGCTTCGACTGGGTTCAAATGAATATACCTGCTCACTTCCAGTTGATAGTCTTTCGTTTCGATAAGCTCTGCTCCGTATCTTCCTTGGAAAACATGTCCGACGAGATGATGGCGTTTATTGAAATACAGTGCATATCTAGAGTTCAACATTTTCATGATGTGTTTTATATGATGTGTGGTAGTTTCTAATTGAAGATGGATATGATTTGTCATGAGGCAGTAGGCATGAAGGTGGAATGGATGATAGAAGCGGACCTCTTCCAGTAATTCTAAATACGTTTTTCGATCAATATCATCATAGAAAAGTGCGGATCTTCGGTTGCCACGGCTCGTAATATGATATATGGCACCCGGGTACCACGCGCGAAGTTTTCTGGACATATTATTTCACCATTCCTTTCTGTCCTTTCCCTGTTGGAATGCGCCTCATCGTTACCGCTTCCCAAATTGCTTCATTCGTTATGGATTCTTCCCATTGGTCTTGCATCAATGGAACCATAGTCCAATTTAGTTAAATTTTACCAATTGATTTCAGTTTTAAAATTTAAAAACGGGAACCCGGCCCTATATAGACCTTGTTCCCATTTTTCCCCATATTAAATTATCAAAAAAAAATAAGCATTACTTCTTCTTCCGTGGCTTGATGATGGCTATATTCCCTTCGAACTTTGTTTCCTTTTTCTTAGGTATTGGTATTTTCTGCCGTCCTCGTGTTGTTTTACTTTTTGAACGATGTAATTCTTTGTAACTGCTAGAATAAAGTGAACAGATTCTGCCAGATAGAATTGAACACTTTCTGCCCAAATAACCTCCAATCAGTTAAAATAATAAAGTATGAAATAACTGGTTTTGGGGGATTCAGAAGGTGATTAAATTAGAGTTAATTGTAGAAGTTCATCAATTAAAAAAGCAAGGTTTTAAAGTCGCAGCTATTGCGAGAAAATGCAACTTATCAAGAACTACTGTTTATGAGTATTTGGAAAAAGATTTTGAAGAAGCTTGTAGGTGGGTGGAAGAATTGAAGACAAGAAAAAGAATACTGGATCCTTATCAGAATCATATTCTTGCATGGCTAAAGGAACATCCAGATTTGTCAGCTTCGCAAATTTCAGATTGGCTTGAAGAACGGTGCTCTTTTACAAATGTTGGTGATAGCACCGTTCGCAGCTATGTGTATGAGTTAAGGGAAAAGTATCATATACCTAAAACACTTTCCTTTCGGAGTTATGAAGCATTGGTAGAACTTCCAAAAGGAAAACAAATGCAAGTGGATTTTGGAGAAATGAAAGTCAAAACAGTTGAAGGTAAGTGGAAAAAGATATATGCGATTGCCTTCGTCTTGTCTCACTCACGTTATAAGTACTCAGAGTGGCAAGATCGTCCTTTTACAACTCGTGATGTTATACGCAGTCATGAAAATGCCTTTGTATATTATGGTGGTATAACAGAAGAGATTGTTTATGATCAAGATAAATTAATGATAGTTAGTGAAAATGGAGGAGATATCGTATATACAGAAGAATTTCAGGCTTATAAGCAACAAAGAGGATTTTCCATTTATTTATGTAGAGCAGCAGATCCGGAGTCTAAAGGGAAGATTGAAAATGTAGTGAAATTCATTAAGAGAAACTTTGCAAAGAATCGTGTCTTTTATCAAATAGAAACTTGGAATGAGCAATGCTTAGCATGGCTTAAAAGAAAAGGAAACTATCAAGTACACAATACAATAAAAAAGAGACCTGTCGAAGTGTTTGCCCTGGAAAAGCCGCACTTACGAAAAGTCTCCTCTCTACTCTCTTTCGAGAGTAACCATGGTTCAAGTATAACAAGAACTGTCCATAAGGACAATATTATTAAATACAAATCGAATCGTTATTCCGTTCCACTTGGAACATATAAACCTCATGGTGATAATACTGTCTATATTAAAGTTGAGCAGGGTGAACTTATTATCGAGAAGACACCAGGAGGTGTATCAATAGCTATTCATCTTCTTTCCAAAGAAAAGGTACAACTGATTAAAGATACAGACCATACCAGGGATAAAACAAAAGGAATCAAAGCATATATGGATACCGTAAAAGGTTCCTTTGACAATAAGGAAAAGATCGAAGTATTCCTTGAAGAAATTAATAAACGCTACCCGCGGTATATAAGAGATCAATTACAAATCCTGCAAAGAACTGTGAAAGAGTTTCAACCCTTTATTCAGCAAGCGCTGGATACATGTATTGATCAACGATTGTGGAGTGCGAATGATTTACATGATGTCGCAATACATTTAGCAAAATTGAAACGATCAAAAAGTCCAAATTTACCAAGTGATAGTGATATTCCAGTCGCAGAAATACCCTCCGCGCTGATTAAAGAAAAAGCATCCTTAAGAGAATTGGATGGCTATCTTAAGATTTTAGGGGGTGCCTGAATTGGAATACTCCGTTGAAAGTTTACAAAGGCAGCTTCATCATCTTAGAATGGCCGAAACATCAAAAGAACTACCATCTTTTTTAAGGAAAGCAGAGCTACATTCATGGACCTATCAGGAATTTCTTCGAGAAATGCTTACATATGAAGAAAAACGTCGAGAAGAAAAGTTGATAGAAAAGTATTTAAAATGGGCAGCATTTCCATATCAAAAGAGCTTAGCCGAATTTAATATTAAGGAACTCCCATCACTTAGTGAGAGACAGTTGAGACAACTCCAAGAGCTGAATTGGCTTGATGAATCATTTAATTTAGTATTTTTAGGTCCACCGGGAGTCGGCAAGACACATATAGCAATTGGATTAGGTTTAGAAGCGATTAATAAAGGACAGCGTGTTTCCTTCGTATCGATGGGTGAATTAGTTCCTTTATTAAAGTCGGAAGAATACCTCCGGAAATCTCAGCTTAAGATGAAACGTATTCGAGAATCTGATTTAGTCATCATTGATGACCTCATGTATATGGCTATGGATCAAAATGAAGCAAATCTGTTTTTTCATCTAATCAATCATTTATATGAACGAAGTTCAATCATCCTGACATCGAATAAAGGGCCAGAAGAATGGGGAGAGTTACTTGGAGACCAAGGAATAACAACGGCGATTTTAGATCGCCTTCTCCACCGATCGGAAGTTATTCATTTTGATGGAGCTAGTCATAGAATTAAATATCGAGAATCTCTATTTCAAGAGAAAAGTGTTCAAAGTTAATTAGCAAAAAGTGTTCAAAACTACTTGACGGTTACATTCTTCAATAAATTCGTCGTATGACTTGTACATGTACGTTCTCATCAACCTTAAAAACGGCCAAAGTTTCTTTTTCGATTTGGTCTGTAATTGTAGTATCAAAGCCAAGCCATATGCAGCTAGGGCAAGAAACATTTGATTCCACATTCCCTGTGGTTTCGTACTCCAGATCTTGACTAATTTTAAATGTTGCTTGATCCACTTAAAGAAGGTCTCAATCATCCATCGATACCGATAGAGATCCATGATTTGCTCTGCAGATAAATCCCATCTTGTTGTCATTAATCGATAGAGTCTGTGCTCTTCATCTTCAAATTCTACTAGACGAATCGGTTCATCCGCATAGCTATATTTGACTTTTGCGTCTCTGAGAATAGCTGGATGAC